>JBEKSY010000005.1:0-137396 GCA_049516595.1 Anaerolineales bacterium
TTGTCGAGAGGGTCTTTACGATCGGTCCGCGCAATCCTCGGACTTCGAGCAGGTAAAGCGCCAGAAGTCCAAAGACCTGCAATTGGTTGATGAACTCCCCGTGTTCATCTCCGAAACCCACCCGATCCGCGTCTCCATCGGTGACCAGCAAGGCATCCGCTTTCTCCTCCCGGACACGGCGCAGCCCCACGTCAATGTTGGGTCGAATGGGCTCGGGCCTCTCCATCTCGGGAAAGATCGGATTTCGCTCCGAGTGGATCTCCGCCACCTTGGTTGCCCCCCCCGCCAGAAGACTCGGCAACCAGCCGGCACCGTTTCCCCACATGGGATCAAACACCACATTCAAGCCGGCGGCGCGGATTCGCCCCAGGTCCACCAAGCGGCTCAATTGCTCCCTGTAGGCCGGAGCCGGATCGAAGAACTCCACACTCCGATCCTTCAGACCTAGCTTCAAGGGAATCCATTGGACCCCGTCGTCCTGAGCCGGTATGGCCGCTTCAATCTCCTTCAACCCGGCGGGGTCAATGGCCCCTCCGTGTTCGTCCCGCACCTTGAAGCCATTGTCCGTCGCGGGGTTGTGCGATGCGGTAATGTTCACCGCTCCGGCAGCCTGCTGATAAACCACGGCGTACGCAATCGCTGGGGTGGGCGTCGCGGTCTGGGTCAGAAGGACGTTCAGGCCGTTCGCCGCGAGCACCTCGGCGGCAGAGGCGGCAAAGTTCTCTGAGCCAAAGCGGCGGTCATAGCCCACAACGACCCGCCTTCCGGCGTAGCCCCTCTTCAACAGGAAGGTTGCGAATCCCTGGGTGCAGCGTCGGACGCTCGCGAACGTGTAGTCCCCCGCGATCGCACCCCGCCATCCGTCCGTTCCAAAGCGAATTCGTGCTCCGACCATCGGCCTGGGGCCCGCCAGAAAGATGGCCAGGTGATAACCCGACCCTGGCCACTGGATTAAGGCGATTATACCTTAGATAGTAGCTCGGAACGCAGATTTGAATGAGCTGAGGCGACTCCGGACCGCAGGACGACCAGGTCCGAGCCTTGCCCAGCGCAGAGAGTTGGAGATCGCCCTCGGGGAATCCGCTCCCGGCCGGATCCAGGCCTTGCTCTGACTCGACCTCGGGCCCAGACCTGAGCGGAGACAATCTGGCCCTCCCGTGAAGGGAGACTCAGGAATCAACGACCATCGAGGCCCCGAAACCTTCACCGGTCGTGGGCTGGCAATGATCCAGGCAAGAACTGCCCCTATGTCCGATGTCCCGAAGGTCTCCCGCCAGGGGACAGAGCTTTGCGTCCGTGAGGCCTAGCGCCAGCGAAAAGGAGCCCCAGTGTAACCAGGAGCCCGCGCTATTTCAAGGATCCAACCCGGCGAGACCCCTCTGGAAGGCCTGGCGGTTCTGGGATTCGCGCGCGCCTTGCCGATCTGCCTGCACTGGACGCAGGTCCCTTGAAGGAGAAGGAAAAGAAACCGCGGGTGCTACGCTGGTTGGGCGAGGCACCCGCGGCAGAGATTCTGGACCGCGAGTCACTTCGAGGAGATGTCAGGCCGCCTATTCGTTCGGGTTTCCCCCCTCGAGGTCAGCGCGCTTGCGTCGAGCCGCTTGGCGCGCCGCATCCACGGCATCACTGACCCGCGCCTTGGTGTCCTCGACCGCCTCCTGGGCCCGACCGCGTAGCTCCTCGGCGCCCGACTCGGCACGGACACGCAGGTCCGCCGCAGCCTGTTCCGCGCGATGCTTCAGTTCGATGCCTCCCTCCCGGATCATCGCACGGGTTTCCTCACCGCTCTGGGGGGCCAACAAGAGCGCAACTGCCGCCCCGATAAGGCCTCCCACCAGAAAGCCGCCCAGGAAGGCGCCCAGATCCCCGTCTCGATCTGCCATAGTCCGCTCCTTTCCTCTGATGATCCGATGATTCCCTGCTTTCGCTGCCCAAGTTGCTGGGCATCCGACCGACTGCGGTTATCCGCGGAAGAGGCGAAAAACCTCAAGCAGGCGACGAATCCCCGCGAGCGAGCTATTGAGCTGGATCACGGGCTCAACCAGGTTCTCGCTCAGGAACACGGTGGTTCCCTTCAGGCTATTGACTGTTTCATTTGCACTTTCGAGAAGCGGCTTGATTTCTATCTGCAGCAAGAGAGTCAGCCGGGCGATCTGGACCAGCAGAACAATCAGGGCCGCCCCCAGGACCATGAACTCAAGGGCCAGGACGATGAGAAGGATATCCCGGACGTTGCGGGTGGTCGCCTCATTCTGCGCGAGGAAATACAAACCCACCGCAAGCCCCACCAGAATCAAGAGGGCAATGACAACGGCCACGACCGTCCAAAGTCGGACGCGGTTGGATTTCAGATTGGTGGAGTTGAAAGGAGGTTCGCCCACGATTTCATTATACACTATGGATCGGCACGATCTCTGGGCTATAATCCCCCCCTGGGGAGGAGAAGGTCTTGACCATTGAGCTGGACATCCCGGGCCGAGGGTGGTTGAGGCTGCAGCATCTGGTGCTCGATGTCAACGGAACAATCGCGATTGATGGTGTCCTGCTCGACCGGATCTCGCGTCCGCTGACCGCTTTGCGGGATCGTCTGACTATCCACTTGATCAGCGCCGACACCTACGGTCGACAGGAGGCCATCGACAGAGCCCTTAATCTGCGCTCGACCCGACTGAACTCTGGTGACGAAGCCGAACAAAAAGCGGAATACGTGAACCGCCTGGGGGCGCAGCATGTGGTCGCCATCGGGCAGGGGGCGAACGATACGGGAATGTTGCGCGAGGCCGGCCTGGGGATTGCCATCCTGTCAGCGGAGGGGCTCGCTCGTCAAAGCCTGGAGGCCGCCGACCTACTCGTCCCGGACATCTATGCCGCCTTGGACCTCCTCGAGCATCCGGTTCGCCTATTGTCCACATTACGACGATGAGGCTTTGCGATGACTCCCTTGATGCCCATCTCTTTTCCCGAGGAGGAGACACCTCGGCGCCGAAAGAGAGCCCGGGGTTGGCCAGTGGCTCTCGAAGAGGGCGAGAAACTCACTCTGGTCGAGGCGCTCACCGAGCGGACCCTTCCCACCTTCGACTTCTTTCTCTTCATCTTGTTGGCTACCCTCCTGGCCTGCGTCGGCTTTGGCCTGCACTCCACCACCCTGCTATTCGCCGCGGCTTTGGTAGCCCCTCTGCTCGCGCCGCTAGGCGGGATTAGCTTTGGCCTCGCGGTAGCTTTGCCTCGCTACGTGGGACGCAACCTGCTCGGGGTTATCCTCGGGGTTGCACTCGCCTTCCTTCTTGCGGCCTTGCTGGGGATGGCCTCCCACCTGGTTTTCCCCAGGGCGGATTTCAGGTTGGCGGGGAGCCCAGGGTCGGCCTGGGCCGACCTGCCGGTCGCGTTCTTCGCATCCGTTTGGATGGCAAACCGACTTGCGAGGGACCCCGGACATGCTCGTCTGCCCAGCGCGGCTCTCGCCTACTTGGTGTTGATCCCGACCATGGCGGGGGGGTGGAACTGGGCGACGATGGGCCCGGCCGCTTCCCTGCCCCCCCTATTTAGTGCCGCCGCGAGTCTATGCCTCGCGATCGTGGGCGGCCTTGCGATCTTCCTCCTCCTGGGAATTCGACCGTTGCCGGAATCGCCTGGGGTCTGGGGGATTGCCTTGGGTGCAATCATCAGTATCGGTCTCTTTCTGCTGGCCCTTGCGGGGCTCAGTCAGCGACCTCTGCTGGAGTTCGTGGCGCAGCCGACGAGCACGCCCCAGGTCTCCCTGGCACCCGGCCCCACCCTGACCTTCACCCCGAGCCTCACCTCGACGCCCACTGCCGTTCCCTCGCCCAGCGTGGCCTCTTCGCTCACGCCCGAACCCAGCTTGACCCCAAGCCCCACCCCGGTCTTGGGCGTGGTGTTCGGAACAAAGGGAAAGGGAGCGGTGCTGCGTGACGAGCCAGGGGGGAGAATCGTCAGCTCCCTTCAAGAGGGAGCTGGGGTGGAGAGAATCGGCGAGCCGGAGTTGGCCTCGGGACTGGAATGGGTTCTGGTCCGCGACGGCCAAGGTCACCAGGGATGGCTTGCGCTGGAGTTCTTTGCGACGGTTACCCCCACGCCAGTGCCCTGAAGCGCACTTGGCCCCGGATTCCCGGGGCCCGGCTTTGGCCCTCCAACCCGGCCCATGAGTGGGGAGCGGCCCCGACACCTTCTTGTCTGCTGACTTGAACTGGCCCTCGACCTTGGGAATCTCGGCCCGGGTCAGGCCTCGTCCCTACGGTCCTCAGACCCTGAACCCGCGCGGGCAAGTTCCGGGCCCGTCCGGGCACAAGTAGTTCATTGGCCCGGGTGCCCATCCCCGTAGGGTTGAGCCGCCAAGTACTGGTACAGGGACCAGCGCTCGTTAATATCGGCCTGAGCGAGTTTCATCAGGGATTCCGCCCGCTGCTCATCGCTATGTAGCAGCTGGCGAAAGCGAGTCTCGTTATAGGCATACTGCTCCAGAGGGATGGTGGGAGCTTTGGAGTCCAGGACGAGCGGATTCCTACCCTGGGCCGCCAGCGTCGGATTGTAGCGATAGAGGGGCCAGTAGCCCGACTGGACAGCCAGCTTCTGTTGCTCGAGTCCCCTGCGCATGTCGATACCGTGGTTGATGCAGTGACTGTAGGCGATAATCAGAGACGGGCCGTCGTAGGCTTCCGCTTCCAGAAAGGATCGCAGCGTCTGTTGATCATTGGCTCCCATTGCCACACTTGCCACATAGACGTAGCCGTAGGACATCACCATGAGCCCAAGGGCCTTCTTGGGCAGGGACTTGCCCTTGGCCGCGAATCGGGCCACAGCCCCCCGAGGCGTCGACTTCGAGGACTGGCCTCCCGTGTTGGAGTAGACCTCGGTGTCCAATACCAGGACGTTCACGTTCCGGCCCGAAGCCAGGACATGATCCAGGCCCCCGAATCCGATATCGTAGGCCCAGCCATCACCGCCTATGATCCAGACGCTCTTGCGGACCAGGTCGTCGGCGAGTGAGAGCAAGTCTTTGGCCAGTGGGTCCTGAAGCCCGGCCAGCTGGTTCTTGAGTTCGGCAACTCGCGCGCGCTGGGCCCGGATCCCTTCCTCGCGGGACTGGTCGGCATGAAGCAACTCACTCACCAAACCTGGACCGACACGATCAGCCAGTTTGGGCAAAGCCTCGTGCAAGTACTCCAAGTGCTTGTCAAAGGTCAGTCGCATACCCAGCCCAAATTCGGCATTGTCCTCGAACAGCGAGTTCGACCAAGCCGGTCCACGACCTTCGAGGTTGTGAGTCCAGGGGGTGGTGGGCAGATTGCCGCCGTAGATAGAGGAGCATCCGGTGGCATTGGCCACCACAGCCCGATCCCCGAAGAGCTGCGAAACGAGCTTGACGTAGGGCGTCTCGCCGCAGCCCGCGCAGGCTCCCGAAAACTCAAACAGCGGCTCGTAAAGCTGGGCATTCTTGATCGTGCCCGGGTTCACCAGAGTGCGATCGATTTCGGGAAGCGATAGGAAGAACTCCCAGTTCGTGTTTTCTTGCTCACGCAGACTGGGCTGATCCATCATGTTCAGCGCCTTGTGGTCGGCTTGCTTCTTGTCCTTGACCGGACAAACCTCCACACACAGGCCGCAGCCGGTGCAATCCTCGGGGGAAACCTGCAAGCTGAAGACGGCGTCGGGGAATTCCTTGAACCGGGCGGCGGCACTCTTGAACGCGGCGGGGGCCTGGGCCAGAAGATTCGGGCCATACACCTTCTGCCGGATCACGGCATGCGGGCAAACCATCACGCACTTTCCGCACTGAATACAAAGGTCGGGCTCCCATACCGGAATCTCCAGGCCAATGTTGCGCTTCTCCCAGCGCGAAGTGCCGTTGGGGTAGGTCCCATCAACCGGAAGCGCGCTGACCGGCAATCGATCTCCGTCGAGCGTGATCATCGGAGCCAGGACCTTCTGCACGAACTCCGGGGCTTCAGCGGGAACGGCGGCGCGACGCCTCGGTGAAGAGGCGAGGACCGTTTTTGCCTTCAGTTCAACTTCGTGAAGGTGAGCCACGGTCTGATCCACCGCGCGGAAGTTTTGCTGGACCACCTCTTCGCCTCGCTTGCCATAGGTCTTCTGAATGCTCTTCTTGATCTCGGCAATGGCGCGCTCGCGCGGCAGCACGCCGCTGATGGCAAAGAAGCAGGTCTGCATGATGGTGTTGATTCGCCCCCCCATGCCGGTATCTTGCGCCACTTTGTTGGCGTCAATCACATAGAAGCGAAGCTTCTTTTCGAGGATCTGCGCCTGGACCTCCTGAGGCAGGTGATCCCATACCTCGTTCGGTTCATAGATGCTGTTGAGCAAGAACACCGCCCCCGGGACGGCGTATTTCAGGACGTCGAAGCGCTCCAGGAAACTGAAGTGATGGCAGGCGACGAAATTCGCCTGACCGATCAAGTAGGGCGCATGGATGGACCGAGGGCCGAACCGCAGGTGCGATAAAGTTACCTGCCCCGACTTCTTTGAGTCATAGTAAAAGTACCCTTGGGCATAGTTTTCGGTATCTTCCCCGATAATCTTGATGGAATTCTTGTTGGCGCCCACGGTTCCGTCAGAGCCAAGACCCCAGAACACACAGCGGATCGTGTCATCCTCTTCAATGGAAAAGGCTGGATCGAAGGTGAGGCTCGTGTGAGTGACGTCATCCTCGATCCCAATGGTGAAGTGGTTCTTGGGCTGCGGTCGGCGTAGCTCGTCGAAGACGCCTTTCGCCATCGCGGGTGTGAATTCCTTCGAGGACAGCCCGTAGCGGCCACCCACGACGAGCGGCATCTTTGCCAAGGGTAGCTTGCCCCGGCCGCGATCCTCGGCCAAGGCCATAACCACATCCACGTACAGCGGCTCGCCCAGGCTGCTCGGTTCCTTGGTGCGATCCAGGACGGCCAGCGCCTTGACGGTACCCGGCAGGGAGGCCATGAGATCCTCCACCGCAAACGGTCGAAACAACCGGACCTTAACTACGCCGGTTTTCCTCCCACGATCCGCGAGGAACTTGGCGGTTTCCTCGGCTGTTTCCGCCCCTGAACCCATCATGACGATGACGTACTCGGCATCCGCCGGGCCCATGTAGTCGAACAGGTGATAGCCCCTCCCGGTGAGCGCGGCGAAGCGATCCATCCACTTTTGGACGATTGCTGGACAGGCTTGGTAGAAGCGGTTGACGGTCTCGCGGGCCTGGAAGTACACATCTGGGTTCTGCGCTGTGCCGCGGACAACGGGGTGATCCGGAGAGAGGGCTCGCGCCCGGTGCGCCACGACCAAGTCCTCGTCGATCATGGAACGGATCTCCTCATCGCTGAGCCGCTCCAGCTTGTTAACCTCGTGGGAGGTCCGAAACCCGTCAAAGAAGTGGAGGAATGGAATCCGCGCCTCGAGCGTGGCCGCGTGGGCAATCATCGCCAGGTCTTGGGCCTCCTGCACGGAGTTGGAGGCAAGCATGGCAAAGCCTGTCGACCGCGCGGCCATTACGTCGGATTGATCTCCGAAGATCGAGAGGGCCTGGGCAGCGAGTGAGCGGGCCGAGACGTGAAAGACCGTCGAGGTCAGCTCGCCCGCGATCTTGTACATGTTGGGGATCATGAGCAGCAGACCTTGCGACGCAGTAAAGGTCGTTGTCAGGCTGCCGGTTTGCAGCGCCCCGTGCACGGTTCCCGCCGCGCCGCCCTCCGATTGCATCTCGACCACCAGAGGCACCGTGCCCCAGATGTTGGTCTTGCCGGCGGCAGACCACTCGTCAGCGAATTCGCCCATGGCCGAAGAAGGCGTGATCGGATAGATCGCGATAACCTCACTGACCTTGTGGGCCACATAGGCCGTCGCTTCATTGCCGTCAATGGTGGCAATCGAGTGTTCCATGAAGACCTCCGCAAGCCGGTCCGCCCGGGACGATACACGCCGCAACGCACGGAGACCTGCTCGTCCCGTGGGCCCAAGGCATTGGTTGCTAGACCATTCGTGGCCTGTCTCGACGGGGAGCCCGCCAGCCGATTCCCGCGCCAGTCACAGCGGGCTCGGCTCGGTCCGGCGAAAGGCGCCCAACGAGTTACCACCCAACCTCGACACGATTCTCCCTTTCTGCCGCTCCTGGCGCGAGTGACGATCTGCACAGAATCGCTGGAACTCTGTCATGCAATTTTGGTCTGAAATACCCGATTAAGATGGGGCCCCTCTCGTCCCCTCCTATTGAGCCTCGCTCAAGCGCCACGCCACGCTGTCCATGCTAGAGGAGAGCGACTCCCTTTCTTGACGATCTCCGTGAGCCTCGCGGCCTGCCCCTCCGAGCCAGAAGTTCGGTGCCCGGCCGGGCTCTTGATCGCAAACTGATTGCGCCAGCGCGAGTCCTGGAACTCGCCCCATGGCATGAGTTGGCGTTCCCTGGGATGGAGAGCGGCTTGGCCTGACCTCGCGCCGCAGGCCCGCCGAGGATCGACCCAGATTGTCTGTGCTATACTCTTTTCGAGCGCTGGTCGGCGCGGCTTCTTGAGCAGGAGAAAGGAGAAACCCTTGGACAAACCGAGGGCCAGTGAAGGATCGGATCAACGCCGGTCTCTTCCCTCGGTCGAGGTTCCCGCCATACTTAAGGAGTTGATGGCGACTGCGCCCGCCCTGGGGTGGCTCTCCGCTCAGGCACTCTATTTGACCGAGCCCATTCTGCAAAGCTTTTTCTCCTCTCAGACTCTGGCGAGATGGGCACGAGCACTCGAGGGGGATGAAGAGGTGCAATGACGACCCCGGCGGCCATCACTTGGCTTCGTCGCTGGGGGACTTGGCTTCCCCGCAGTGATCCTCGAACTTAAGGCATGGCCATGGGAGCAATGGACGTTGTCCTAGCGCTGGTCGTGGGCCTCCTGCTAGCAGGGTTGATCTTATTTTTCACCTTCCTGCGCCGCGGGCAATGGCCAACCCTCCGCCGCCTACCCGCCCTCGACGCCCTCTCCGCCGATCTGGGCCGGTCGGTCGAGTCGGGGACGCGCCTGCATCTTTCGTTGGGCGACGGTACGCTGTACGGCCCGGAGGCCTCGGCGACGTTGGTTGGCCTTGCGGCCCTCTCCCAGATCGCGAAGGCAGGCAGCGTGAGTGACAAACCTCCCCTGGCCACCTCCGCCGATGGGGCCGTGGCGTTGTTGTCGCAGGACGTCTACCGAGTCGCTTTTCGCCATCAACGCGCCGAGGATCGCTACGATCCCTTGTTGGGTCGAATCGCGGGATTAGGGCCATTGGGATATGCCGCTGGCACCATGCACACGGCTCCGGACGAGGATGTGACCGCGACGCTCGTTGTCGGTCCGCTAGGTCTGGAGGCTGCGCTCGTGGCCGAGGCGGGCTCCAGGAGAGGCCATGTCGTCGGCGGAACCCTGGACCCCGTGGCTCAAGCCTTGCTCTATGCCTCGGCAGATAGCCCTCTGGTCGGCGAAGAGTTGTTTGCGACCGGGGCCTATCTGAGAGTGAATCGTGCCCACGCCGCGAGCGTTCAGGCTCAAGACATCGTGCGCTGGATCGTCATCGCCGCGGCCATTGCCTGGGCGGCGCTCAGGACGGTCGGGATTCTATGAAGTTCAATGTGTCCGTCGTGGTCGCAATCGCCACCGGGCTGATCACACTGGTGGCCTACTTTATCCCTGTGGCCCCCCTGCAAGCAGTACGTGCCGGGCTCTTGCAAAGCGGAGCCATCCTCGCAACGGTCGCCCTCCTGCTCGGGGCGGGCAATCTCCTCAGTGTTCACGCCCGCAAGATCCGGGACCGAAAGCCCGGGCATTTGTATAGCATTTTCCTCGTCATCTCTTTGCTGAGCGTATTCATCGTGGTGACGATCTTCGGCACGCAGCACCCGTACTCGGTGTGGATCGTGACCCAAGTGCAGCAACCTCTCGAGGTGGCGCTGACCGGTCTTCTGGCAGGGGTCCTCGTCATCGCAGGAGTTCGCGTGATGTTCCGCCGGCCCCATTGGAGCACGTACCTGTTCTTTCTCACGGTCGTGATCGTTCTCTTGGGTACCGCTCCGCTTCCTTTCGTGGCGATTCCGTTCTTGCAAGGGTTCCGCAACTGGCTCGCCCAGGTCCCCGCCGTGGGTGGCGGTCGCGGGCTCCTCCTTGGAATTGCGCTGGGAGCTGCCACCACGGGGCTGAGGGTGCTGATGGGTTTTGATCAACCCTACCAGCGCTAGGCTCATTCTGCAGGGCGCCCTCGAGGCGACCGCGTTCCCGAAAGAAGAGAATGCCTGAGTTGCGCTGTCCGATGTGTGGCAAGCCGAATCCAGATACGGCTGAGGTCTGCGCCTTTTGTCAGGCACGGCTTCGGCCTCTCTCGGCCGCGCCCTCCGGACCCGAGGCCCCGATCCCCGCCTCGGGTCCACCCGAAGAAGAGGCGCCGGATTGGCTGGCAAAACTACGAGCTCAGGGTGCGCTAGGGGAATCAAGGGGAACTCGAGATCTTTCGGCTGAGGCGGAGCCGCTGGAGGGACCGGGTGAAGTGCCCAGCTGGTTGGCTCGAATCCGGGCGCGCAACGGGGAGGAGGAGGAAACAAAAACCCCCACGGGCCCCCCGCCTTCAGCCGAGCAGGTCCCGCAACCCGCCCAGCCCGAGACTTCCGAGCATCCGGGCACCGAGGAGGGGCCGGCGGAAGCTGAGGAACCGGAGTGGCTGGAACGGCTACGTGTTCGGCGAGCCTACGAGCAGGACCAGGAGCCAGAGAAATCCCCCTTCGGGGAAGCGACTTCTGCGCGCGGGGAGGAATTGCCGCCCGACTGGCTCCACGTTCCGCGCGAGGAAGGGTGGGGAGCCCCCTCGCTTGGGACTCCCTCCGAGGGTCCAGCCAAGGGGTCTGCCGCGCCCGGGGAGGGCGAGACTCCCTCGCCGCCTCCCAGTGAGATTCCGCCGCCGTTAGTTCAGGCGGCCCCCTCCAGGGGAGAGGCTCATGTCTCTCCCGCGCCGGTTGCCGGGGAATCGGTTCAACCTGCCCGGGAGCCCAAGCCCGGGTTGCCGCGCCTTTCGCCGTTTACCCAGGGTTCGGAGGAGTTCGCGGCGGGAGGCGGGGAAGCGGAGATTCCCGATTGGCTTGCCAGAGCGAGGGAGGCGGCCGAACCATCAGCGAACCGGGGCGAACCACCCGTGGAGCAGGCGGGGACGGGATCCGCAGGTCCTGGGCTAGACGAGCTGCTTGCTCCGGGTGTCCTGCCGGAATGGCTGACCACTCCCCAGCCTTCCCCCACTGCCCCTCAAACCGAGTCGGCACCCGATGAAATCGAACAAGCTGTTCTCCCCCCATGGCTGCAGGCGCTCCGTCCGATCGAGGGGCCTGCCATCAAGGCGGAGGGCACCGAGGAGGAAAGGGTTGAAACGGCAGGTCCCCTTTCTGGGCTCAAAGGGATTCTGCCTCCCGTATCGCTCTTTGAAAAGGTCCCTCACCCTCCTGTTCAGAGAGAACAACTAGAAGTCGATCCAACCCACGCCGCCCAAGCCGAGCTCCTTCAACGCGTCGTGCTCAACCCCGAGTCGCGGGAGGCGAAGCGAGTGGGGCGCCCTGGGCGCAGGCTCCACTATTGGACTTGGGGGGTGTGGGCGCTCCTGTTCGTTGCGATTCTGGTTCCAGGGATCACTCAAAGTCATGTTTTCGCTCGCCCCACGACCGTTCCCGTGGAAACTCTCAAGCTGCGAACGGCCATCAGTGCCTTGCCCGACAACCGCCCAATCCTGATGGCCTTTGAATACGATCCGGCCAATGCCGCGGAATTGGAGGCCGGAGCCCTGGCGGTGATCGATCAGCTGATGGGTCGAGGCATCCCCATTGCCTCCCTCTCGACGCGGCCCGCCGGCCCGGCGATGGCGGCCGACGTGATGGCGCGGGAAGAGGCTGTGCATCCGGACTACGCCGCGGCGGGGAAGTATCTGCCGCTCGGGTACTTGCCGGGGGATGCCGTCGGGCTTCGGGCCTTCGCCAATGACCCTCGCAAAGCCAGCGGCGCGATCTCGGCGGCTCCGGTTTGGGATTCCGCCTTTCTGCAGCCGGTAACGAACCTCGAGGGATTCTCCTCGATCATTATCGTGGTCGCGCAGCCGCTGCTCTTCCAGGCCTGGGTCGAGCAAGTTCACACGCTTCACCCGACCGTTCCGGTTTTCGCCGTGATCAGCGCGGCGGCGGAGCCTCTCGCCCGGCCTTACTATGAGAGTGACAACCCCTCCGTGGAGGGTCTGGTCGTGGGTCTGGCCGGGGCAGAAACCTACGATTGCATGGACTCGGTGGACCCAGCCACAGGACGTTGTGGGAATGTTTCGCCCGCCGACACGTGGTGGGATCCATTCGGCGCTTCGGTCCTGGCGGCCGTGCTCGTGCTCGGGGTGGGGGCATTCGGTTCGGCTGGAATGACCCTGCTGAAGTTCTGGGGGGGGAAGAAACGTGACTGAGTTGGCGAGTATGGCTCTGGGTTTCTTCCTGACCGTCTCGATCCTCAGCTATCTGATTGGAGACAACCTGTTCTTTCGGGTCGCCGTGCATCTCTTGATCGGAGTCTCCGCCGGTTATATCGCGGCGGTGGCCTGGAATTCGGTACTCTGGCCGCAGTTCTTCGGGAGACTCGTCAGCGTTTCGGGTTGGCTGGATCCAGGGGTTCTCTTCCTTCTCTTGCTGACCGTCCTGCTAATTGGCCGTTCGACCCCCCGCCTTTCCATCCTCGGCGGCGTTCCCATGGCCTTCCTAGTCGGTTTGGGCGCGGCCGTTGTGGTCGGGGGAGCCCTCACCGGGACGCTCGTTCCCCAGTTGGCGGCCTCGGCCGCCTCACTCTCTCCTTTTCGGTCCGCAGCCGGGCAGGGACTGGCGTTCGACCCATGGACTAGCCTGGATCGCATCATCATCCTGGTGGGCGCATTGAGCACTCTCGCCTATTTTCATTTCGGTGCAAGCCGCCGGGCTGGCCGGCCACCGCAGCGGCCCGCCTGGGTTCAGCCGTGGGCCTGGGCAGGTGAAATCTTCCTCTCCATCACCTTTGGAGTCTTGTACGCGGGGGCCCTGGCGGCGACTCTAACTGCACTAATTGAACGCACCCTCTATCTCAGAGACATCCTGTTGCGATTCCTTTCATGACCTCCCGCGCCGCAGAAGCCTCGTCCAAGCTTGAAGCCGAGTCAATTCTGACCGTCGATGTCGGCACCAGCTTTACGCGCGTCGCCTTGTTCGACGTGGTGGAAAACCGCTATCGCCTGCTGGGGGTGGCGCGGGCCCTTACCACGGCCGAGTTCCCTGCCTTGGACGTAAGCGAGGGGATTCATCAGGCGGTCGAGGCATTGGCCAAGATTGTTGGTCGCACGCTCTCTGATTCGCGCGGCCAGCTCATCCTGCCGACCCGCCCGGACGGTAGCGGCGTGGATGTGGTCGCTTTATCCTTTTCCCTGCAGGCCGAAGTCCGGACCGCGCTCGTCGGATTGCTGGCGGAGTACTCTCTCAAAAGCGTGCGCAACCTCGCCCGCTCGGCTCCCATCGAGGTGGTGGCGGAAGTCAGTCTGGGTGACCGCGAAGGGGAAACAGCCCTTCTCGACCTGTTGATCGAAGCTCACCCGGATCTAATTGTCATCGCGGGCGGAACCGAGGGGGGCGCCTCCCAGGCGCTCTTGCGGACCCTCGAAGTGGTCGGATTGAGCGTGTTCCTCCTCCCCGGGGAACAGCGGCCCCAGGTCCTGTTTGTGGGGAATAGCGCCGTGGCGGATCAGGTGCGTGAGTTGCTTAAACCCATAGGCGCCGTCTATGTGGGGCCCAATGTGCGCCCCAGTCTAGAAGAGGAGACCCTGGACGGCGCGAGATCGGAGCTGAACAACCGCGTTGTGGAGATCCTGCGCTCCAAGCTAAGCGGGTTAGACGAACCCTTGGCTTGGACCGGCGGGGCGTTCACCCCGGGAGCGGTAGGCATTGGGACCGTGATTCGCTTTCTGGGTCAGGCTTTTGAGGGCAAAAAAGGGGTGATGGGGGTTTCTGTGGGCGCCGGCTCGACGATCATTTGCAGCGCCTTCGGTAGCTCTCTTTCCCTCTCCGTGCGGCCCGATCTGAATCTGGGCCGGAGTGCCTCGCGCCTGCTCGAGAACAGCACACTGGAGGAGATCGCACATTGGCTTCCGATGGAAGCGAGCCGCGATACGATCCGCGATTACCTGTTCAATAAGACGATCTATCCGCGCAGCATCCCCTCCACCCTCGAAGACCTGTGGCTCGAGCAGGCCATCGCTCGTTCGCTGATCCGGGCTGCCCTGCGAGGTGCGGCAACTACTTGGCAGATCGGCCGCATGCATGTCTGGCCCGGCCTTCTGCCTCCCTGTGAGCCGATTGTCGGGTCGGGGGGGGCCCTGACCAATGTGCCTCGGCCTGGCCAAGCGGCGCTCATGTTGCTGGATGCCTTGGAGCCGCCGGGCATCACCTCCCTCATTTTGGATGCCCACAATCTTCTCCCGGCTCTGGGCGCAATGGCTCGAATCAATCCGGTTGCAGTCGTTCAGGTCCTGGACTCTCCCAGCTTCCCCAACCTGGGGACAGTGATCAGTCCCGTTGGACACACCCGTCCCGGCGACACGGTCCTGCGCTACCAGATGGCCTACGAAGACGGGCGTACGATTCGCGGCCAAATCCCGTTTGGGATGATCGAGGTCCTGCCACTGGGGCCGGGCCAAGCTGCCCGGATCGCGCTTCAGCCCTCCCGCCATTTCGACCTCGGACTGGGTGGCCCGGGACAGGGTGGCACCATCCGGGCTGCGGGGGGCCTCGTGGGGGTCATCATGGACGCTCGCGGCCGGCCCATTGCCACTTTCTCCGATCCCGGCCGTCAAAGAAGAGCGGTGGAGGAATGGCTGATGCAGATCGGGGGGTGAGCATATTCTGATGGAACGGACCTCTCAGACCCATGTGGCACCCTTGGTAGTTATCCGCCGCCGGCGCGCCCTTCCCTTGGCTGGCACAATTGTTGCACGCCTTAATCAGAAGGTGCAAGCGGGCGATCTGCTGGGGCGCTGCACCCTGACCCCATCTCATTCCCTGATCGACGTCGCCCACGCTCTGGGTCTGCCGGCCGCTCGGGCAGATGAGCAGCTGAAACGGAAGGCTGGCGAGGCAGTCAGTAGCGGCGATATCCTGGCCGGTCCCGTCGGGCTGATGCGAAAGGTGGTGCGTGCCCCCTCGGCAGGCCGAATCGTCGTGCAGGGCGATGGCCGGCTGCTGTTCGAGGCAATGGGGGATGTGTTCGAGCTGCGCGCCACCTACCCGGGAGTCATCGTCGGGATGGAGTCCGAGCGCTCGGTCACGATCGAGACAGTGGGAGCGCAGGTCGAAGGAGTGTGGGGAAACGGCCGCGAGGAATTTGGTCTTCTGCGCGTTGGAACGGCCTCGCCTTCCGAGGAACTGACGCCTGCAAATCTCGAAATCGGGTTGCGCAGTGCGGTGATCGTCGCCGGGCGGATCAGCGAGGCTGAGACGATGAGAGTTCTGGCGGGTCTGCCCGCCCGAGGGGCGATCGTGGGCAGCATGCCCTCGGCACTGATTCCGGTGGCGGAGGAAGCAGCGTATCCTGTGATGCTGACCGATGGATTTGGAGACCGCCCGATGAACACTGCAGCCTTCGAGCTTCTTGCCTCGAATGCTGGACGCGAAGCCAGCCTGAACGCGCAGGCGTCCGTCCGTTGGCAAGGGATCCGTCCGGAGATCATTGTGCCGTTGCCCTCCGTGGGCACAGCGGATGTTCCCAGTGAAGGCGTCATGCTGGTCGCCGGGAGACAAGTCCGGATTGTGCGGGACCCCTATCCGGGCAAGGTCGGAACGATTGTGTCTCTGCCGGCTGATCCGATCGAGCTTCCGAGCGGCCTGCACGCGACGTGTGCCGAGATCGAATTGCCAGAAGGGGGTATTGTCCTTGCGCCCCTGGCCAATCTGGACATCTTGGAATGAGAGACCTCGCTTGCAGGAGACCCTCGCAGGTTGGAGGGAGGCGTGGCTCCGCCACGGCTGTCCTCCTGCGATGCGAGCCAAGGATGGAAGGAGAAGGATGCGATGACGATTGATTTTGAATCAGGGACCGAGCCGCCGCCGGAGGACACGAGCAACCGGTTGTTCATCATCGTGGCCGCCATTCTGGGGGCCGTCCTGCTCATCGCAGTTGCGGCTCTGGTGATCTACGCTTTCATTCTGGCACCTCAACTCCGTTCTTCTCAGGGCGGCCAAGTGGCGACGATCTACGCCCAGAACACGGTGGTATCACTCGAGATCACCCAGACAGCAAGCGCGCGGCTGCAGGCCCTGCAGGCGCAACAAGCGACTGCGACACCTGCCTGGACGATGACCCCGGGCCCTGTGCCTCCGACGCCTACGCCCAGAATCATCATTGTGACCTCGACCCCGACGGCAACGGTTGCGGGTTTGGCGACCCTCCCCCCTGCCACCTTAACCGCCATGGCAGCGCAGGCCTTGGGGGCCACCGCAACAGCCTTGCCCAAGACAGGATTCGCGGCCACGGGAGGATTCCCTGGAGTGCTCCTTCTGGGTCTCGGTTTGGTGCTGGTTGCCTTCTTGGCGCGGCAGGCCCGTCACCGCGGGGCAGGGTAGAGCCAGGCTGAGCGGACAGGCTCCTTGACGATGAGGATGGCTTGTGACATAATCGCCCATTGGCAAGATCCAATGGCGATGATGGAAACGAGTAGGCCCGTAGGCTGAAGGTCAGCGATCTCGGGGGCAGTGAGAGCCGGGACTTCGACCGGGGTCGAAAATCCTTCCGGAGCCGCTGACCGAAGGCCTTCGGCTTGTAGATTCAGCCGACCTCGCCCACCGTTAACCGGGCTCAGACCTGAACCCGTGTCTGCGGAAGGGCCTGCCTGAACGGCAGGAAGCAGGGTGGTGACGCGGGTGGGATCCCGTCCCTGAGTGGGCGGGATTTTTGTTATCGGTCGCCGTTGCATCCTGGAGTGCGAAGGCGCAATCTGAGTTGCGTCCATTTGGGCAGGGAGGGGAATAGTGGCCAGGACGACATGCCTGTTTCAGACCGATTCCTATCTGCGGGAGTTCCACGGTCGGGTCGTGCGATCCGTGACCTTGGGGGTCGTGCTGGATCAGACGGCCTTCTACCCCGGAGGAGGTGGCCAGCCTGCAGATCGAGGCTGGCTTCACGCGCAGAACCGCCACTGGCAGGTCCTTGAACTGAGGAAGGCTGGAGAAGACATCCTGCACAGTCTGTCGGGGGACCCGCCTGAGGTGGGGGCCGAGGTGCAGGGCGAACTGGATTGGCCTCGGCGCGTGGCCCTGATGAGAACGCACACCGCCCTGCACATTCTCTGTGGGGTGATCTGGCGAGACTATCAGGCGCACGTGACGGGAGGCAACATGGAACCGCTTCGCGCCCGGATGGACTTCGAGTTTGAGCGCATGCATCAGGAGCTCGCTCGGGAGATCGAGGAAAAGGCTAACCGGGAGGTGGCCGCCGCCCGCCCCGTCCACGTTCGAATCCTGCCGCGCGAGGAGGCTTTCGCGATCCCCGACCTCATTCGGACCCGGATCAATCTGCTCCCGGCCGGCATCCAGGACGTGCGGGTGGTTGAGATCGTGGGTTTGGACCTGCAAGCGGATGGGGGTACTCATGTCTCCAGCACAGCCGAGGTGGGCCGCATCCGCGTCGTCGACTACAAGAGCAAGGGGAGAATCAACAAGCGCCTGGAGATCGCGTTGGACGAGGCCTCCTGAGGGGAATCCCGCATCGATGAGCCAACGAGGAGGGATGGATGTTTGATCCTGTGACCTCGCACTTTGATCCGCAGAGGCTGGAGGCCGATGTGCTTCGCCTGTGGAGGGAGCGCGACGTCTTTCGTCGCTCCATGGACAATCGGCGCGGCGGACCGGACTTCGTTTTCTTTGAGGGTCCCCCCACCGCAAACGGGAAGCCGGGAGTCCATCATGTTCTAGCCCGAGCCTTCAAGGATCTTTTTCCCCGTTATCGAACCATGCGTGGCTTCTATGTGCGGCGGCGCGGCGGCTGGGATACGCACGGCCTGCCGGTGGAGATCGCGGTCGAGAAGGAACTCCAATTTCACACCAAGCAGGATATCGAGGCCTACGGCATCGACAAATTCAACGAGCACTGCCGGGCCTCGGTCTTCCGCTACATTCAGGACTGGGAACGGCTGACCGAGCGCATCGCCTTCTGGGTAGACTTGGATGACGCGTACGTAACCTACACCCGGGATTACATTGAATCGGTCTGGTGGATTCTTAAGAGCTTCTGGGATCGGGGGCTGCTCTACCAAGGCTTCAAGGTCGTGCCCTACTGCCCACGATGTGGCACCCCCCTTTCCGATCATGAGTTGCATTACCCGGACGCCCTGCGCGAGACCGAAGATCCTTCCGTTTACGTTCGCTTCCCCTTAAAGGACGACCCCCAAACCTCCTTCCTGGCATGGACCACGACCCCCTGGACCCTTCCCGCGAACGTCGCCCTGGCTGTGCACCCAGATACGCTCTACGCCCGTGTCGAACGCACAACTTCCGCGGGCGAGCGCGAGTACTTGATCGTAGCCAAGGACTTGGTGGAAACAGTCCTGGCCGACGAGCCGCATCGGGTGGTCGGGGACTATCTGGGAAAGGAACTGGAAGGGTGGCGATACCAACCTCTTTTCACCTTTCTCCCTCTGGAGAAGCCAGCCCATCGAGTCGTTCTGGGCCGCTTTGTGACGACAACCGAGGGGACCGGAGTGGTCCATCAAGCTCCTGCCTTTGGGGCAGATGATATGCAGATGGCGCTCGAACATGATCTGCCGGTCCTGATGACCGTAGATCCAAGCGGTCGATTTGTTCCCGAGGTGCGCCCCTGGCAGGGAATGTTCGTCAAGGAGGCCGATCCTCTGATCACGAAGGATCTGGCTGAACGGGGTCTCCTGTTCCGCGGGGGGCAGATCGTTCACACCTACCCGTTTTGTTGGCGGTGCGGTACCCCTCTGCTCTACTATGCGCGCTCGACCTGGTACATCCGCACCACCCAGTTCTTGGATCGGCTCGTGGCTCTCAATGAGACCATTCACTGGTATCCGGAGCACATCCAGCACGGGCGCTTCGGGAACTGGCTGGCCAACAACGTCGACTGGGCCCTGGGTCGCGAGCGGTACTGGGGGACACCTCTCCCGATCTGGGAGTGCAACGGCTGTCATTATCAGGAATGCGTCGGATCGGTCGCCGATCTTTCGCAGCGCACAGGCAAGGACCTGTCAGACCTGGATCTGCATCGGCCTTATATCGATCAGGTGACTTGGCCCTGCCCGAAGTGTCAGCAGGAGATGAAGCGGGTTCCTGAGCTGATTGATGTCTGGTTCGATTCGGGTGCGATGCCCGTCGCACAATGGCATTACCCATTTGAGAACGTGGATATCTTCCAGCATCAGTTCCCGGCAGATTTCATCTGCGAGGCCGTCGATCAAACTCGCGGATGGTTCTATTCCCTGCACGCGATCAGCACCCTCCTAAGGGACAGCGTCGCCTTCAAGAATGTCATTGTCCTCGGGCTGGTCCTGGACGCGGCGGGCCAAAAGATGTCCAAGTCCCGGGGGAATGTGGTCGATCCGTGGGAGGTCCTGAATACACACGGGGCCGATGCCTTTCGCTGGTACCTCTACACGGCCTCGCCCCCGGGGCAGGAGCGTCGGTTTTCCACGGACTTGGTGGGGGAAGTGATTCGCACCTTCACTCTGACCTTGTGGAATGTGTTCTCGTTCTTCGTGACCTATGCGAACTTGGACGGCTGGGTCCCGGACGAGGCGCTCAACCGCCAGGCCTCGCTCGGCCATCCGGCCGGAGGCCGGGCCGGGCGCGCCTACTCCGACCTGGACCGTTGGATTCTTTCCGAGCTCCACGTCCTCGTGCGCTCGGTCAGTGCGGCGCTGGAGAACTACGATGCGCTGGGAGCAACCCGCCCGATCGAGGCCTTTGTGGATCGCCTCTCGAATTGGTACCTGCGCAGAAGCCGTCGGCGTTTCTGGAAGTCCGGACAGGATGCGGAGAAGAATGCGGCCTACGCCACGTTGTATGAATGCCTGACGACCCTTGCCAAGCTTCTGGCCCCTTCGATGCCGTTTCTCGCGGAGGCCATCTACCGAAACCTCGTGTCTGCGGGGAATGAGCGGGCCCCGGAGTCCGTGCACCTGGCCGACTGGCCCGAGTACGATCGGGCCATGGTGGATGAAAGGCTGAACGCGGAGATGGGACGCGTACTTCGCTGGGCTTCTCTGGGTCACGCGGCGCGCAGCCATGCCAACCTCAAGGTGCGCCAACCCCTTCCGGAGATCGCCTTCAGCGTAGCCTCTCAGGAGGAGGCCGCCACGTTGGAGAAGTACAGAGATCTTCTGGCCGATGAGCTGAACGTGAAGCGCGCCAGAAGGCTGGACACGGCGGAGGACGTTCTCTCCTACTCTCTTCATCCTCGGCCCCAGCTGCTCGGTCCGAAGCACGGAGCACGGTTCCCCAGAATCCGCGCCGCCCTCTCGCAGAGGGATCCGGGTTCGGCCGCTGTAGAGTTTCTCCAGGGCCGGTCCCTTTCCATAGAGGTAGACGGAGAGTCCATCCAGATCTTGCCCGAGGAAGTGGAAGTTCGCATGACCGCGCGCGAAGGGTATTCGATGGCGGAGGAGGGAGGGAACATCGCCGCCCTCAGCACGGCTCTCACGCCTGAACTGATTGGAGAAGGCCTGGCGCGGGAGTTTGTCCGTCGTGTCCAAGATCTGCGTAAGAATGCCGGCCTGGAGATCGCGGACCGGATTCAGATCTTCTACAAAGCCTCGCCGAAGTTAGCCAGGGCCGTCGAGCACCACCGCCAGTACATCGCGGGAGAGACTCTCGCCCTGTCTTTGGAGTCGGGCGAAGCACCCCCCGCGGCTCCTCGCGCGGAGCACGAGTTCGACGGCGAGTCCCTGCGGGTCGGCATCGTTCGCGCTGGCGATCCTGAGACGTAGAGCCGAGGGGCCAAGGCCCAGGCGGAGACTGTCCCCCCTGGAGCTAAAAAACCCAGACGGGATGGCCGGGTGAACATCTTTCCCGATCGATCCGCCAGTAAGCGGGTCACGGGCTCTGCCGAAGGCCGCCAATTCCTGGGAAGCTCGGTCCGACCGAACCGATCCTACAAGTCCAGGCGATTCTCCGCGCCCGCTTCGGTGCGATACAATTCGACCACGAAGGGTCGCAGGATGTGCGGGAGGGATCAGTGAGCCTTCGTTCCTACGGCATTCTGACTTTGCTGGCCGGTACGATCTTGGGTCTCGACCAGTTGACCAAATGGGTCGTGCGCACGCGCTTGGCGCTGGGTGAAGCTTGGTCTCCCTGGGAGCCGCTCTCTCCCTACATGCGGGTGGTGCACTGGACGAATACCGGGGCGGCCTTTGGCCTCTTCCAAAATGGGGGCATGGTTTTCACGGTCCTGGCCATCGTGGTATCGGCAGCCATCATCTACTACTATCGCAACACGGAACGCGCCAGCTGGCTCGTCCGGCTGGCGCTTGCCATGCAGCTGGGAGGAGCCCTCGGGAATCTGATTGATCGTCTAACTCAAGGAACGGTCACAGACTTCATCTCGCTCGGGTCGTTTCCGGTGTTCAACCTGGCCGATGCGAGCATTTCCCTGGGGGTGGCGTTTCTGCTGATTGCCATGCTCATTGAACAAAACAACTCCGAAAGCCGCTCGGCCTCCGCAACCTCCGCCCCGGATCAAACGTGAGTGACACTTTTCATCGATGGACGGTCGAGCGGGGCGGAATCCGTCTCGATCTATTCCTGAGCCGCGCCCTGCCAGAACAATCGCGTTCCTCCCTTCAACGCCTCGTCGAATTGGGGCATGTCCGATGCAATGACGAACCGGCATTGCGCAAGTCCCTGATCGTCCAGGCGGGAGACCGGGTCGAAGTCCGCGTGCCGACCCCGCCTCCGAGCCGAGTTCAGCCTGAACCGATACCGCTCGAGGTTCTATTCGAGAATGAGGATGTCCTGGTGATCAACAAGCCAGCCGGGCTCGTGGTGCACCCAGCCGCGGGCCACTTGACTGGGACCCTGGTGGCGGCCGTTCTGGCACATGCTCCGCAGATGGAAAGGTGGGGGGAGGTCCAGCGTCCAGGCATTGTCCACCGATTGGACAAAGACACTTCGGGGATCATCCTCGTAGCCAAAACCGAAGACGCCCAAACCTCATTGCAAAAAGCATTTGAGCAGAGAGCGGTCCATAAAGTGTATCTGGCTCTTGTGGATGGGGTACCGCCCACACCCGAGGGCCGAATTCAAGCAGCAGTTGGACGGGATCCTTCACATCGCCAGCGGATGGCGATCGTCCCGACAAGCCGTGGCCGGCAGGCCGAAACGGTGTACCGCACTCTCGAACGGTTGGGGGAGCACACCCTACTTGAGGTTGTGCCCTTGACGGGTCGCACCCACCAGATCCGGGTTCACTTGGCATTCTTGGGTTGCCCCATCGTGGGGGATCGTGTCTACGGTCGACGCACGCCGAGTCTGCCCGTCCAGCGGCAGCTCCTCCACGCGGCCCAACTGGAACTCTGCTTGCCGAACGAACGCCAGCCGCGTCTCTTCATCGCTCCCATGCCGACCGATTTCCAACAGGCATTGGACGGGTTGCGAGGAGGATCACCCCGGAAGCCCCCGGCCCAGCGAGTCGCTGGTTCGCCCTGAATCCACCCGGGTGGCCCGCTCCGGTTGGGTCTGGTCTCACGAAGTGCTTCAGGCGCGGAGGTCATCATGGAGTCCATCGATCTGCGATCCGACACGGTGACTCACCCCACCCCCGAGATGCGCAGGGCCATGTCCGAGGCTGAGGTCGGGGATGATGTTTTTGGAGAGGACCCGACCGTCAACCAACTGCAGGAAATGGCGGCAGAGCGCATGGGCAAGGAGGCAGGGTTGTTTGTTGCCTCCGGGACGATGGGGAACCTCGTGGCTGTGCTTACACACTGCGGGCGCGGCGATGAAGCGATCTTGGGTGACCAGGCCCACACCTTCTTGTATGAAGCGGGGGGCATCGCTGCGCTTGGTGGAGTGCACCCGCACCCGGTTCCCAACCAAGCCGACGGCACCCTGCGATTCCAAGATCTTCAGGCGGCGATCCGGTCCGACGACGTTCACTTCCCGCGCTCCCGCTTGATATGCCTCGAGAACACACACAATCGCTGCGGGGGCGTCCCGCTGACAGCCGAGTATACCGAGCAAGTCGGAGAGCTAGCCCATGCGCGTGGCCTCGCCCTGCACCTGGATGGGGCGCGGATTTTCAACGCGGCGGCTGCCTTGAGGCGGCGGCCCCAAGACCTTGTGGCCCCGGCTGATTCGGTCAGTTTTTGCCTGTCCAAAGCGCTTTGCGCTCCGGTCGGTTCCGTGCTCTGTGGGTCGCGGGAATTCGTCGCGAAGGCTCGGCGAATTCGCAAGCAACTTGGCGGCGGCATGCGCCAGGCCGGAATCCTGGCCGCCGCCGGAATCGTCGGATTGCAGAAGATGGTCGACCGAGTGAGTCAGGACCATGAGAACGCGCGGGCCTTGGCCGCCGGGCTCGGGCAGATCGCGGGAATCCGCCTGGATCCGGGGACTCCCTACACTAACATGGTCTTTTTTGAGCTCGATCCAAGAATCCGGCTGGACGCGGAAGGCGTGGCGGCTCGGCTGGTCGAAAAGAAGGTCCGGGTTCAGGTGACCGGTCCCCGCCGCTTCCGTGCGGTCCTCCATTATTGGGTGGACCCGGAGCAGGTTCATCGGGTGGTGCAGGCCTTCGAAGACACACTCACCGCGGCGACCTAGAAGGGGAGCCTCGAGCCGGTCGCCGATCCTCAGGGCGTCCATCGATACTGGAGGGAGGGCTCCCAAAGGCGGTCGAGGCCCAGGGCCTGGGGGCTCAAGGTATTCGCAATCGAGGAGATGAAACTCAACAGCGATGGGCCCGGGCCGTAATGGATCACGCGGGGCGTCCCGCTGATCTTTCCGAGCTGCGCCGCCTTGGCGATCGCGTCTTCTTCGTACCCCAGGGCGTCGACGAGTCCAAGCTGCAAGGCCTGCTGGCCGGTGAAGACTCGCCCGTCCGCCAGTTGAAGGACCTCGTCTTTGGGCAGGTGACGCCCATTGGCAACCAGGGAGACGAATCCATCATATGCCTGGTCGACGATGCCCTGCATGATCGCCTTGTCGGCGTCGCTCATGGGCCGATAAGGGCTGCCGATATCCTTTTCCGGCCCGGACTTTATCACGGTGAACTGCACTCCGAGTTTGTCGAGCAACCCCTGCGCGTTAGGGAACTCGCTGATCACCCCGATCGATCCCGTCAGAGAGTCTGGATTGGCGATGATGTAGTCGGCGGCCATGCTGACATAATAGGCGCCCGAGGCCCCTTCGGCTCCCATGAGAACAACGAGCGGTTTCCCGCTGCTCTTCAGGGCGTGGTAGATCTCGTCTGAGGCGACCACATCGCCACCGGGGCTGTCCACCCGCAGGACAAGCGCTCTCACGTCGGGGTTGTTGGAGGCTGCCCGAATTTGGCCAATCAGATCCTCGGAGGCAGTTTGGCTGCCAGCTTGGAAGAGGCCGGCCGTCCCTCCGGCAATCACGCCACGCAGCTCTAGCTCAGCGACCGCGGGGCCCACCGAAGGGCCGCTCGTCTGTTGCTCTTGGCTGGCAACCATTGACGGACTCAGGTTCCTGCCCAGCGCGCCCAGACCGAGGCCGGCCGCCAGGAGGGATCCGAAGCAAAAGAGCGTTGGAAGTCCGAACCCAATGAGCACTCCGATCAGCGCCCAAACAGCCGAGCGATCTTTCCTCTGATTCCTCTCTGATTCTCCGAGGCTTTCCATTCTCCAAAAACCTCCCTAGACCTCGCAGTTCACCTAGCTGGGGCTCTCTTCATTATTATATAGGCCTCGGGTCCGTTCCGCGCCCTACGAATCCTCCGGACGAAGCTTCCTGGCAGGAGTTCGCCGCGCCTTCGCTGGATCTGGAGGGTCACCGTCGGCAACCCGCCATTGCAACCGCCTGTGGACGGAGGGGCCATAGCACCTTCCAGGGCAGAATCTGGATTCGCCATGCTCCTTAAAAGCCAGAGGCTGCGAGGCTCCCAGTTGTGACATTTGTTATGGACGGTGTTGCTTTGACTCAATAGACTACCCGTGCTAGTATGGCAGCCGACATCCGCCAGTCGACCGCCAGGCTCCGCACTCCCTGCGCTGGCGGGGGGGCGTCTGGGGGCGGAGGCTCCCCTGAACTCGACGATCGGAAGGAGTGGGCAGATTGAACCCATGGATCTTCGTGGGCGTGTTCCTTCTCGTTGCCGGCGCGCTTCCCGCCTTCGCTTTGCTTTTCGCCAAGTACATTGGCCCACGTAAGCCCACACCGATCAAGTCAGAAACCTACGAGTGCGGCGTCGAAACCCGCGGCCCCACTTGGGTCCAATTCAAGGCTCAGTACTACGTGTATGCACTCGTCTTTGTCGTATTTGACGTGGAACTGGTTTTCCTTTTTCCTTGGGCCATCGTCTATGAACGGTTGCCGCTTTTCGTGGCCTTTGAGGGGGCGCTGTTCTTGCTAATCCTCGCCGGTGGGCTGGTCTACGTCTGGCGCAAGGGCGCGCTGGAATGGGCATGAGGATTTGTCGGAGGAGACCCACGCCTATCGTGATGCGACACGATAGGCGGTTTTCTGTCTGCCGGCGGAGGGAGGTGTGATCCAGCCCGGCGATCTCATTGCATCCCTGGGGTCATGGCTGCAAAGGTTTCTCCTTTCGCTCGGCCTAGCTCCCGACCTGGTGTCTCTTGGGGTGGGATTGCTGCCGGCCATTCTCCTGCCCATCATCAGCCTGATGACGGCCATTCCCCTGATTTGGCTCGAGCGCAAGTGGGTCGCCCGGCTCCAGGACCGGATCGGGCCGAATCGGGTCGGACCTTTTGGAGTATTCCAGGTCTTCGCCGACATGGTCAAGATCTTCACCAAGGAAGACCTGATCCCGCAGGGCGCCGACAAAATCATCTTCAGCCTGGCCCCGGTCTTGGCCATCGCAGGAGTGATCGGGGTCTGGGCCGTGCTTCCGTTTGGGGCGGATGTCTACGGCGTTAATCTCAATGTGGGCGCCCTCTATCTCATAGCTGTCGGCACCTTTGGCACGCTGGCAATTCTTCTCGCGGGCTGGTCCTCCAACAACAAGTACGCACTTCTGGGCGCATATCGCGCGGTGGCTCAGCTAATCACCTACGAGGTTCCCATGGTGCTCACCCTGCTCGTCCCCGTGATGTTGGCGGGATCCATGGGACTTAATGACATAGTCCAGGCTCAAGGCAGCGGATGGTTTGTGCTCCTTGCGCCGCTGGCGGCCATCATATTCATGATCGCCGCCCAGGCCGAGGTCGGTCGGGCACCCTTTGATCTGCTTGAAGCGGAATCCGAGCTTGTCGCAGGATTTAACATCGAGTACTCGGGGATGAAGTTCGGTTTCTTCTATGTGGCCGAATTCCTGCACTCCTTCACGTTTGGGGCCCTGGGGGCCACCTTCTTCCTCGGAGGCTGGTTGGGGCCCGGTTCCGAGACCTTCCCGATGCTCGGGGTGGCTTACTTCCTGATCAAGAGTTTCGCCGTCTACTTCATTTTCGTTTGGACTCGGGGGACGTTCCCTCGCGTCCGAATCGACCAGATGATTAACCTGAGTTGGAAACTCTTGACTCCGGCCTCTCTTGGTTTGGTCGCGCTGATCGCGGTGGCCCATCGGGCGACGCAGGGAACTCCCCCTCTGGTGCAAGCCCTGGTTTTGCTTGCCGTCAATCTGTTCGTTTTCTTCTGCGCCCTGTTGGTCATGCGTTCGATGGGCAGGATGGCCCGGGAGAGGTCAACCTCTCCCCGCGCCGGATCCGGATCGGGAAAGGCAACGGATCCGGGCCTAAGTGCGACGGCGCGCGCAGCCTCAGCCGCCCGCGACTAGTCTTGGATGGGTTCATGGACCTGGCGCAAATCCTGTTCCTGATCGTTGCGGCCCTGGGGTTGCTGGCGGGCCTGATGGTGGTCACCGTGCGAAATCTGCTCCATGCCGCCCTGTGGCTCATTATCGCGCTGTTTGCTATCGCCGTAATGTTTGCAATGCTCGACGCCGGCTTTTTGGCCGTGGTCCAGGTCGTGATCTACATCGGCGCGATCGCAATCCTGATTATCTTTGTCATCATGTTGACCCGTCGTGAGGCGTTGACGGCCGGGCCACAGGAAAACCGGCTGTGGCCCGTGGCGGGCGCCCTGTGCGCGCTTGTGTTCTTGGGATTGGCCTGGAGCGCATCGCTTTTTCCCGGGGCGCAATCCGGCCCTGCAAAACTGCCCGCCACGGACGCATTGGTCGCCCTGGGGACAGCCCTTGTTTCTCCCGATCAATATGTGGTCCCCTTCGAGGTGGCCTCGGTCCTTTTGCTGGCGGCTCTGATCGGGTCCGTCACAATTGCGGGCGATCGCAATCGGTCCGAGTAGAGCGAGTAGCGTCTGGGAGGGCAGGGGGGACGTCCTGCCGCGGTGAGGAGAAGATGGTTCCTCTCTCATGGTACCTGTTTTTTTCTGCGGCCCTTTTCAGCCTGGGCCTATTTGGGGTTCTGGCGCGGCGCAATTCGGTCGCCATTCTGTTGGGCATCGAGCTGATGCTCAACGCGGTCAATGTGAACTTGGTGGCCTTTTGGAGGTACTTGGCCCCGGCCCGCATGGGGGGCCAGGTCTTTGTCGTGGTTGTGTTTGCGGTGGCGGCGGCAGAAGCCGCAGTCGGCTTGGCTCTCATCATCTCCTTTGCGCGCCTTAGGCGGAGCGTCGACGCGGACCAGGCGGATCTCCTCCGTGGTTAGTGCCGCCTCTTCGCCCGAGGAAATGCCGCAGGGTGCGGGCTCAGGGAGGAGGCTTGTGGGCGCATCCCACCGTGGCTTCGCTCAAGGGCTGGGGCATGGTTTTGCGTTTGAGGCAGCTCTATGCACCCTGAACTTCTGACCTGGCTTGTCCCCTTCCCGCCCCTCCTGGCCTTTTTCCTGATTCTGCTTCTAACCCGCCGCGATCGAGCCTTGAGTCACACGGTGGCCATCGGCTTCCTGGGCGTCTCGTGGGTCCTTTCGATGGTCGTTTTTGTCGTCGCGGTCAGTACCCGGGACCTGGCCAGCCACCCCATTCAGTCGTCCCTGCCCTGGTTCCCCACTGGGGAGGGGGTCTTCTCGATCGGGATTCTCGTCGATCCTCTCTCCGCCGTCACCTTGTTCTTCGTTGCCTGGACACTCTTAGCCATTTTTGTCTACAGTGTCGGATACCATAATTTTGGCCAACCGCCCGGGGAGAAGGATGTCCCGGGGCTTCCCCCTCAGGGGGCGGTGATCCAGGGAAAGGACGGGCGCCTCCATCGCATTCCCTCGGTCGAGCCGCTTTATTCTCGCTTCTTTGCTTTTATCTCCCTTTTTGCGTTTGGAATGCTCTTGCTCGTGATCTCTGACAATCTTCTCACCCTGTACATCGGTTGGGAGGTTATGGGCTTATGTTCCTATCTGCTGATCGGGTTCTGGTTCGGAAAGGACAGCGCCAAGCGAGCCGCGGTTAAGGCCTTCATGACCACGCGGATCGGGGACGTCTTCATGCTGCTGGGCCTGGCCTATTTGTACACGGAGACCGGTTCACTGTCCTTCGGCGTTCTGTTCTCACCGCCGACCCTTCAACGGCTGGCTCAGAGCCCTTCCTACATCTCGGGCCTTTCGGTCGCGGGATTGGCCGGGCTTCTTCTTTTCGCCGGGACGATCGGCAAGTCGGCCCAGTGGCCGCTGCACGTGTGGCTCCCCGATGCGATGGAAGGCCCCACTCCTGTGTCCGCCCTGATCCATGCGGCCACCATGGTTTCGGCAGGCGTCTACCTGATCCTGCGGGCTTTTCCCCTGCTTCGCCTGGGCTTGCAGAACGGCCCCCCGACTACCCTGACCGTCATCGCCTTTGTGGGCGCGTTTAGCGCGCTGTTCGCGGCCACGATTGCACTCGCGCAGAATGACATTAAGCGCGTGCTGGCCTACTCGACGATTTCCCAGCTCGGCTTCATGGTGGCCGCCGTGGGAATGGGGGCCTACGTCGCGGCCGCGTTTCACCTGGTGATGCATGCCTTTTTCAAAGCTCTGCTCTTCCTCGGATCGGGGGCCGTGATCCATGGCATGGAGCATGGGGTCCTGCACACCGAGAATCGCCATCTGGATCCCCAGGACATGATGAATATGGGTGGGTTGCGCCGCAAAATGCCCCTCACGTTCTGGACCTTTCTCTTGGGAGGCTTGGCGCTCTCTGGATTTCCGGTCCTGACCGCAGGATTCTGGTCAAAAGATGAGATCCTGGCGGAAGCATTCGGGCGAGGGCAGCTGGCCGTTTTCCTGACTTTGGCCACGGCGGCTCTCCTCACCGCCTTCTACACCGCTCGTCAGATCACCCTGACCTTCCTCGGAACCCCTCGCACGGCGGAGGCAGAGCACGCTCAGGAGGCTCCCTGGACCATGACGGCGCCGCTCATTCTCCTCGCGGTATTCTCCGTGGCGGCCGGATGGGTGGGCATTCCCGAGCATTTTCCCGTTCTGGGTGGCTTGGTGCCCGACTGGTTTGGAGCATTTGTAGGATCCGCCTTCGGCGAGACGGTTTCATTCGCCTGGACTCCGCTCCTGACTTCTGTGCTGGTCGCCGGCACGGGGCTCTTTCTGGGATGGTGGCTCTACCGGAAACAATCCCTCGCGGTGCCGGATCCTCTGGCCCGGGCCCTCGGCCCAGTCCATACGCTGCTGCGCAGGAAGTACTTCTTCGACGAATTCTACGATTTGGCCCTGGTTCGCCCGGCAAGGTGGTTTGGGGAGGTCTTTACCTATCTCTGGCTCGATCGGGGCGTAATCGATGGCTTCCTGCATGCAATAGCTCGGGCCGCCTTTGGCCTAGGCAAGGCCTTTCGATACGGCATTGACTTGCCCATCGTCAACGGCTTCGGGGACTTGGTGGGCAGGGGAACCAAGGGAGCCGGTCGTGTGATGAAGGTTGTTCAGACAGGCCGGGTTCAGCAGTATCTGCTCTTCGTGTTGATCAACGTGTTGGTCGCCAGCACGGTCCTATATTACCTACTGGCCTTCCGTCGCTAGGAGGGCAGAGGCCGGGTCTTGAGCATGGATTTCCTAAATGCACACCTGCTTACCCTGATTCTCTTCACGCCCACCGCCGCAGCTTTGCTTGTGCTCCTGGTCCCCGCTGGGCAGGTCAGGGTCATTCGCTGGGTCGCCTTCATCGGCAGCCTGGTCCCCTTGGGCCTTTCCGTTTTCCTTTGGTTTGGCTATCACCTGGCCGATCCGGGCTTCCAGTTCCAGGAGTTCGTCCCTTGGTACCAGGCGATCGGAGCCAACTACCACCTGGGAGTGGACGGCATCTCCGTACCGATGGTCGTGCTCACGACCCTGCTGTCGCCCCTGGCGATCCTCATTTCCTTCAGCGTCCGCGAAAAAATCCGCGGCTACATGGCCCTGTTCTTGCTCTTGGAAACAGGCTTGCTGGGTGTGTTTCTCTCCCTCGACCTCCTGCTCTTTTTCGTTTTCTGGGAGGCGGGCCTCGTGCCCATGTACTTCCTCATCAATCAGTGGGGAAGCGAGAACCGCAATTACGCCTCCCTCAAGTTCTTGATCTACACGATGGGGGGCTCCCTCGGCCTCTTGCTAGCCATCCAGATGATCCGCCTGGTGGTGGGCTCCTTTGACTTGCCGGTCTTGTATTCACAATGGACCTCGCTGAGTGGCACCCTATTTGGGATCCCGGTGGGGACGGTCAAGATCCTGGCGTTCTGGGCCTTCGTCATTGCTTTCGCCATCAAGGTCCCGATCTGGCCCTTCCACACCTGGCTCCCGGATGCGCATACCGAGGCCCCGACGGCCGGATCGATCATCCTGGCTGGGGTGATGCTCAAGCTGGGTGCGTATGGGTTCCTGCGGCTTGTGCTGCCCCTCTATCCGGTCGAGGCTCACAACTTTGCGGGAGTGCTTGGGGCTCTGGCTGTGGTGGGGATCGTTTTGGGAGCGTTCGCCGCATGGGGGCAAACAGACTTCAAACGCCTGGTCGCCTACTCTTCGGTCAACCACATGGGCTTCGTCGTCCTGGGGATCGCTGCCGCCGCGTGGGCAAGGGGCTCGGCCTCCAGTAGCGATGCGGTCCTGGCCCTGAACGGGGCCGTGCTGCAGATGTTCAACCACGGGTTGAGTGCGGCCGGCATGTTCCTGCTAGTGGGGGTGCTTTACGAACGCACTCACACCAGGCAACTCAACGACTATGGGGGGCTGTTTCCACTAGCCCCTGTGTACGGCGGGATTCTCATCTTCACCTCGATGGGATCCCTCGGTCTCCCGGGTCTGGGTGGCTTCATCTCCGAGTTCTTGGTGGTGCGAGGGAGTTGGCCGATTTTGACCCTCTATACCGCGATCGGGATGATCGGGTTGCTTATCACGGGGGCCTACATCCTCAAAGCGGTTCAGAAGGTCTTGTACGGCCCCGTCAACCCTCACTGGCAGGGCCACTCTTTGGAGATGGGTGCGCGCGAAGTGCTCGCGATTTCGCCCCTGATGATCCTAATGCTGGCCATTGGGATTTGGCCAGCCTGGATCCTGAACATGATCAATGCAGCGGTGACCCGTTTGATTGGGTAGAGACGATCGGGAAAGTCGAGAGCGGTGGTTGAGGGAGTAGCAAGAACCCTGCGAGGGGCCGCAAAGCCGATCGGCACAGGGCCGAGTAGGTGAGGTAGCCGGATGACGTTTCCGATTCTCAGTGTTATCGTTTTCACACCCATTGTCACAGGTCTCATCATCCTGCTCCTGCCGGCAGAGAGGAAGCGGGCGATTCGCGGGACGGCCTTGGCCGGTGCCGTGCTGGCTCTGGCCCTTTCGGTGGTCACCTACTTCTCCTACGACACCCACGCCGCCGGGTACCAGTTTGTCGAAAAAGTGCCCTGGGTGCCCGAATGGGGGATTTCGTATCACGTCGGGGTGAATGGGCTCAACCTGCCGCTCGTGTTGCTGACCGGGCTGGTCATGTTCACCGGCGTGCTCATTTCGTGGGGCATGGAAGAACGACCGCGCGAGTTCTTTGCCTTCCTTTTCATCTTGGCTACGGGCGTTTTCGGCGCCTTTGTTTCGCTAGATCTCTTCCAACTCTTCTTTTTTTATGAGCTGGCGGTCTTCCCCATGTATCTGCTGATCTCCCTTTGGGGCTGGCCCAAGAAGCGCGAAGATGCCGCCATGAAGCTCACGTTGTATCTCTTCGTGGGTTCCATGCTGGCGCTGGTCGGTGCCCTGGCCATGTATTTCGCCTCGGGACTGCACACTTTCGACATGCTGGATCTGGAGCATGCCGGGTTCACCACTGCGTTCCAGCGGCTCTGGTTCCCGGTGGTCTTTCTGGGGTTTGCCGTGCTGGGAGGCCTATTTCCCTTCCACAACTGGAGCCCCGACGGCTACGCGGCGGCGCCTACCGCGGCTTCGATGTTCCACGCGGGGGTGCTGAAGAACCTGGGTGCTTTTGCCGCCTTGCGGGTGGGGATCATGCTCCTGCCGGAGGGGGCTCGCTTTCACCTGTCCTGGGTTATTCTCCTAGCTCTCATCAATGTGATCTATGCCTCGCTGATCGCAATGGGGCAAACCGACCTGAAATATGTCATTGGGTTTTCCTCGGTCTCGCACATGGGGCTGGTCATGCTTGGGTTGGCCTCTCTCTCCCAGATCGGGTACTTGGGGGCAGGATTGCAAATGTTCTCCCACGGCGTGATGACCGCCCTTTTCTTTGCTGTGGTGGGCATGGTGTACGACCGTGCCCACACCCGGGAGATCCCCAAACTTGGCGGGTTTGCCAAAAAGATGCCCCTGGCAGCCATTGCCTTTATCCTGGGAGGCTTGGCCTCCATGGGGATGCCTGGACTCTCAGGCTTCGTGGCGGAGTTCCCTCTTCTCTTGGGGGTCTGGCAAAGATATCCCCTGGTGGCCATCGTGGCCTCCGTCGGGGTTGTGGTTACCGCGGCCTACATCCTGCTCTTGATCCGCCGGGTGTTCTTCGGCACCATGCCGGCGGAATTGGAGCAGCAGGTCGGGGATATCACTGTGTTGGACAAGATCGCGCTCGGGCTGCTGGCCTTTATCCTGCTCGCGCTGGGGCTCTACCCGACCTGGATGGCCCCCCTCGTTCAGTCGGGCGTTGCCGGCGTAATGAAGCTTCTGGGGGCCTAGGATGACCTTGGAAAAGCTTGCGGTTGGAGCGGGCCGCTTCTGCTTGGCCCGAGGAAATGCGCCGTGATGCCCGGACTGCTTGCGCTCTTTCCTGAGATTGCGATCCTCCTTCTGGCCGTATTGGTCATGGCCCTCGATCTCCTCTTGGGATCCCGTGGGGGCCGGCGGCTGGGACAGGTCACCGCGGCGGGGCTGGCGATCATTTTTATCTCATCCCTGTTTGCATCTCTGCTTCCCGGCCCAGCCCAGATCTTTGGCAGCATGCTCCGCTCCGACGCGCTGGCGCACGGATTCCGCCTCATCGTGTTGTTTGCCTCCATGATCACGGCCCTGATCTCGATGGACGTGCCGGGGGTTGGGGACCGGGGAGAGTACTATGGCTTGATGTTGGTCTCGACACTCGGCATGGATCTCATGGCCGGCTCGAGTGACCTGGTCATGCTCTACCTGGCGATCGAGACGACCTCCATTCCCTTGTATCTGCTTTCGGGCTATTTCCGGGGGGAGAGACGATCGGTTGAGGCCGGCCTCAAGTACTTCCTGTTCGGGGCCGCGGCCTCGGCTGTCATGCTCTTCGGCTTCAGCTGGTTATATGGGTTCTCGGGGGAAACAAGCCTGGTCGGAATCGCGAAGGCAACGGCAAGCGGTCACCTGCCTCTCACTCTCTGGGTGGGCTCAGCGGTCCTGGTGCTGGTCGGTTTCGGTTTCAAGGTCTCGGCCGTCCCGTTTCATTTCTGGGCTCCGGATGTCTACGAAGGGGCGCCCACCCCGATCACAGCATTCATCTCCACCGCCTCCAAAGCCGCGGGTTTCGCGGTGCTGGCGCGGGTCATGCTCAGCGTCTTCACCCCGGTTATTACCCCGTACTGGGGAGCGCTCATTGCCGCCATGGCGGTGGCCAGCATGACTCTTGGCAACATCCTGGCTCTGGCGCAGCAGAACCTGAAGCGGCTACTGGCCTACTCCTCCATTGCCCATGCGGGCTATGCTTTAGTGGGCTTGGCGGCTCTCTCCTCTCTGGGCCTGGCGGGGACCATCTTCTATTTGGCGGCCTATGTCATCACGAACTTGGCCGCCTTTGCCATTGTGATTGTGGTCTCCCGAACCGTGGGATCGGATGACGTCGCCCGCTTTGCCGGACTGAGCCGCCGGTCCCCAGGACTGGCCCTGGCCCTGCTCGTGTCTTTGCTCTCGCTGGCCGGGATACCTCCCTTTGCGGGATTTGTGGGCAAGGTGTTTGTTTTCGCTGCTGCCGTGCAGTCGGGCCTGGTTTGGCTCGCCATCGTGGGGGTCCTCAACTCAATTGTTGGGCTGTATTACTACCTGATTGTTCTCAAGGTGGTCTACCTCTTCCCGTCTGAGGACGAGGGCAAGCCGATGCCGATCCCGGTTCCCGCTCGCTGGGCCTTGGGCCTGACGATTGCTGGTATCCTTGTGGTTGGGGTGGTTTCGGGACCTTGGTTTGGCTGGGCCATGGGTGCCGCCCGCGTGCTGTTCTAGCCTGCGATGGTTGTGGCTGTTCAGAGAGTTCGCTCCTCCCGATTGACCGAGTGATGGCATTGTGTTCAAATGAGCAACGTTGGAGCGGAGGAGAAAAGCGCAAGGCGCCGTCCGGATGGTTCCGAGATCTGGGGTCGGATTGCCCGGACGATCGTCCGGGTAGCCCTGGTCACCTTTGCGGTTCTGGCGGTCGCCGTGGGCGGAGGATTGTGGCTGGACCTTCGCCTGGGTACGCGACCGAGTTTCATGATCCTGTTTGTCCTGGCCAGCTTCCCAATCACGTTACTACTTATCACTCGCATCGTCTATCGGACCGCGCGCCGATCGGACCCGGCTCGGTCAAGGGGCCCAGACGGGGTGGGAGAGGATGACTGCTGCAACCTCAAACAAACCTGAATTGAAAAGATGGAGATGGGGAACGGCCAGATGGTTCGTCCTCCTGTTCATCCTCTTGGGAACCGTAGGCGCGATCTTCTTTCCACCCATTCGGCCCAGCATTGAGCTGGCCGCGGAGGGGCTCGGCCGGCCCCTGGTCACGCTTCCCATAGTCGGGGCCATCGGCCTGACCAACACCTTGATCGCCACCTTCCTGGTGGACCTGCTACTGCTTGGGTTAGTGGTCGCTTTCCAGCGGGCGGTCAAGGACGAGGACAGCATTCCGGGAGGCATCGTTGGTGCTCTGGAAGCGGTCCTGGAGATGCTGTACCAAATTGCCGAATCAACCGCCGGGAAGTGGGCGCGTGCCATCTTCCCGTTCATGGCGACGACGGTGCTGATGGTGTTGCTCGCGAACTGGATGGAGCTCATCCCGTTTGTGGATAGCTTCGGGCGCGTAGTGCCCGTCGAGTCAGGCCAGACCGGCTACCTCGTGCGTACGTTGGGGCCGATCGAGGCTCTGGTAAAAACAGAATCCGGGGCCGGGACGGCCGAACGCTACGCGCTGATCCCGTACGTGCGGGTGGCTTCCACGGATTTGAACTTCACCATCGCTCTGGCCCTCGTGGTGATGACCATGGTCCAGGTAACGGGCTTTCGCTCCCAGGGTTTTGGCTACCTGAGCAAATTCTTCCAATTCAGGAATCTGTTCCGCAAGCCTTTCCTCGGCCTGATCGACCTGTTCGTCGGTTTTCTGGAGCTGCTCCAAGAATTCTTCCGAGTGATCTCGTTCTCCTTCCGGTTGTTTGGGAATTTATTTGCGGGTTCGGTCTTGCTGATTGTCGTCGGGAGCCTCGTTCCCGTTGCCGCTCAGTCAGGCCTCCTGCTTTTTGAACTCCTGATCGGGCTCATCCAGGCCCTGGTGTTTGGAATGCTCACGCTGATCTTCATGTCCATGGCCACTTCTGGCCATGGATCGGACGCCTGATTCCGCTGGGGAGGTCTCGGGCCCGGATGGGTCCCGCCAAGCCAACGAACCCATGGAGGACATGACACCATGACGGCGGAAGTCGCACTGATCTTGATCCGAGGGCTTAGGTTCTTGGGTGCAGGGCTGGCCATGACGGGTGCAATTGGAGCCGGACTCGGCGTGGGCCTGATCGGCTATGGAGCGCTTCAGGGCATGGCGCGCAATCCGGAGGCGACCGGCATGTTGCAGACCAACATGATCCTGGCCATTGCTTTGTGCGAGGCGATTGCCATCTACGCTTTGGTGGCGGCTCTGTTGATTCTCTTCGTGTGAAGGCTCTCGCCTGCTGTCCCTGCGGGTTGCGGTAAGGAGCAGAGGTATGCAAGCACTGGGTATTAATCTCGGCTACCTTCTGGTACAGATCCTCAATTTCCTGATCATGCTGGTGGTCCTGCGCAAGTGGGTCTACCCGCCCCTGGTTAAGATGCTGGAATCGCGGCGCCAGAAGATCGCTCAGAGCATGAGGGACGCTCGCGTGGTGGCCGAGGCCCGGGCGAATGCGGAGAAGGAGGCCGCGCGGGTTCTGGCCGAAGGCCAGCAGCAGGCGGCTCAGCGCCTGAAGGACACCACCGACCGCGCCGACGCGATCATGCAGGAGATGCGCACGGCCGCGCAGCGCGAACTGGAAGACCTGCGCAAAGCGGCCACCGCAGAAGCCGAGGCCGAACGCAACCGCATCCTGGCGGAACTGCGAGGAGAGATTGCGGGCTTGGCCATAGCGGCTGCCCAAAAACTCATTGGAGAGGCGCTGGACGAGCAACGCCAGCGGGAATTGATCAACAATTTCTTCAGCGGCGTCCGAAATGGGAAAGTGGAAGTCCTTCAAGACATCTCCACCCTGCCGGGGGCCACGGCGGAAGTGGTTAGCGCTCTGCCTCTCACCGAGGCGGAAGAGGATATGGTGCGCCGCGACATGGTGGCACGCATGGGGGGCAGCGCGACCCTCTCGTTCCGCGTGGACCCCACCATCCTGGGCGGCCTCAAGATCCGGATCGGAGACCGCGTGCTGGACGGGTCCGTCGCTGGCCAACTGGGCAGCCTTCGCGAGTCTCTGCACTGAGCCAGGAGGCCGTGAGTTTCCAGGATCTGCCGGATAACCCGGGCTGATGACTTTCCCCGCAAGTTGAACGGCTCCGAGGCGAAGTAGGCCCGGAGCCTTTTGACTGTGCCTCCAGGACGGTTATACTCGGCTCGACCCGAAGAGGGGGAACCTCCTCCTGGGCCATCGGAGTTGGGCGGAATGGGAAGTCAACTGCGAGATCTCTTATCCGGATTGGCGGGGGTGGCAGCGGGAAGCTTCCCGGATTGCCCCGTGACGGGGGTGGTGGAAGACTCACGTCGCGTTCTACCCGGCTCGCTGTTCGTTGCCATCCCCGGGTCCGGAGCAGACGGCCATCGGTTCATCCCGCAGGCCGTCCAGGCAGGGGCTTGTGCGGTTGTCGGGGAGGAGCGGATCGGGGATCTCGGGATTCCCTACGTTCGGGTTCCCGATTCCCGCCGGGCGCTCAGCATTCTCGCGGCGGGTTGGTGGGGATTCCCGGCCCGCAAGATGGTGATGATCGGGGTAACCGGCACGGACGGGAAGACCACAACCTGCAGCCTGATCTTCGAGATTCTCAAGCAGGGGGGCGTCTCGGCCGGGATGATCAGTACCGTTCATGCCCTGATTGGCCGGGAGGTCGTGGACACGGGTTTTCACGTGACGACTCCGGGGGCTCCGGACCTCCAGGCCCTTTTGGCCCGCATGGTTCAGGCTGGAATTACCCATTGCGTGCTGGAAGTCACCTCCCATGCCCTCGCCCAACGTCGAGTTGAAGGTTGTGAGTTCGACATCGGCGCGGTCACGAACATCACCCGAGAGCACCTTGACTACCACAGTTCCTTCGAGGCCTACCGTGAGGCGAAATCAGGCTTATTGGCCGGTCTGGCCAACAGCTCTCCCAAACCATACGCCTGCAGGAAGCTGGCGGTGCTCAACCGGGAGGATCCCTCGTTTGAGTTCCTGCAATCCCGATCGACGGTTGAGGTCCTCTCCTACGGCAGGTCGGATCTCAGCCAGGTTCGCGGGACAGACATAAGACTCGGCCCGGCCGGCTTGCAGATGCAAGTCCAGTTCTTGGACACAAGATTCGCCCTTCAAAGCCCTTTGCTGGGCGCGCACAACGCGTTCAATGTGCTGGCGGCGGTGGGGGTGACCGCAGGCGCGTTGGGCCTACCCCGGGAGACGGTCGCCGAGGGGGTGCATGCCCTCCGGTCTGTGCCCGGACGAATGGAGCTCATCGACCTGGGCCAAGACTTCACAGCCATCGTGGATTTTGCCCATACTCCCAATGCCTTAAAGGCCGCCTTGGGAGCTGCCCGGGGCCTGACCACTGGCCGAGTGATTGCGGTGTTTGGCTCGGCCGGACTGCGCGACCGTGAAAAGCGCGGCTTGATGGCCGCGATCTCGGTCGACCTCGCCGACTTCACCCTGCTCACTGCGGAGGATCCTCGCACGGAAGAGGTGAAGGAGATCCTGACGGAGATGGCATCGGGCGCTCGGGGAAGAGGTGGGGTGGAAGGGAAAAACTTCTGGAGCGTTCCGGACCGCTCCCAGGCGATCTTGTCGGCGGTGGAACTCGCCGAGCCTGGGGATCTGGTCATCGTCTGCGGAAAGGGACACGAGCAGTCCATGTGCTTCGGCGAAGTGGAATATCCTTGGGATGATCGCCTCGCGCTGCGGGCGGCAATTGCCCAGCGTCTCCACCTGGCGGGCTGGCCGATGCCGCGTCTGCCAACTTGGGGGACCGGCTAGGCTCCACGCGCGAGCGGGTCGCGTCTCGGACCGCAAGGCCGCCTCTCCGCGGCCGCTGAGGGCACCCGGCCCCGGAGGGAGGCCGTCGCCCGGGGTTCTCGGAATGAATTGACATGGGCCTTTCAGGTGTGATAAACTCGCTCCACAATTGAACACTGTACGGCTCCCTTATCCAGAGAGGCGGAGGGACCGGCCCTGTGATGCCTCGGCAGCCTGTCGTCAGACCCCGGACGATAAGGTGCCAATTCCGGCAGGACGGGACGTTCTGGAAGATAAGAGGCGGTGCTGTCGCATGAGATCGCGCCCCTCTTACGAATTGGGGCGCGAACCTTTTCTTCATGGAGGCAGCATGGAAAGGAACATCGTGGTCACCGAGACCACCGGTCGGTTCATCGAGGATATCCCGGTGGAAATCGTCGAGCGCAAGGGAATCGGCCACCCGGATTCGCTCTGTGACGGGATCGCCGAGCGGATTTCCGTCGAATACACGCGCTGGTGCGAGGCGAATCTGGGACTTCCCCTGCACCACAACTTCGACAAGGTGCAGCTGGTGGCGGGTGATGTCGAAGTTGGTTTCGGCTATGGCGAACTGCTACGACCGATCCGGATTCAGATCGCCGGGCGTGGCACCCCTGAATACAACGGTCGCAAAATTCCGCTAGACATCCTGGCCATCCAGGCGGCTAAGGCTCATGTTCGCGAGACGATGCGCTACCTGGATCCAGAGAAGCACATGGTCGTGGACTGCTTTGCGGGACGAGGATCCGGCGAGCTGATGCACACCGTGGAGGAGGTGCGGGCGAATGATACGTCCTTCGGCTGTGCCCACTGGCCGCGATCTAGTGTGGAAACCGCCGTGTTTGAGTCGGCGGAGTATTTGAACCGTGAGCTGATCAACCAGTTCCCGATCGGCGAAGACGTGAAAGTGATGGGCATGCGCCGAGGCGACGACATCCTGCTTACCTGCGCCGTTCCATTCATCGGGCCTCAGGTGAAGGACGTGACCGAGTACCTGGAAGCCAAGCACAGCGTACAGGAATCGGTACAAGCCTTTGCCCAGAAGCTAACCAAGCGGCGACGGATGAAGGTGGACGTCAACATGGCCGACAATGATGAGACCGGCGAGGCCTACCTGACCCTCACCGGAACTTCGGCGGAGATGGGTGATGACGGATCGGTCGGTCGGGGGAATCGAGTCACCGGGCTAATCACTCCATTCCGCAGCGCCTCCCTCGAGGCGACCGCGGGCAAGAATCCGATCTCTCATGTGGGCAAGATCTACAACGTTCTCTCTCTGCTGGCGGCCCAGGACATTGTCGCGAAAGTGCCGGGAGCAAAGGAGGCCAGCGTCTACATCCTCTCCCAGATCGGACACGCTCTGGATCAACCTCTCATCTGCACCGCAAGCATTACCTGGACCAATGGCACCGTTTCCGAAGCGGACCGCAGGAAGGTCATCGAGATCCTGAATGAACGGCTGGTGAACGTGCATCAGGTGCGCGAACTGCTCGCGAATCGCCAGGTGATGCTGTACTGATCTCTCGACCTGACGTCCTCCCCGCCAAGCCCCCCAGATCGCCGCTCCAATGACCGGCCTCCTCCGTGGGCAAATGCCCTCGGGTCAGCCCGTTGGCGGAAGCCGGGCATGTGCTCCCCGCGAGCTGGCCCACCTGGGCCGGTTAGACTTGGTTGGGAGAGCCCCGGCGGTTCTTGTTCAGGCTCGGTCGATTTCTGATCCCCGTCCCGAATCCGGCGCGGAGGAACCTCTCTTGCGGGAGTCAGCCCCAGCCGAGCCCTTGCCTCCCTGGGGCGGGTGGAGGGGTTACGTCTTTCCTGGGCCTTAGGGCGCCGGGACAGACTCGTGCGGGCGTGGGCCCACGGAGAGCTTTTCCAGCCCCCCCTGCCGGCAGAGCCAGAGCTGGAATTCGCCGCGCCTCCCCAAATGTGCTGGGATTTCGAAAAACCGTTGCGTCTTGGTGGCAGGCTCACTCAACTGGAGCGGGACCAGCAAGTCGTGATCCGAGTCCCATTCGAGAAATCCGGCATCCTCGGGTAGCAGTAACCGCCGGTGGTTTGGTTGAGGAACTCTGCCCGCCTGAGGTCGGCGCGCTGCACTAGACCGCCTTCCTGGCCGATTTCGCGGTCCTGGCTTGGCTCCAAAACGTCCCTTCAGTTTCCGGGCGAAGGCGAAAGGCGAAGGTAGGAGGGACCAGAAACGCACTGGGGTGATGTTCCTCCTGGGTTGGGGGTGGAGGGAGCGGGGCACTGGGAGACGACAATGCGTGCTCCTGGGATTTGGGCGGTCTGGAGCGCCTTCTCCCGCGGGGGCTTCCCTTCCCATGCCGGCCGGAAGACTCGACGGGTCCCCACCGAGGCAGGGGCAACTCTGATTCTCAAACCGCGATTCGTGCGGGATTGTGGAAGGCGATTGGTCCTTCCCAGGCCCGCAAGGGTGAAATGCCTTCCGTACAAAGAGTGAGATCCGCCTAAGTGGGCGGATCCAGGCGACTGGGCCTTGAGGAAGGGAACTCAGGAAGCTCCACGCGTTCTGGTGGATCCGCTGGGACCAATTCCCCAGCCCGTCAAGCTGACTTGCCGAGCTGGCAAGGTTCCGCTCCCCGCGGCCCGCCCGCCGGGAGGCCCCTGGCCTCTAGGCCTTGACGATGCAGTCGACTGGGCAAACCGAGACGCAATGCGGAGAGTCATAGTGGCCCTGGCACTCGACGCAGGTCTCAGCGTTGATCAGGTACACGGTGTCACCTTCCGAGACCGATTTTGATGGGCACTCCGGCTCGCAAGCACCGCAAGAGATGCATTCCTCGGTGATTCTCATGGCCATGGCGTCCGCCTCGGTAGCTGGAATTGGATATTTCCCACAAAGGCTAACCCCATTCAGATCTCCCCTCAATTGACGAATCTAACCCCCTGGGGCTGCCAACCGGCAGGACCCGTGAGAGGTTTGCGGCTCGGCCGGTTTTCCGGCCGCCTCTGGAGCAGGATCGGGGCCCGATCCTGTGGGTCCCGGGGCCATGGCCCGGGAAGGGGGCCGATAAGGAAGATCGGGAAATGAAGAAGGCGCTTGGGGGTCCCTCCCAGTTCTTGAGACCTCCATGCGCCCTCGCTCGATGCGCCCTGTTCAGGAGGCGACGGCGGGATTTGAACCCGCGAATGAGGGTTTTGCAGACCCTTGCCTTACCGCTTGGCGACGTCGCCTGGGGTCGTTCTCAGAGCGGGCGAGGGGATTCGAACCCCCGATCTTCTCCTTGGCAAGGAGACGTTCTGCCGCTGAACCACGCCCGCAGGGTGACACAGATCAGCCCAGTGCCGAGACCCAGAATCGAACTGGGGACACCGCGATTTTCAGTCGCGTGCTCTACCAACTGAGCTATCTCGGCGTGGTTTTGCCTCGGGTCTTCTTCTGTTGGGCAAAGTGATTGTACCCATCCCCGGCGTGGATTGTCAAGCGAAGATAGGCCCGGATTGCGCCTTTTGCCCGTGTTGGAGACAGGGCTGGGGACTGCGGCTTGTCCGATCGCGAGGGGTTGTGATATCATCCTACAAAGGCTGGGAGAAGAGATACTCCCAGTCCGTGTTTATGTCTGGACCCGCAGGTCGGTGAAAGGGCGGCGGGAGCTTGCCGTGCGACCGTGCTCTGCGAGTCATGACCCGCCCACCAAGGGGAGCCAGAGGGCCTATGAGCGATCAGCCCACATTCCTCACGCGTGAGGGCCTGAGGAAGCTTGAAGAAGAGCTGGAGCACCTGCGCACCGTGCGGCGCGCCGAGGTTGCGGAACGCCTGCACGACGCGATGGAGGGGGGCGAGCTCATCGAGAACGCGGAGTACGAAAGCGCCAAGAACGAGCAGGCCTTCGTGGAGGGCCGCATCTTGACGTTGGAGGCCATCCTCAGCAACGCTGTCCTAATCGAGGAGGGAGGGCCAGAAGAGGTCGTGCATGTCGGCAGCACGGTGACCATCCAGGAGGAGAACCAACCGCAGGAAACCTACACCATCGTGGGCGCAGCCGAGGCCAATCCCAAGCAGGGCCGCATCTCGAACGAGTCTCCCTTGGGACAGGCCCTCCTGGGCCGTAAACCGGGGGACGAGGTGCGGGTCAGCGCGCCGGCAGGGGTCCTGAACTTCCACATTCTGAAGATCAAGTAGTCCTCGGACGAGAAGACCCAGCGCGGGGCAAGCCCTTTCGGTTCCATCAACCGGGGCTTTCTTGTCTACCTCCGCGCGGAGCCAGATGGCATGCGTGAGCTCACTGAACTCGAGAAATCCAGGCTCGCCAAGCTGGAGCACCTGCGCGCACTTGGAATTGAGCCCTACCCGCGCAGTGCGCATCGAACGCATTCCACCAGCCAGGCGCGGCGCGCGTTCGCTGAGGCTCCCAAGGAGGCCAAGGTCGAAGCAACCTTGGTGGGTCGGCTGCGGGCCGTGCGCGACATGGGCAAGACGATTTTTGCCCACCTCGAAGACGGCGAGGGGCGCCTTCAAATCTATCTTCGCAGGGACGAACTCGGGACGGGCGCGCTCAAGGACTTCGTGGACCTGTATGACTTGGGGGACTTCATCGAGGCCCGCGGCTACCTTTTCGCCACCCGCACCGGCGAAACCACGTTGCACGTACAAGAAGTTCGCCTGCTCGCCAAGTCGATCACGCCGCTCCCGGCCCAAAAAGAGGAAGTGGTCGAGGGCAGGCAAGTTGTGCACTCCGCTTTTGACAACCCGGAGGCACGCTATCGCCAGCGCTATGCGGACTTGGCGGTCAACGCCGGGGTCCGGGAGATCTTCCGGACCCGCGCCCGAATTATCTCGGCCGTTCGCAATTTCCTTGATGATCACGGCTTCATCGAGGTCGAGACGCCTATCCTGCAGCCGACCTACGGCGGGGCCGCAGCCAAGCCATTTCTCACCCACCACAACCAGTTGCACCAGGATCTCTATCTGCGGATCTCCTTCGAGCTCTACCTGAAGCGGCTTCTCGTCGGGGGCTATGAGCGCGTATATGAACTGGGGCGGGACTTCCGAAACGAGGGGGTCTCCTTCAAACACAACCCCGAATTCACCATGCTTGAATTCTACTGGGCCTACGCGGACTATCGGGACGTCATGGAGCTAACCGAAGAGCTGGTCTCTCAGGTTGCCCGGAAGGTGCTCGGCCGCACCACCCTCAGCTACCAGGGGCAGGCCATCGACCTCGCCCCCCCGTGGACACGCGTCGAGCTGCGCCAGGCCATCCGTGGCGCCTCCGGGATCGATATCGAGGATTGCCCGACTGCCGCATCGCTCGCCGAGCGAATGCGGTCCCGTGGTCACACCCCGCAGGAAGGAGCGAGTCGCGGCAAGCTGATCGAGAGCTTGCTGGGCCATTATGTGGAGGCAAAACTGATCCAGCCGACTTTCGTCTACGACTATCCGCGCGACATTTCCCCCCTCGCCAAAAGCAAGCCCGGAGATCCGGCTACCGTAGAGCGCTTCGAGGGCTTTGTGGCTGGAATGGAACTCTGCAACGCGTTCAGCGAGCTGAACGATCCCGTCGATCAGGAGCTGCGCTTCACGGAAATGGGACGGACTTACGCCGCCGAGGATGAAGAGCGTAACCCGTTGGATGAGGACTATCTGAATGCGATGCGCTTCGGTATGCCCCCCAGCGGCGGCTTCGGAATGGGAATCGACCGGCTGACCATGCTGCTGACGGATCAATCCACGATCCGCGAGGTTGTCCTCTTCCCCCACTTGCGAGCTCGCGACTAATTGCTGGTACCGAGCCTAGCGGAAATCCGGTAACCCCCGCCGCTTACCGGGGACGCAGACCGCCATTTCCAGGCGAGCCCTCATCGTTTCCCGTGGTCCTGCTGGTTCCATTCCCTCCGGGCGCCTCACTGCGAGCATCGCCTCTTGCTTGAAGACGGGTTCGGCGAACCATTTTGTTTTGGTAGAATGCGCCTGGCCGAGTTTCCAGCGGCACGGAAGTCGGGCCAGTTCGCAAGGGTAGACTGACGTGGCTGAGCGATGGCAGGTTTTGATCACCGATCGGCTGGAAGCAGTGGCAGTCCAGATCCTTGAGCCGTTTGCCCAGGTCGAGTTGCGTCCTGGGATTGATGGGGCGCCACTGCTGAAGGCGCTGGCCACGGCCGACGGGCTCATTGTGCGGGGACGCACGCAGGTCACCGCAGAGCGGATGGCGGCTGCGCCTGGCCTGAAGGTCATCGGGCGGGCCGGGGTCGGTCTTGACAATATTGACATGCCAGCGGCGACCGAGCGCGGCATCATCGTCGTGAATTCTCCCGCCGCGAGCACGGTGGCTGTTGCCGAACATACCCTCGGGCTGATGTTTGCCCTCGCCCGCCAGATTCCCCGAGCTGACGCGGGATTGCGGCGAGGAAGATGGCTCAAAGAGGAGATCCGCGGGATCGAGCTGCAGGGCAAGTCGCTCGGCCTGATTGGCCTCGGCCGCATCGGCTTGGCCGTGGCTCAGCGAGCCAGCGCGCTGGGCATGCGCTGCCTCGGATGCGATCCCGTCTACGCGCGCCTTTCGGCGCGGCCCGGTGACGTTGAGCTGGTTGGCCTCGAGGCGCTTCTGGGGCAGGCGGATTTCGTCAGCCTACATGTTCCCCTTTCGGCCCAAACGCGCGGAATGCTTGACGCGACTCGTCTCAAGCTGATGAAGCCGGAGGCATTTCTGATTTGCACCGCGCGGGGCGGCCTGATCGATGAGCGGGCGTTGCTCACCGCCCTCAACTCGGGGAAGCTCGCGGGGGCTGGCCTCGACGTGTTCGCCGAAGAACCCCCTGGCCGGAATCCCCTCTTGTCGCATGAGCTCGTCGTGGCCACCCCCCATGTCGCAGGCCAGACAATTGAGTCTCAGGAGAGAGCCGCCCGGGATGTGGCCGAAGAGGTCCTGGCTGTCTTGCGAGGGCAGAGCCCACGCTGGAGAGCCAATTGAACATCCCCGCACGGGGAGGCAGAATGGGAAGGGCATTGAATCAATTGCGAGAACAAATGGTCGAAGTGGCCGATCTTCAGGCTGTCTCTGCGCTGCTGGACTGGGATCACCAGACCTATATGCCGTCCGGGGCCGTGGAGGCCCGAGCTCAGCAGATGGCAACCATCGACCGGCTCGCTCACCAGAAGCTTACCTGCGACTACATCGGAGAGCTCTTGCAGACGGCGCAATCCGAAGTGGAAGCAATGGACCCGGATTCGGACGAGGCACGTCTGGTGAAGGTGACTCAACGCGACTATGACCGGCAGAGGCGGGTCCCCTCGCGCTGGGTTTCGGAATTCTCGCAGGCCACGGCTCTGGCTCATCAAATCTGGCAAGAGGCCAGGGCAACTTCCGACTTCAGCAAGTTTGAGCCCAGCCTGGAGAAGATCGTCGGGTTGCGCCAGGAGTACGCAAGCTTCTTCGAGCCGTATGAGTCGATTTACGACCCCCTGTTTGAGGCATTTGAACCGGGGATGAAAACGGCGCAGATCCGGGCCGTTTTCGCAGAGCTACGGCCCGCCCTGGTAGACTTAGTGCAAAGAATTGCCGAACGAGCAGATCGGGTCGATGATTCATTCCTGCACGGCGAATTCGAGGACGCCCCTCAGTGGGAATTCGGACTCGAGGTCTTGCAACGGATGGGCTACGACTTTCGACGCGGACGCCAGGACCGGTCGGCTCATCCGTTCACCACCTCCTTCTCCAACGACGATGTGCGAATCACGACCCGGGTGGAGGGAGAGCTCCTCAGCTCAGGTCTGTTCAGCAGCATTCACGAAGGCGGGCATGCGCTCTACGAGCAAGGCGTCGATCGCAAGTTGCAGCGCTCCCCCCTGGCAGGGGGCGCCTCCCTGGGCCTTCATGAGTCGCAGTCTCGGCTTTGGGAGAACCTTGTGGGGCGCAGCCGGCCCTTCTGGAAGTTCTTCTTCCCCAGACTGAAGGAGCGCTTTCCGCAGCTGAGCAAGGTCTCACTGGAGGATTTCTACCGCGCAGTCAACCGAGTGAGGCCTTCGCTGATCCGAGTCGACGCCGATGAGGTTACCTATAATCTCCACATCATGGTGCGCTTCGAGCTGGAGCAGGGGTTGCTGGAGGGGAGGGTGCGGGTGAAGGACCTTCCGCTTGCCTGGAACCAGAAGATGGACGAATATCTGGGGATCGTCCCACCCAATGATGCCCAGGGAATCCTCCAGGATGTGCATTGGTCCGGAGGCGCGATTGGATACTTTCCCACCTACACCCTGGGGAACCTGATCTCCGTGGAGTTCTACCAAAGGGCCTTGCAGGATTGCCCTCAGATCTGGGAGGAGATGGAGCAGGGGAGGTTCGATTCATTGCTCGACTGGCTGCGCCAGCACGTGCACGTTTTCGGCCGGAAGTTCGAGCCGCTGGAACTCCTCCGGCGCGCTACAGGTCAGGAATTGAGCGCCCAGCCCTATTTGAGTTACCTCCAAGAGAAATACACCGAGATTTACCAGCTTTGACTCTCGCCGGACCCCGGGAACAACCGAGTCGCCTCATGGGCCCGCCATGGAGACTCGGCCTCCCCAGACGGAATCGACCTCAGGAGGACCTGATGATTCCTCTTGCCTCGAGTTCCTCCAACTGTTGAGGGCTGGATCCCAGTTGCCCGAGGATCTCCCGCGTCTGAGCCCCCAGGGCAGGGGGGTCCCCGAGGCGGGGTAAGCCTTCGAGATGCAGGGGGGAACCCAACTCCGCCCTGTTCTCCAGGGATGGCTCGCCCGGCGGGATCACCAGCCCGCGGGAGACCACCTGAGGATGCGTTGTCATCTGAGGAATTGACAAGACCGGCTCGACGCAGGCGTCCTGCTCGCCCAGGACGCGAAGCCACTCCGTTTGCGAGCGGGTTGCGAACAGCTCCGCGACCAAGGGGATCGCCTCGTAATCAAACTGGCGGCCCAGGAGCTCGGGGTGACCGCTCGCTTGGCAAAAGGCGGACCAGAAGGGCGGTTCGAGCGCCCCGAGCGCCAGATATCCTCCGTCGGAGGTACGGTAGACGTTGTAGCATGGCAGGCCTCCCGCCAGCGGCAGTCGCCCTCGCTCCGGCGCGGGACCACCGCGCAGGTAGCCTGAGATAGCCATGGGCATCGCCCACGAGACCACCGCATCCAGCAGGGCGACATCAAGATACTCTCCTCGTCCCGTGCGCTCGCGCCGCAGGAGTGCGCCCAGAATCGCGATCGCCGCCAGCATCCCTCCAGCCAGGTCGGCGATTTGGGCGCCGGGTGGAATCGGCGGACCATCCGCAGAGCCGTTGAGCCCGAGCAAGCCTCCCGCGGCAATGTAGTTCAGGTCGTGTCCGGCGCGTTGCGAGTAGGGGCCCTGCTGCCCGTACCCCGAAAGCGAGCAGTAGATCAACCGCTGGTTCGAAGACTGAAGGTCATCGTAGCCGATTTCCCAATGGCGCACCCGGCCGGGACGAAAGCCTTCTAAGAACACGTCTGCCGTCTGCACCAGTTCGAGAAGAAGCTGACGCCCGCGCGGGTTGCGGTAGTTCAGGGCGACACTCTTTTTCCCCCGATTGACTGAGGCAAAGAGCGCGTCCCCTCCAATCTCAGGAGGCAGGTAGCGCGAGTAATCCCCAATGCGCGGTGTCTCGACCTTGATGACCTCCGCGCCCAAGTGAGCGAGGAGCAAGCTGCAGTAGGGCCCCGGCAGCAGCCGAGTGAGATCCAATACGCGCATGTCGCTGAGGGGCGTCTGGCTCATCTCTTCCTCCTCCTCTGTCCTGGCCTTCAGGAGGCATCCTATCACAGCCGCGAGAGGGGTGCCTGCCGGTCGTCTGCACGGGGAGCCTGGGCCTTCTCACCGTGTCGATGGGAAGATGAGGCCAACGGCGCAGCTCATCCTCAAATCAACCGGGAGGCGGCAACGGCTGCCTCAGGCGTGCCCGAGGGGAATGGGCTGACCAGCTGCGTTTTCCCTTGGAAGGCATGCCCTGGGCAGAAGGGGGATGGCCCCCGCATTTTGGCCGCATCTCGGCCGCGCTCGGCGCGAACAACCGGTGAACCTTCCCAACCCCAAGTCCAAGGGGGGCTCTCACCTGAGACGAGAGGCTCGGGATCCCAAGCTTGGAGCCTCCCTCGCGATACGTGCGAGCGGCCCAGCTTTTCCGCGACCGCTTGCTGCCGCGAGGCCCCGATTGAAGCCCACGCCAAGTATCGCTGGCCTTGAGGGAATCGGGACTGATCCGGTAGACTCCACGGTAGGTCCGAATAGACAACCCCCCAAAGGGGCACGCCGCTCCCGCGGAGAGCGGGGATTCCGAATCAACCAAGCGCCCAGAGAGCATCCTCGAGGAATACCCGGCCAGGACGATGCGCAACGGGCAGGGGCAGAGGGTTGGTCCAGAACTCCGGGGACCCGAGATTGCAAGACGAAACGTGCTCGGAATCCCATGGGCCGCTAGCCTGGCCGGCCGCAGGAAAGATCCGAAGCGCAACGGTCACAGCGGCGGGGGATTCGTTCTCGGCCCACACGCACCCTGCCTGGGAGGACCATGGCTACGCTCCATCTTGTATCTCATACACACTGGGATCGAGAGTGGTACCTGACTTTCCAGCAGTTTCGGCTCAAGTTGGTACACCTCGTGGATGGGCTGCTGGACCTCTTTCAGAAGGACCCGGACTACCGTTATTTCATGCTGGACGGACAGACGATTACCCTGCAGGATTACCTCCAGGTTCGGCCGGAGCGCCGGGGCGAACTCACGGATCTCATTCGCAGTGGTCGCCTCTTGACCGGCCCGTGGTATGTCTTGCCCGACGAGTTCTTGGTAAGCCCGGAGGCGATCGTCCGCAACCTGTTGGAGGGGGACCGTACGGGTCGGGCCCTGGGGCCCAAGATGGAGGTTGGCTACCTGCCCGATACCTTTGGCCATATTGGTCAGATGCCGCAGATCCTGCTTGGATTCGGAATCCCTGCGGCCTGCGTGCAAAGAGGGCTGGCAGACGAACCATGTGAACTCTGGTGGGAGGCAGCGGGAGGAGCCAGGGTCTTCACCGCCTACTTGCGGGACGGCTATGGCAACGGCGCCGCCCTGCCCTTGGATGACCCCGAGCGCTTTCAGGCGGAGGTGCGCGACCTGCAGGATTCATTGCAGCCCCATTCCGCCGGGTCGCATCTCCTGCTCATGTTGGGAACGGACCACATGGAACCCTCCCCGCAAACCTCGGAGGCCGTGGCCTCGTTTCGTTCAAGGCGGAGCGGGGATGTCCTAGTTCACTCCTGCTTGCCCAATTACCTCGCCGCCATCCAGGGCGACCTCGCTCGCCGGGGAGGCCAAATTCCAATCGTGAGGGGCGAACTCCGCGAGTCGAAGCGGCATCCCCTGCTTCCCGGCGTCCTGTCAGCGCGGATATGGATCAAGCAACGAAATGAGACCTGCCAGATGTTGCTCGAGAAGTGGGCAGAACCCTGGAGCGCCTGCGCCCAATGGGCTGCGGCCTGCCTCCCCGCCCCGGGACCGGGGCTGGCCCGGCCCGCCCAGGTTCTGCGCGAGGCTTGGCGCCTTCTGCTGGAGTGTCAGCCTCATGACTCCATCTGCGGCACTTCCATTGATCAGGTTCATCGAGAAATGAGACCGCGCTTCGATCAAGTAGAGCAAATTGCTGAGGAGATGGTAAGGCAGAGCCTGCAAGAGATCGCTGGGTGGGTCGACACGGCGAACCCCGCTAGGCTGGACACCCGCGCCGCGAACCCGGCGAGTGCTATCGTCGTCTTCAACCCAACCTCCAGCCTGGGCACCCAGGAGATCCAGGTGGAGATCCTCCGACCTGAGGGACTTGGGCCGTTTGACCTGGTCGACCAAGCGGGTCACAAGGTCCCCTTTCAAGGGGGCGAGGGGTCGGATCGGGCACTCATCGCCATGACCCTGGACCGGGCGGGCTTGCGCAATGCCCTCCGGATGATTCCCGATGGTCGGGTCGGTCCGATGGTGCTGCGTCGTGTCCGTTTCGAGGAGAGCGGGGCTGAACTTCACGTCAAGGCGACAATGGAGGAAACGGGGCAGCCCGACCTCGCGGCCTGGCGCGAGAGTCAGCGGAGGCTCGCTGACTACCTGCAGCGGCAGGACCTCAGCACCTTTGTGGTCGAAGCTCGATCTGCCTCTGCCACCCGGGTGACCTTTTTGGCGGAGGGGGTTCCCGGATTTGGGTACAAAACGTTTTGGGTGCAGTCCAAGCAGGCGGATAGACCGCGCCCTCATCTCGGTCCCGCTCGCCCGCTACTCGGGATGGCCCTGGCCGCAATGCAACTGCTTCTTCAGATTCCTGGGGTCGGACGGGTCCTCTCGGCCTCCCGGAGGCCCGTCCCTTCGAGAACCAGGTCGGAAAAACCACCCTTCCGCGTTGAGAATGAATACCTTCGGGTCGAAGCCTCCACCCGAGACGGAACTTTCACCGTGACAGACAAGCGGACCGGGGTGGAGTACGGGGGCCTGAACCGTTTCGTGGATGGCGGCGACTGCGGCGATCTGTACGACTATTGCCCTCCGCCCCGTGACCTTCAATGCGCCCGGAGCCGGATCAGGTCCGCGTGGGTGGAGCGAGGAGTGGTAACCCAAACGGTCCACCTATCGCTTGACCTGTCCGTCCCTATCTCCCTTGGGGAAAACCGCAGCGGGCGCAGTCGCAAGATGACATCCCTGAGAATCGGGGTGAAAGCGAATCTGACCTGCGGCGTTCCCCGGGTGGATTTTCGGGTCGAGGTGGACAATACCGCTTGCGATCATCGCTTCCGGGTCCACTTCCCTGCGCCCCTGAAGGCCCAGAGCATGTTCTCCGACGGTCACTTCGAGGTCGTGGAACGCCCCGTTGAGCTGGCGCCGAGCGATGAGTCTTGGGTGGAGCCTCCGCGGCCTGAGAAGCCCCAACGCGCTTGGACGGACATCACCAATGGTCACTTTGGACTCATGCTCGCCAATCGGGGTCTCCCTGAAATCGAAGCGCTGCACAGCCGAGATGGTAAGACAGAGCTCGCGCTGACCCTGCTTCGTTGTGTCGGCTGGTTGTCGCGTGACGACTTGGGCACCCGCAAGGGGCAGGCGGGTCCGAGTCTCGCGGTCCCTGAGGCCCAGCTGTTGGGCCCCCACGTATTCGAGTATTCGGTCATTCCCCATGAGGGATCTTGGGAGGCAGCTTTTCCGGAGGCCGGTGCGTTCGCGGCCGGCTTGCGGGCTACCTGCACTTCCATTCACCCCGGATCCCTGCCGTGGACGGCCAGCCTCGTCCAGGTGGATGAACCTGCCTTCGTTGTGAGCGCCATCAAGCTGCCCGAGCAGGGCGAAGGCCTGGTGGTCCGTGGATACAATATCGGCGCAACCCCTCGCTTCGTCCGCCTCTCCTTGGGGTTCGCCTTCCAGCACTGCTGGCGGAGCCGCTTGGACGAGAGCCGGGTTCAAGAGCTCGCGAAAGCCACGGATCGTTCGGTGGCTTTCGAAGTGGCCTCGCACGAGATTGTGACCTTGATCTTCAGCGACTAGCTCGTCCGCGGGACCCGTCCCCCCAAAGCCCCCGCGGGGTTTCGACCTATCCGTTGAGGATACGGTCCGGGAGATAAACGCGGATTGCCGCCTCTCCGTTGACGGGGCACTTGTATTCGCAGATTCCACAGCCGATGCAGCGGTCGCGCAGGACTTCGGGTCTCTGGAGGACAACGGCGGTCCCGTCGGCGCGGGTCACCTCCGCCGTCTGGAGCACCACGGCTTTGTCCGGAATGGGGCACATTTCCTGACACACGATGCATTCCATTCCGTCCGCCCAGACAATGCACCGATTCTTGTCAATGTAGGCCGAGCCGATCACCGCGGCTCGCTTTTCGTCGAGCGGAAGGGCGGGGATCGCCTGCGTGGGACAGGCTTGGCCACAAGCGTTGCAAGAGTAGTCGCAATACCCCAGACGGGGGATCAGGACCGGGGTCCAAAATCCATCCAGCCCTGCTTGAGAAAGGGCGGGGTGGATCGCCCCGGTCGGGCAGGTGCGCGAGCAGATCCCACAACGGATACAGCGCTCGAGAAGGGTCGCTTCATCAACACCGGGGGGCCGGATCCGGTGAGCCGCAGGCGGTCTCGTCACCGACTCGGCATTCAGCAGGCTCACCCAGACTACCGCTGCCCCCAGGCTGAGCAGCACCTCTCTTCGCTTCGGGTCGTACTCCCGCCATGGGCTGATCGACAGTTCGGGCGTGAACCGAATCCCTCCCCGTGGGCACGCGGCCAGGCACTCCAGACACATCGTGCATTCGGAAGGATCGCTGCTAAAGTTGCGCTGGGGGTCGATCGTGCCCGTCGGGCAGACCCGGGCGCAAGCCGCGCACTGGTTGCACTCGCCGCTCACCTTGCGCCGCACGAGGGACACCTTGGCCATGAGCCCGAGCAATCCTCCCAGAGGACAAAGGTAGCGGCACCAGAAACGATGCGCGATGACGTTGAGGCCGACAATGGCGGCGAAGACTCCGGCGAAAAGAAACACATCGGTGGCCGCTGTCGGTGTGATCGGAAGAATGGCTGGCCGGATCAAGCTGTCCAAGGCCGAGAGGGGGCCCTGAAAGATTGGCGCGGGATAGAGGAAGGCTTCCAGCCCCGTGACCAGACGGTCAAGGGCTGGCCAGACCGCGGTCGTGACGGTTCGGATAAGAATCGTGAGCGGGTCCAGAAAGGCGAGGGTTAGATTCCCGAGCAGGGCCGCGAGCAGAAGGGCGACCAGGAGAAGGTACTTGAAGAGGCGCCACCGCTCCGCCGGCCCTTCACTGCGATGGGCCAGTGAGCGAAACGAGAAGAAATCGAGAACCGTTCCCAGTGGGCAGAGCCACCCGCACCAAACTCGGCCCGCCAGCAAGGTCAGCAGCACCATCCCGAGGGACAGCAAGAGGCCAGGCACCAGGAACCGCCCAGCCAAGGAGGTCAGCAAGGAGGTGAGGGGATCCAGACGAATGGGGAGGTTGCCGATTTCCGGAGAAAGCAGGCCGCGTTTGGCCCCCACGATCAGGACCAGGAAGGCGAGGAAGACCGCGGCCTGAACGACCTGCCGAAGGATGAGCCAGTGGCGCGGTTTCCAGCGGCCCGGAGCGACCCTGCTAGGTGCCAACCGAGATCTCCTCGATCTTCAGGCTCGCCAGGTCGCTGCGACCCAACCCCATGGCTTCGGCGGCGTCAATCCCTTCGTGGGCCCGAGCGAAGGCCAGCTGGTCGGCGGTGCGATTAGGGAATAGGCCCGTTGCGTAGGTGTCTGCCGCCACGATGTCGGCGCTCATGATGACGGTGCCCAATTCGAGCACGTCCGACAGGTAGGCCCCCTGCGGCCCATCCTTGACCAGGATTCTCACCGCATCGATCACGGTGAGCGAGGGGCGAATTCGGCCGGCAAGGTCGGCCAGCCTTTGGCCCATCCTTGCAGCTGCATCGACATGCATCACGGATCGATCCAATATGGTTCCCATCAGATTCTTCATGCCCAAGGTCAGGCCAGCCGTGCTGTGATCTTTGGCGATGGGCACATTGATCAGGACGTCAGCATTCAGGATGTCATCGAAGATCTGGCACGTGTGCAGGTCTTTGGCGGCGGGCAGATCGACCTTCACGAACTTATAGGAGGGCATATACTCCATCTCTCCCCCGGCCGCGACCACTTGATCCTGGATCCCACTCTTAATGTAGGCGGTGGGAGCATCCCCTCCAAACGGGAAGTCCATGACGCGAACCCGAGAAGCCCCTGCCGCCCGGCATTGCCGCACGAGTTCACCCACCACCCACGGGTTGGTCGTGGCGGCGTAGTCGTAGGTGCGGTAGTTCACGCAAATGTTGGGCTTGATGATTACGTTCGCGCCTGGACGGACGAAGCGACTGGCCCCTCCGAGCGCGGAGAGCGCCCGCTGCACCATCGCTTCCGGCGTGCCGCCTCGGGCAACGACTAGGTCGGGCAGGGGCACGGACGTGGCGGTCGCAGGAATCGGAGAAGGGACCGGGGAGGGAGGGGGGCCGACATGGCTGGCCAAGGAGGCGGTGGGCGCTGAACCAACGGCCGTGCGTGAAGGTGAGGGGGTGACCGCCTCTAGCGCGCTGCCCATTCTCGAGCAGGCGGCGCTGCCGACACCGAGTGCCAGGAGGCGCAGGAAGGTTCGACGTGGTATCGATGTGGGCATTTCTTGCCTCCAATCTCTCGCCCGCCCAAACCGGGCCTCGCCAAACCAGGGCGTTGGCCCGATTATGCGGGGAAAGATGCTGGCGAACAAGTTGCGAATCTCACCTTCGGATGAGGAGGATGCTCGGCCAGGGCAGCCAATGGAAGGAGCTGCTCCTGAGTTTCAAGTCTCTCGAGGCGGGCAGGAGGATCCTGGCAGGGACCCGATTCCTCGTTTCTTGCGCCGCGGCTGAGGTTCCTTGTGGAGTCCCCTGGCGACACAAGGTTTAGGCACGGCGTGTGCAAGATTCTCTTCGGGCGGAATACGGAATCTTCAGGGGTCAAAAGTTGCAGTGGGAGTACTGTTTCCCTGCGTCCCTGCAAATTGTAATGATCCAGGGAACCAGCATTGTATAATGCGGATTGCCCGCTCCGGCAGGCAGGTTTGCCATGCCCACCATCCTCCAGCGCCTTTTCTCTAGACGATCGAAGAAGAAGTCCCCGGATCCGGTGCGTCCGACGGCCGAGGCGGTGACCATCCGCATTTCGGCAGCTACAATCGCGCTGCCGGGCCGTCTCCCCTCCGGTCCCCGCAAGCCAGCCCAGAGCGAGCCGCAACCGGAGGCGAGCAAAGCGAGGAGAGAAATCGAGACGGGCGACCAGGTGGTCAGCGAGTCGGTGCCGGGTGTTTCGGCGGGAGGCGAGACCGGTGACGGAAGGCTGCGCGAGGATGCGGGACCGGATTCGTCTGCCTCCGACTCCCTTCGGGGGGAGGAACCCATGCCCATTTCGGTACCGTCCCAGATCCCGTCGGGCAAGCCTGGCGAACCCGCGGAGCGCACTATCCTCTCCAGCCGGAGCGCAGCCCTCGCCGGAGCACGCGACTATCTGGAGAAGATCCAGGTCAAGGTCAACAAGCTGGCGGAGGAATTCGCTACGGGTTCCGTGAATCGGTTGCAGTTTCAAGAACTCTACGCTCACTACCAGCGGGAGAAACAGGCCGTCGAGACATGGATGGAGAACGCGGTGGGTTCCGAGGACTGGCATGCGAAGGCCTTGGAAGGCAAGAGCATTCTCATCCGGCAGCAGCATGCCGCGCGCGTCTTGGGCTACGCCATCTACGAGAGTGAGACGGGAATGCCCTTGCAAACGATTGGGAAATTCGAGATTGATCCCGAAATAGTTGTCCCCATGCTTTCCTCCTATCGCTCCGCCACGAAAGAAATCTTCGGGGCGGGGATGCGTTCCACCCTCATTGAGGGTGGACAGTGGCTTTGCTTCGTGACCGGCGACCTCACCACGCTCATGGCCCTCTTCAGCAATGAACCTGCCGCGAAGCAGCTCCAGACGCTCGAGGAGATCCATCGGCTGTTTGAAAGAGCCAATCGCTACCTTCTCCATCGGCAGCCGGTGGATGCGGAAGCGCTCGTCCTACCACACATGTTCTACCTCGACGCGCCGCACTAGGCAGGAATCCAGGGGCGCAGATGACATCCCCTCGAGCCCTGAAGGTGATATTCGCAGGAGATGGCGAGGTTGGCAAGACCTCGCTCATTCGACGACACTGCGAGGGCAGATTCGAGGTTTCGCGAATCGAAACTATCGGAGTAGACTTTCAAAGCAAGATGGTGATGCTCGCGACCGGACCCGTGAAGCTCTCCATTTGGGACATGGCAGGACAAGAAAGGTTTCAAGTCGTCCGGTCCGGACTCTATCGAGGTAGCCGCTGCGCCGCGCTCGTCTTTGATGCGACAAAGCCGGAGAGCCTGGCCAACCTGACGCGGTGGAGGGACGAGATTCTTGCGGTTGTCCCCAGCCAGAGATTTGCGGTGGTTGCCAACAAAGTAGATCTTCTGCCAAGAAATGGACGTGGGCCGCAACCCTCCTGGGGTGGCCCGCCGAAGATCCCGCAGGCCCTCGACTATGCGGATTCCGTAGGTGCCGACTACCTGGAGACCAGCGCGCTGACGGGTGAGGGAGTGCTGAAGCTTTTTGAGACAATGGCGCGGCTCGCTCGCGGGACTCTCGGCTGAACCCGCAAGTGCTTGTCCCGTAACCCCAACCGGACCGCCCTGTGCCCACAGGGCCCCGTCTCGCCAGGCCGCACGTCGGCCTGGGACAGGATGCTTCTCGACCGGCGGAGCGGCATGAGCTCATCCAGACGGCTTCGAGGGGATCCGGCAAGAGCCGACCGGACGCTACGCACCCTGACGGGCCGTCGGTTGACCAGGGGCGACGGCCCTCCTATAATGTCGAGCGCCTCACACGAAGAATAAAATCCTTCCGAAGAAAGGGTCTGGCCGGGATCCTCTCCTGCCCCGGTTCTCCCAGGTTCGAGACGCGTGGGCACGATCCTGACGGATCCAACCCGTCGATAGTGCCCGGGGACCGGGTGGCACGCAGGGGACCTAAGATCTCCTGGCCTGCTCGCAGGCTCAGCCCGGATGCTGCCGGGCTGAGCTGTGTCAGCGGTGGACAACATTGCGGTTTCCTAATCTCTCCCTTGCACCTGCCGAGGCCTCGCCAAAGCAGAAACGAAATTTCCTCCTCGTCCAGTTTGATGCCGTGGGGGTTGGTTTGGCGACCGCGGCGGCACCCTTCCTGCCTGTCTTCCTCGCCCGCCTGGGGGCCTCCAACCTGCAGGTGGGCCTCCTCACATCAATGCCCGCGATCACCGGGCTCCTGCTTGGAATTGCGGCTGGGCACTTCCTTCAGCAGCAGCGGAATTCCACTCACTGGTACGGCCTCACCCGCTTGCTATCAACGATGGGCTATGCCGCCACTGGAGTGTTGCCCTTTCTTGTGCCACGTGAGCACCTGGTCCTGGCCATTCTCGGGGTCTGGGCGGTAGTAACCCTGCCACAGACGGTGGTCAGCGTGGCATTCAACGTGGTCATGAATGCCGTCGCGGGTTCGGGCGGAAGATACGACTTGCTGAGTCGGCGTTGGTCTATCCTCGGCCTGACCACGACCCTTGGAATTGCTGGCGTGGGAGGGCTGCTCGACCGGATCGGCTTCCCGTTCAACTACCAACTGGCTTTTCTCTTGCTGTCGATTGGGGGTCTGGTCAGCTATTACTTCTCGGAACGGATCGAGCTCGAGGAACCCCCAAGACAGCCTTCGCCCGGGGAGCGTACAGGCTTACGAAACCGCCTCCGCAATTTGTTCTCTCTGGTGAAAGGAGAACAGCCATTTGTTCAGTTCAACGCGCGGCGCTTCGTCTACTTGTGTGGGACAGCCCTAGCCACCCCCCTTTTCCCCCTGTACTATGTTCGCACCGTACAGGCCAGCGACGCGTGGATCGGCGTGATCAACACGGCCCAGTCCGCCGTTCTGTTCGTGGCTTACTTGTATTGGGCGCGCCAGTCGCGGAGAAGGGGCACGCGCTTCGTGTTGCTGGTCACCTCCCTTGCTCTCGCGGTCTATCCGGCCTTGACGGCCTTGACGGTAAACGTGGGCCTCGTGGCGGCTTACGCGGGACTCTCCGGGGTGTTTCAAGCTGGACAGGACTTGGTCTTTTTCGATGAGTTGATGTCGACCGTTCCATTCGAACACGCCCCCACCTTCGTTGCCGTCGCGCAGACCCTGCAGTATGTGGCTACGTTCCTCGGCCCCATCGCCGGCACGGCCCTTTCCGATTGGATCGGCATTGGTGGAGGTTTGTGGGTGAGCTCGGGGCTCCGCCTGGCGGGGTTCAGCCTCCTGGCCCTGGGGGGCTGGCGCATTCCGGTCCGCGCTGCGACGCAAGCCAGCAAAAACGGATGACACCCTCGGGGACGGCATTCGACCCCCCATGCCTCTGGCCCTCCGGGGGCAGGAAGGCGGCCCAACCGAGGCGCGGGATCGGAAATCCACTGAGATCGCGCCCCGTTGCGTAGGGTCTGCCACCCAGGCGGAGCGCCGTGGGAGGGAGCCGTCAACCATCGACTCCGGCCGTGGACCTTCCGGTCAACGATGAGTTCCTGGATCAGCAGGCGTCCTGGGGCTCGGAGCGGCTTGCGCCTGGGTGGTTCTCTCTTCCAGAATCTTCGAGGTCGCTTGAGGGATTACTGGGCAATAGTTGTTGAAGCAGCCTCTGCAGCAAGTCGATGGCCGCCTCGACCGGAGGGCTCAGGGTGGCGCCGACGACTGTTGCGAGGGGCTGCACTCCCAGGAGAAAAACTTCCGCGTGGGTCTCGCTCTGGATGAAACGAGCAGAGAGGCTTAGGCTGGCACTGTGTGTGGACAGAGCCGTCCCGCCGAGGTCGTCCGCCTCAACGATCGCCACATCCCCGGGTTGGAGGCCCAATTCCACCGCATCGACGATCATCACCACCTGAGGATCGGCGGCCACGACCGTGCCCAGATAGTTCTCGGGGACCTCCTCCGCATTTATGACGGTCGCGCGCACATTGCCCTGCAACCGTTTCACCAGGGACGGTCCGAAGCCGTCGTCACCGCGCAATGGGTTGCCGACACCCAAGATCACGGCCTTCCTGGCCTCGAGCCTGTTGCGCAGGGCCTCCAGTATACCGGTGCCGGTCATGCCTTTGTGGAAAGAGGCGAACAGGCAAGATCTACGAGTCTCACCTGCTACAACCCTCTCGATCGCCTTGGTCGACTGGTCGAGGGGGACCCGAAGGGGGGCCTTTGGTTTCTCAACCTCCCGCGAAGGTTCAACGGCCACTTCGCAGAGGCTCCGACTGGAGCCACGGCTTGAAGTGATCGTGGGTCGTTCAGTCGCCAGTGTGCAGGAAGGATCTCAACGGCCGCAGGAAATACCCCAGGGTCAGAATGGCGGCGGCCGCAATCATCACGGAGTACAAAGGGCTGATCTCCTCGACCGCCACCCCGATTAGGTACTTGCTGAAGAAGCTGCCGAAGGGCGGGAGGCCCGATAACCACAAGGCCGCGATCAGGAACGCCAGAACTCGGCCTGGCATTTGCCCTGCTAGACCGTCGAGGGCGTCAATCTCGGAGGTCATTCGCGACCGGCGGATCGACCCGCAGCATAGGAAGAGGGCTGCGAATGCGACCCCGGCCAAGACGAAGTGGGCGAGAGCCGCGGTCCACGAGATGGTGGCCCCAAGCAAGACAAAGCCCAGTTGGCTGCTGACGGCCAAACCCAGGAAATTTCGGAGGTCGGTTTCGACCAGCGCGAGAAGCCCCCAGCCGAACATGCCCACGCAGGCGAGGACCCGGGCCGCCGTCAGAGGGCCCACCTGCCCGGGCAACCGCCAGGACACGAAGAATCCTGCCGCATAGGCGACCCACAGCGCGTAGGAAAGCACCATCCCGGTGTTTAGCACCCGCAAGATCTGGCCAATCCGGCTAAACAGATCGGGCAATATCTCTCGGTAGAAACGACCCAGCACTTGGTCGAGGTACCTGTACAGTCCCTGGGAGGTCCAAGTCAACGCTCTGACCATGTAGCCGTAAAGGTCGAAAGCGCCCCGTTCGCCTCTCTCGTACAGGGGTTTCAGCCCTCCCAGCCGCCGGATCGGACCGTAGAACTGAGTGCCTGGCACCCGGTAAACTTCCGGGTCCAGGGCCTCGCCTCCAAGGAAGACCTCCGCTTCCCTCGCTCGGCCCACGGCATAGAAGAGAAGGCCGACCAGAAGGCTAACGATGAGCAACAGGGCTGCGAGCCCGGATTGCCAGACCCCTGGTATCACCGCCAGTCGCCCCGCCGGCCCCAGGATCGGGCGAATCAGAACGTTCACGGGCCACGCGTAGAAGACGCCGAACGCCACGCATAGGACCGCTAGGACGATCACCGGGATGACCATCGAAGCGCTGGATTCTTTCACGTGTTCCAAGCCCTTGGGTCGGTCTCCCCAGAACAGGGAATAGAGCATCTTCATGAAGGAAGCCAGCGTCAGGGCGGATCCGAACATAGCCGCAAGCAGGAAAAGCGGGAAAAGCGCCCCCCCGCGCTCCAGGATGCCTTGATAGATCAGCCATTTCGACACGAACCCATTGAAAGGTGGGACACCCGAAATCGACAGTGCCGCCACCAGGCAGGCGGCAAAAGTCCACGGCATAGCCCCTGCCAGGCCGCCGAGCTGGGAGAATTCCGTCCGTCCCGTCTGACGCTCCACCGATCCACCGCAGAGGAACAGGCAGCACTTGTAGAGCGCATTGTTGAGCATGTGGAACAGCCCACCAATCACGCCGATGGGAACCCCCGTCCCAATGCCGAGTACCATATAACCCACTTGTGACACGGCGTGGAACGCCAGCATCTTGCGGAAATCATGTTGGATGAGGGCCATGAGCAGGGCGGCCACGATCGAGATGGAGCCAAGGCCCATCAGAATCAAGCCCATGACCGGGGTCATCACAAAAAGATTGAGCGAGATCCGTGCCAGAAGGTAAATCCCGAGCAGCTTGTCCAAGGCAGCTGGCAAGTAGGCCATAGTGGGTATCGGGGCCGTGGTGGAGATCGCCGGAAGCCAGGAGTGCAAAGGCATGGCTCCTGCCTTGGCAAACGCGCCGGCCAGGATGAGCACATAAGCCGTCACGGCGAGCCATCCGCTGAGAGGCAATGGGTTGGCCGTGAGATCGCTCAGAGTCAACGTGCCCGATGCCTTCCAGAGAAAGGCGATCCCCATCAACAGCGCCAAGTCAGCTGCTCCAATGAGGATCAAGGACTTGTTCGCGCCCTCGATCGCCTTCTCCCCTCCCATGGTTACCATCCCATAGAGCAGCACCACCAAGACGTCCCAAAAGAAGAGCAGCACGATCAAATTGTTCGCCAGTGCCGCACCGGCAGTCATCCCCAGCGCCAGCAGCAGGTAGGCGTAGTGCTCGACCCGCCGGGGATGATCGGCCATGTATTTCAGCGAGTACAGTGTGATGAGAAAGGCAAAAAGAGAGGCGGCGAGGACGATGAAACTTCCGAATGCGCCCCCCAGCAAATCGAATTGAACGGTCAGGTTGGATCCCATCCTGAGCCAAGGGAGGGTGAAGCGCAGATTCCCGACTGAGAGGATGTAGGCGGAGAGCGCCAGAGTAATGGCCGTGCTGGCCAGGGTCAAGAGCTCCCGGATCCATTTTGCACGCTTCGGGAGCGCCAGGCAGGCGAGGCCGGCCAGGGTAGGAAGCACGATCGGAACCAGAAGAAGACGATTCATGTCCCTTACCTCAACATCTGCGACACGACCCCGTTCACCACGGTGAGCAGCGGTGCGGCGGCCAGGCCCAGGACCAGAGAAAGCCCGGCGAAGGTGCCGACCACTGCCAGCATTATTGGGGTTCCCTCGGTGATCTCGGGCCAACGTTCCTGCCCCAGGAACAACCCGTTGAAGAGCCTCAGGGCGTACAGCAGGCTGATCAGTGCTCCCACAACCGCCAGGATCGCCCAGACCACTCCCCCGCTCTGCACGACGCCCAGGATGATCATGAACTTCCCAAAGAAACCGGCCGTCGGAGGAAGACCGACGATGGTCAGGGCGCAAAGGATGAAGGCCACGGCCGTGACCGGCATGCGCTTGATCAGGCCCCCGAGCTCTCGGATATCTCGGGTGTGAGTCCGATGTTCAATAATGCCCACGCAAAGGAACAACCCTGCCTTGGTCAGGCTGTGGGCCAGTAGGAAAACCAGCGCTCCGGCGATGCCCAAAGATGTCATGCTGGCGAGACCCAAGAGGACATAGGCAAGTTGAGCAATGGTCGAGTAAGCCAGAATCCGCTTGGCGTCATGCTCGACCAGCGCCGCTGCGCCCGCAACCAAGAGGGTAAGGACAGCCAGGGCCGAAGTCACGAGTTGCCAAGTGGGGGGCAGGCCGAGGGTCCCCACCATGACCCGTGCGAAGGCGAATACTCCGATCACCACCAGCACCGCGGCGTGGAGCAGAGCGGTCACGGTGGAGGGGGCCACCCCGGCCCCTGGCAACCAGACCTGAAGAGGCACTTGCGCGGACTTGGCGAGGATGCCTGCGAAGAGGCAGGTCAAGGCTAGGTCGCTCACGGGATGGCCGCGCAGCGCCGCTAGGTCCAGCGTTCCAGCCTGGTGCCAGATCATTTCCAATCCGGCCAGCATGAAGAAGGAACCCGACACGGTGATCAGCAGCGCGATGTCCGCATTGCGCAAGTGCTCCCGCTTGCGGTAGAACCCGATCAATCGCCAGGAGCAAATGGCTGTGATCTCCCAGAAGATGTAGACCAGCAGGAGGTTGGCCGAAAGCACCAATCCCATCATGGCGCCCAGGAACAGGACCACCAGGAAATAGTATTCCCCTTGGTGCTCATATTCCTTCATATACTCCAGTGAGTACAGGACGATGAGCAGACCGATGAACGACGAGGTCACGGCCACATAAACTCCCAGGCCATCCACGACGAAATTCAGATTCAGCCCCGGGAGCAAGAATGGGCCGAGCGTCAGCGGCCGGGCTTCCCCAGCCAAAGGGATCAGCGCCAGGGCGCAGGCGAAAGTGGCCAGCGCAAAGAGCACCGCCAGCGCATTGCGCACGAAGGCGGAGATCCGGTTCGCGGCCAGAGCTATGAAGGAGCCAACAATCGGGATACTGAAAGTCGCGAGAGCGAGCATGACTGATCCTTCACCATCCAACCAGCGCCAGGATTACGCCGGCGATTGCGACCAGCAGCAGATTCCCCCAGAACAGCCGCAGGGCCTGGTCCAGTTTCAGTCGGGCATGGGTGATTTTCACGACGATGATGAGAACCAGGACAGCCAGGAGCTTGAGCAGGAATCCTGCGATCGAAAGCGCCGTGGGGGTGGTCGCACCCAGAAAGAGGATGACCATCAACACGGGCAGACAGAAGAACATCATCGCCCGAGATAGTTTGAACAGTGCCAACCCGCTGCCGGAGTACTCGGCCAGCGGTCCGCCGATCAGCTCGGTGTCGGCCTCTGCGATGTCGAAGGGCAAATAGCCGAGTTTTGCTATCAGACTGTACATGGCAACGACGAAGGCGATGAAGCCCGAGACGCTGCCGAGGATGGCCCCATGCGCGGCTTGGTAAGCGACGATGTCGCTCAGGCGCACGGAGTGGACCTTAATCAGCACGGTGAAGATGGACAGAAGGAAAGTCAGCTCGTAGCTGAGGATCATGCTCAGTTCACGCCCGGCGCCGATCGCTCCGAAGGGGCTGCGCGAAGAGGCACCCCCGATGACCAGCGCGATGGAGGGCAGCACCATAAGGTAAAGCAGCACAATCAGATCCCCGACGAAATCCGATCCGGGGTGAAGGAGTGCCAGCAGAATAATGACCGTGGCCAAGGTCGAGCCAGCCACGGCCAGAAGCGGGGCGGCGAGAAAACCTATCGCCTGGCTTCCGCGGGGGATGAACATCTTCTTGGCCAGCAGTTTGCCGATATCGGCATAGGGTTGGAACCAGGGCGGGCCAACGCGACTCTGGACGATTGCGGTGACCTTGCGATCCACCCAGGTCAGGAGCAGGCCGACCGTTGACGCAAAGAGAAACCCTGGAAAGACGATCGTATAGAAGACGCCGGTCAGTAGCTGTGTCCACTCCATAGGTCTTCCTTCGTGGGAATGAGCGCCCGCGTTCGCGGTGAAATCATGACCGGATCTGCCGGAAACCAGCGAGACGTCTCAAGCCTCTACATACGTCTGCGCTTCGACCTGCGCGGGAACCAACCCCAGTGCCTCGGCGACTCCGTAGAGGATTGCCTCGGGGCGGGGCGGGCAGCCCGGGATGTAGATATTCACGGGCAGGACCTTGTCCAGACCTCCGCAAGTGGCATAGCTGTCGAACCAGATTCCGCCGCCCGACGCGCAGCTGCCCACGGCGAAGACAAGCTTGGGATCGGGCACGGCATCGTAGAGCCGGAGAAGTCGCTCCCGCACCTGGCGTGTGACGGGACCGGTGACCAACAGGGCATCGGCGTGGCGGGGCGTGTGGACCAGCTTGATGCCGAACCGTTCGCAATCATAGTAGGGCGTCAGGACGTCCAGAATCTCGATGTCACACCCATTGCACGAGCCGGCATTCGCGTGATAGACCCAGATGGATTTCTTGAAGCACCAATTGAGAAGCCGGTTGGTCATGATCGCACTTCCTTTGCCAGCACCGCCTCAGCCATGGCACGAGTGCGCTTGCAATCAAGGCAGAGGTCTAGCCAGCTTACCTCCTGCGGAGATAATCCGAGCGGCTCGGGGAGTTTGCCCAACACTTTTCTCGCCATGCGTTGCGTCTCGATGACCGCGCCGCACTCCCGGCAAGAGACCAGCCTGAGTTGCAAGGTGATGCGCAGATTCCTGAGCGAGGGTGCTGCGGTCTCGAATTGCTGAGACATTGTCAAGGCTTCCTCGGGACAGACATCCCGGCAGCGGGCGCAGTTGGTGCATCGGGCCAAATCAAATTCGACTGTGCGGTAGCCGTCCCGGTCGGAGAGGGTGATCAGGCGCGGAGCGCAAGCGTTGGCACAGGCACCACAACCGATGCACTTTTGCATGTCCAAACGAGGCACGCCCCGGAAGCCTGGTTCCGGCGGGTGCGGCTGGAACGGATAGCCCAGTGTGACTTGTCCAGCCCGCAGGCAAAAAACAACCTCTTTCAATTCGCTGATGACATTCTCGAACATTGCTAGGCGAACCTCCCTCGATACTGCTCGAGCAGTTCCTCCTGGCCGTATACTCTGGTCAGCCCCGATTGCTTGTCGATCACGGCGACCCGCTCCGTGCACGAAAAGCAGGGATCGATGCTGCCGATGCTAATCGGCGCGTCGGCAATGGTCATGCCTTGAAGCATCGCGGGGATGGACTGCAGGTTGGCGTAGCTCGGGGCGCGCAGGCGCCAACGATAGGCCTGTTGACCGGTGCCGGTCAGCACGTAGTGGTGCACCTCGCCTCGCGGGGCTTCCACCGAACTTAACCCTTCTCGGTTGGGGGGGATGTCTTTGACCTCGGCCAGGATCGGCCCCTTCGGCATCCTGGCCAACACTTGGCGGACGATCTTGATGGATTCCATCAGTTCGCGGAGGCGGACCATCGTGCGGGCCCAGTTGTCGCCGCCCTCTTCGACGCACACCTGGAAGTCCAGCTCTCCATAGGCGGCGTAAGGGTGATCCGCGCGTGCGTCAAGGGCAAGCCCCGAGCCGCGAGCGGTCGGTCCGACAACGCAAAACGCCTTGGCCTGCTCGGGCGAGAGGACCCCAGAGCGTTGCAGACGCGCCCGCAACGAGCCGTCTCCGAGGATGGCGTCAACCGCGGCCGTGGCCTCCTTTTCAATCTTGTCGATGACGGTGACGAGGCGGGCCTCCGCTCCCTCCGGTAGATCCCGAGACACTCCGCCGATTAGGTTCATGCCGTAGGTCTTGCGGTTGCCGGTGATGAATTCCGTCAGCCACATCAAGGGTTCGCGGATCCGCCAGGCCTGCATGAACAAGGTGTCGAACCCGATGAAATGACAGGCCAACCCGACCCAAAGCAGGTGGCTGTGGATGCGTTCCACCTCCAGAAGCAGGGAGCGCAGATAGCGGGCACGCGCGGGGACCTGAATTTGGGCTGCCACTTCGACCGCTTGACAGTAACCCGTGCTGTGCACGAAACCACAGATCCCGCAGATTCGCTCCGCCAGGAACGGCACCTGATTGTAGGTCAGCGCAGCCTCGCCCATCTTCTCGACCCCGCGATGGTTGAAGAACCCGCGGTAGTCCATGCCGACGATTTGTTCCCCATTCACGAAGAGGTTGATGAAGACCGGTTCCTCTAGGGTCGGGAAGAAGGGGCCAATGGGCAGGACCGAGCTGTCTTTGGGCGGGCGCCTCAGATCGGGTTTCGCCTCGGGAAGGGGTTCCGGGCGGCGGTTGTACTGGAAGTCTTTGCGCAGCGGGTAGAGGTCCTGGGGCCAATCGTCCGGGAGGACCAGTCGGCGGGGGTCGGGATGGCCCACGGGCTCCACCCCGATCATGTCCCGCACTTCCCGCTCCGACCAATTGGCGCCCGGAATGAGGGGGGTGATTGAGTCAATGCGCGGGTCCGTCGGTTCCACCTCCGTCCGCAGAAGCAAGAAGGTCTTGTCGCGATCGAGGCCGAAGATATCGGAGACCTCATAGCAGCCCGAGAGTCCGCGCTTGTCTGTCCCGGCGGATATGATGAACCGGCCACCCAGCTGGTCTCGGACGTATTGCGTGGCCTCAACCAGGTTGTCGCGTGGGACCGCGGCGAAGATGATGCCTTCAGTCACTTGCTCGATGGCGACCTTTCCGCCCAGTTCCCGGGTTATTCTCTCTGCGATCGGGTGCGATGACATCCGTCGACGATCTCCTTTCACCTGTGGGCCGCGGCGCTATTCCAATTCGGTGATAGCGTGACTACCGTGCCCACTTCTCCGGCCGCGCGGCTCACCACAGTTCGGCCGGATTTAAGGCGCGCTTGGGCGACGAGGTCATCAAAATCGCCGAAAGCCAACGCTCTGGCTGAACAACTGGCGACGCAGGCTGGCTGCAATCCCACTTCGGTGCGATGGAAGCAAAGGTCGCACTTCCGTGCCACCTTGTTGGCCGGGTCGAACCAAATGGCCCCAAAGGGACAAGCCACCGTGCACAGCTTGCAGCCAACGCACTTCATGGCATCGATCGTCACCGCGTCGGGGGTCTCGCGATGGACCGCCTGGGTGGGACAGACAAGCGTGCATGGGCTATTCTCGCAATGGCGGCAGTTTATGGGCACAGCGAAGGTTTCGTCGATGAGTTGCACGAACATTTGCGAGCGACCGTCGTGCTCGCGTTCGCAGGCTACCTCGCAGGCGCGGCAGTAGATGCAGCGGCTGAGGTCCATGTAGAGGACTCTAGTCATCTTGGTTGGCCTTCTCAACCTGCGCTTTCAGAGGGGAAATCCTACAGGCCGCCACTTTGTATTCGGGAATCTTTGCCTTCGGATCGAGGGCGTCGAGCGTGAGAACGTTCGTGCCCGGGAAGTGAAAAGGCATGAAGACCACGTCCTCACCAATTTGTCGGGTGACTCGGGCCCGGGCCTGCGCTTCGCCGCGCCGGGTGCGGACCCGGATCATGTCGCCATCGGCGATGCCAAATCGCTGCGCCGTGGCCGGATGGAGTTGCAGGAAAAGCTCCGGTTCCCGCTCGCGCAGGGCCCGTGTTCTTCGCGTCATGGCTCCGGAGTTGAAGTGCATGACGACTCGCCCGGTCGTAAGCACCAGGGGAAACTCGTCCGAGGTTTCCTCAAAGGGAGGCTGGTATTCGACCGGCGTAATCACCCCGCGCCGATCCGGCTTTAGAAAGCCGTCGGCATACAAAATGGGCGTCCCGGGGTGATCGCGGGTCGGGCAGGGCCAAGTAATCCCGCCCAGGGCCACCTGGACTCGCTCGGGGGTGATCCCGGCGTAGGATGGGGTGACCTGGTTGATCTCCGACAGGATGTCTTCTTCAGCCCCGTATGGGAAGGCCGCCCCTAATCCCAGGCGTTCCGCCAGATCGCACAAAATCTGCCAGTCGGGATGGGACTCGCCGACCGGCTCGATCGCTTTTTCAAACCATTGCACCCGGCGGTCCGTTGTCGTCTTAGTCCCGCGCTTCTCCGCGAATGAGGCGGCAGGTAAGACGACGTCAGCCAGTTCGGCCGTCTCGGACATGAACAACTCAACTACGGCTAGGAAGTCAAGACGTTGGAGGCCCTCCCGAACATGCCTCGAGTTCGGATCGCCGACCACCGGATTCTCCCCCATGATCAACATCGTGTGGAGGTCGCCGCGATGGGCAGCGTGACTCATCTCGACCAGGGTCATCCCGACCTTGGCCGATAGGGCCTCCGGCAAGCAGCCCCAGGCGGAGGCGAACTTCGCCCGCACCTCGGGGCTCGTCACCGGCTGGTAAGCTGGAAAAACGTTGACCAGCGCGCCCATGTCGCAGGCGCCCTGCACATTGTCTTGACCACGCAAGGGATTAACGCCTGTGCCGGGCCGCCCGATCTGGCCGCACAGCATGGCCAGGTCGGCGCAGGCAATCACGGTATCGGTGCCGCTCGTGTGTTGGGTTACACCCATGCAGTAGATGATGGCTGCGGCACCTGCTTTGGCATAGGCCCGTGCTGCCTGCCGGATCCGCTCGGCCGGAATATGGGTCATCCGCTCCGCCCGTTCGGGGGGATAGTTCTGTACAACTTGGCGAAGAGTCTCTATGCCGGTGGTACGCTCGGCGACGAACGCCGCGTTGAACAGCTCTTCCTCGATGATCACGTGCATCAGCGCGTTGAGCAGGGTGATATCGGTCCCCGGCAGGAGCTGGAGGAAGATATCCGCACTCCAAGCGGTGGGAGTGAGCCGCGGGTCCGCCACGATGACGGTGGCGCCACGCTCTTTGGCATCCATCACCCAGCGAGATATGATGGGATGGTTCTCGGCGAAATTGGAACCGATGACCAGCAGGCAGTCCGACTTGGCAAAGTCGGTAATGGGATTCGTCATCGCCCCTGAGCCGAACGTTGTGGCCAGACCGGCCACCGTGGGGCTGTGTCAGAGGCGGGCGCAGTGGTCTACGTTGTTTGTCCCCAGCAGCCGAGCCAGCTTCTGGAATAGGTAATTCTCTTCATTCGTGCATTTGGCCGAGGCTAGGAAGCCGAGGGCATCCGCCCCGTGTTCGTCTCGGGTGCGCGTGATGTTATCGGCGATCAGACCCAGGGCTTCGTCCCAGGAGGTCTTCTCGAAGTGCCCGTCCACCCGCTTGAGGGGGTAGTGGAGCCGCTCGGGGTGGTAAACAAGATCCAGGGCGGCATTGCCCTTGGGACACAGGGCCCCTTCATTGGTCGGATGATCCTTCTTGTACTCCAGACCGACGGCGGCCCCGTCTTGGACGACGATGTAAAGTCCACAGCCCACTCCGCAATATGGACAGATGCTGGGTACGAGCGAAGATCCCTTCATACTTCATACTCCCTGTGGCCGGTGTTCTGAAGCAACCCTGCTGTGCGGAAGGCCCCCCTTGTGGGAAGACCTGACGAAGGATTATCGAGTGCCCATAATTCAAGACCTGCCCTTGCGTCGAGGATCTTCAAGGGCAGGGGAAGGCCATGGCTTTCTATTCGCCGGGCGCTCGCCTGAATTCATAGGGCGGATTCCTCTCCTCGTGAGGGCATCCCTCGGGTCGTGCATCCCGGCTCTCGGCCCTTCGCTCCGGCCGGGTGGAGTGCCTAGCTCGGAAAGAGCCTGACGAGCGAGAAAGTATGACCGGCCCGGGCCTCCGCCAACCTTCGAATGGTCAGGTAGGGATCAATGGCGCTCAGGAGACTCTGACATAGAACCTTGACGCCATGGTGGGCTAAATCCACCTGGCGGAGGCCGCTACTATCAGAGGCCTCCCGCAAAGGGAAGCAGTCGAGCACATAGCGCGAATCGAAACCGCTCTGCTCGACCGTGAAGTGGGCATTCATGGCCCAAAGAGTCCACTGCAGTGCGGTCGCGGCACGATTGGCCACCGTCTCGGTGGGAATCCTCTCCATGACGCGCAGGGCCAGCGCTTGGCCGAATTGCCTTCCGAACTCCTCCATCTCGCAATAGGCCTGCGGAGGATCGGCCCTGGCCGCGCAGGTCATTGCATATTCGAGCAGAACCTGGCAAAGATTGAGGGGAGCGCTCATCCGCTGGCTAGGCGGCCCGTCCCAAATCTGGATCCCCTTGTCCGGATTGTCATGCAGGTGCAGGTTGCGCTGGCCCACTTCTGCGTAGAACATGTCAGCACTGGCGATCCTGTAGTCGAAAAGCTGGGTGTCAGGAGGGCTGGAGGCGTTGGCATTCATGCTGATATCCTCACGATCCAGCGAGGTTCTCGGTCGAGGAGGCGCGATTGTGACATTCTTCTCATGATCCATTATACGCCTGTCACCTCGAGCACAGAAGGCACAAAACCCACTGAGGCACTAGTGAGTTTTGTAGGGAAAGATGCGGAGCCAGTGCGCTGACGGAGCGGCCTGGACGCGGACTGCCCCCTTGTGCAAGTTGCGACCGGCTGCCAGATAGGTTCGGGGTAACCCAACCCGCACTGAAAGGCAGGATAGCCGTCCCGCGCATCCCCGAGCAGGCCACGGAAGGCGAAGCCCGCTTACTCATTAAATGAAATCTGCTCAACCCATTGGTCGAGCAGCTCGTGAGGCCCGCAAGAATGTCGATGAAATGAACGATACTGGGATCACGCCCCCGTCACGGAAAGGTGAGGTGGATGGCCGGCCTTGGTCAATCCTTCGCTGGCCCCAGGTCCAATCCTGGCCCAAACCCCGCCAAGTTCCGTGCGACGGGCATGCGAGTGCCTAAGATTACGTGCCCCCATGGGGATTCGAACCCCAGTTTAGGCCTTGAAAGGGCCGCGTCCTGGGCCTCTAGACGATGGGGGCCCGCCTGGACCGGGCGGCATTGTATCATGCGGGGAGGGCGCTCACAACGTTCGCCCAGCCTCTCGCCGGGCTGCGAGTTCGTCTCTAAAAAGGCTCTGGATTGATGTTGCCCGCGGCGCGCCGCGCAGGGAGCTCGCGGGTTCGCCCATCAGTTGATCTCTGGCAGCCAGGGTCGTGCGTCCCGGGCTTTCGAACGTGAGCGGGTGAACGAGGCAGCAAGAAGGGTTGCCCTCCAGGATGCTGACCCAGCGCCTCCCCGGCCAACCGCAGAGCGCATCGGTAGTCTCTGCGCAGGGAGACGCACTCGGTTCCCGCGAGATGGTCGGGGTTGAGAACGATCGCGGTTGGCAGGACCCGGCCGCTTGGCATATCCGCATCTTCCTCTGACTCCGCACCGTACCATCAGGCCGGATCGCGCCGTTTGGTTTCCATGAAAGGGGGGACCTGGGAGGCATGGGCACGAAGATCCTCCACCGCCCGGGGATCCAGCCATCTCCGTGACCGTAGCAAGCGGCACGGCTTTCTAAGAGCTCGCGTCTTCGCAGCGGCACTGGGTCCTGCAGGCGCTCCGCCAAACCGAAGGGCTGGTCGAACCGAAGGATGCTCATCGTGGTCCTGCTTTCCGCCCACGAACTCTCGGCCGCCTCTCGGGCGCGCTCGTCTGAGGGAAAAGAAGATCCCGCAGATAGCGCCCTGTGTGGGAACTATGCGAGGCGGCAACCTCCTCGGGTGTTCCTTGCGCAATCACTTCGCCGCCTGCATCCCCTCCTTCAGGGCCGAGGTCAATGACGTGGTCTGCCACCTTGATCACGTCGAGGTTATGTTCAATGACTGTCACCGTATGTCCCTCGTCCACGAGCTTGTCCAATACGGAAATCAGGCGACGGACGTCGGCCGCATGCAGCCCGACGGTGGGTTCGTCGAGAATGTAGAGGGTGTGGCCGCTGGCCTTTCGAGAGAGCTCGCGGGCCAGCTTGACCCGTTGCGCTTCGCCCCCCGAGAGGGTCGGTGCTGGCTGCCCCAGACGTATGTATCCGAGCCCAACGTCAAAAAGCGTGTTCAACTTGCGGACCATGTTGGGGAAGGCGCTAAACGTTTCTCGGGCCTCCTCCACGGTGGTTTCAAGAATATCGGCAATGGTCATTCCCTTGAAAAGGACCTGCAGGGTTTCCCGGTTAAACCGGGCTCCGTTGCAGACCTCGCAAGGAACATAAACATCGGGGAGAAACTGCATCGAGACCTGGATCTGACCCTGGCCCTCGCAAGCCTCACAGCGCCCCCCGCGCACATTGAATGAGAACCGTCCCGGGCGATAGCCCCGGACTTTGGAACCTGGAAGTGCGCCAAACAGATCCCGAATCTCGCCATAGAGCCCGACGTAGGTCGCCGGATTGGACCGTGGTGTCCGCCCGATGGGAGACTGGTCAATGTTAATCACCTTCTTGACCTCTTGCGCCCCTTCAATCCGGTCGCAGGCCGCTCCCCCTGAGAGCCCGCCGGCTGGCGATGCCAGGGAGCGGTAGAGCACGTCCACGAGCAGGGTCGACTTTCCTGAACCGGACACCCCGGTAATGCAGACCAGCTTCGCGAGAGGAATCTGGACGGTTAGGTTCTTAAGGTTATTGGCCCGCGCCCCGACCACGGTGAGATACTTACCGTTGCCCGAACGACGCTGGCTGGGCACCTTGGTTTGTAGCCGACCGGCTAGGTACCGTCCCGTCAGCGACCGAGGATTCTTAGCCAGTTTGTCAGGCGGACCCTCCGCCACAACATGCCCCCCCGCAGGCCCGGCGCCAGGCCCCAGGTCAATCACCCAATCGGAAGAACGGATCATGGCCAAGTCATGCTCCACCACGAGCACCGTGTTGCCTAGGTCACGCATTTGCCTCAGGCTGGCCAACAGGCGCTCCATATCGCGGGGATGAAGCCCCACCGAGGGTTCGTCGAGCACATAGAGCACCCCGCTCAGACGCGAGCCGATCTGGGTTGCCATGCGGATCCGTTGCGCCTCTCCTCCTGACAAGGTCGCGCTCGGCCTCGAAAGGGTCAGGTAGTCCAGGCCAACTTGCTTGAGGAAATCCAAGCGAGCAACAATCTCGTGCAGAATTGGCGCGGCGATTATTCGAGTTCGCCGCCGCGCGAAAGGACCGCCGCCCGGCAAGGCCTCCAGTTCGGTCAGCCACGCGTGGAGGTGGGCCAGAGTCCAGTCGCTGACATCAACGATGTTGTGGTCCGCAAGCGTGACCGCCAGGGATTCCGGGCGCAGCCGCTGGCCACCACAGGAATCACAGGTCCGTTCGCTCATCAGGGCTTCGATGCGTCCGCGCAGGCTGGCCGAGGAGGTCTCTTGGTAGCGGCGTTGCAGGGCTGGGATGACCCCCTCGAAGACCATTTCGAAAGATCCGGCTCGGCCGTCCCGGCTCTCGAACGGCACGGTGATCCTTTCGTCTCCGGTCCCGAAAAGTATGCGCTCCAGAGTGGGAGCCTTTATCTCGCTCACGGGCGCATCCAAATCCATGCCGAAATGTGCCGCCAAGGCCTCCAGCACAGGCCAGTAAGACTCCCCTTCCCGTGGGGAGGCACTGTTCGGACGCCGCTCGAAGGCAAGATCCATAGCCGAGAAGGCCCCTTCACTCGGGGTCAGACCACGATCCGGGACGACTTTGCCCGGGTCGATTTCCAGACGGGTGCCCAACCCCTGACAGGCTGGGCAGGCCCCGTGGGGGGAGTTGAAAGAAAAACTGCTCGGCTCGATTTCGGGCAGGTTGGTCCCGTCGTAAGCGCAGGCCAGATGCTCAGAAAATAGCAGATCGTGTGGGGGATCCTTGGAAAGGTCTTGTGCGATCAAATGGCCGTCGCCCAGCCGCAATGCGGTCTCCACGGAATCGGTCAGCCGGGTGAGGAAATCAGACCCCTCTTCGGTGGCCACGGAAGGCGCGGGGATCACCAGCCGATCCACCACCGCCTCGATCGTGTGAGGCCGATTGGGGTCAATTTCCAATTCCGCCTCGACGTTGTACATGGTCCCGTCCACCCGCATGCGCACGAAGCCGGAGTGCTGCATTTCCTGAATTGCCGCGTCGTGAACCCCCTTTCGCCCGCGCACGACCGGTGCGAGCAGCACCAGACGCGTCCCAGCGGATTTGTCGGCCAAGGCGGTGACAATCTCTTGGGCCGACTGCCTTTGGACCTCACGGCCGCAGACCGGGCAGTGGGGGGTGCCTAGACGGGCATACAAGAGGCGCAGGTAGTCATAGATCTCGGTGACGGTTCCGACCGTGGAGCGTGGATTGGCCCAGAGGGCGCGCTGGTCAATCGCCATGGCCGGCGAGAGGCCCTCGATCAGATCGACGTCCGGTTTTCTGAGCTGGCCAAGAAACTGGCGGGCGTAGATCGACAGGGACTCAACGTAGCGGCGCTGACCCTCTGCGAAGAGCGTGTCGAAGGCCAAGGATGACTTTCCCGACCCGGAAAGCCCCGTGATGACCACCAGCTTCAAACGCGGGATGTCTACCGAAATGTTCTTAAGATTGTGTTCCCGTGCTCCGACGACGCGAATGACGCTTTCAGACATGCGCACCTTCCCGGCCGATGCGGGACCCTATTATAAGGAGAAACCTCATCCGATGGCGAGGGCCCGTATTCACTCAGCTCGGATGCTACCCAAGGAGCCGGGTTCTCTCAAGGGGTAATGTTGGCGAGGGGGAGGTCAGGATTCGCCCATTCGGCTGGGCTCAACCTGCGCAGGCCAGAAGCAAAAGGGTTCGGTCCGGTTGGGTGAGGGGACGGGAGGCCCCCCGGGTTGCGGGTGGCACAAGGAAGCGCTAAGAAATCGTTCGGTCCCGGGACTGCTGGTGAGAAACTTGGCGGGCTACAGATGCGGCAGGCGATGGCCTTTTCGGCAGCGGCCTAGCCTAGGCCTGATCCACCTCTCTCGCTCGGGGTCTGGTGCCCCCTCGCGCCCCTCCCCGGCTCACCTCCTGGGAAAGCGCCGACTGCGGCTCGATCCCTGCCCTCCGACAAAGGAGCCTACCTGGGCGTGGGGCGGAAGGGGCATTCAACACCGGGCCGGCCAGAAATCATCACTGGCTCTCCACCAGCGGAGAAGACTGGATCGGAAAAAGAATGCCCGCCGGCCTGTCATTTCGTCTCGCGCATGGGCTATAATCTCGCGCTGCATGACCTCCACGATCTTGCTTCTGCTCCTCCTCATTTTTTCTGTGTCGATCTTAATGATCGGCACGCGTCTTCGTCCGGATTTGCTCGCCTTGCTCACCTTGGTGGCTCTTGGGCTAACTCGCTTGGTCACTCCGGAACAGGACCTGGCAGGATTTAGCGGAACGGCGGTCATCACCATCCTCGCCATTTTCATCATCTCGGAAGGCTTGCGGCAGACAGGCGTGACGATGGTCATGGGTCGCTTCATGATGCGGCTGAGCGGGGGTGGGGAGGTGCAGAGCATCTTGGTCACCATGCTCACCGCCGCAACCCTTTCGCTCTTCATGAACAACATCGCCGCCGCAGGGGTTCTGCTGCCAGCGGTGATCAGCCTTTCGAGGCAGTCGCGCATTTCTCCGTCGCGTCTGCTCATGCCCATGGCCTTTGGCACGGTCCTGGGCGGGATGGCCACCCTGCTCACCACCGCCAACATTATTGTGAGCGGCAGCCTGAGGGAGCGGGGCCTTGCCCCGTTCGGATTGCTCGACTTTCTTCCAGTTGGCGTCCCGGTCGTGTTGGCCGGCACGGCTTACATGGTGCTCGTGGGTCGACGGTTGCTTCCGGAGCGATATCCTCCCGGCCAGGAAGCGCGTTCCGTCCGGCTGCGCGCCGAGTTGGAGAGCCTTTACGGGATCAAGACGAGCCTGTGCGAGCTGAAGGTCAACCCGGGGTCGGGCATGGCCGGGCTCAGTCTCCAGGAGGGACGTTGGGCATCGCGCCTGGGCCTTCATGTCGTGGGATTGGCCCGCGAGGGGCGATTGCAGGTCGCCCCGTCCCGGGAGGTCACCGTCCATGAGGGCGATGTCGTCCTGGCACAGGGTCAGCCGTCGGCCGAGCTCCTGAATCAGAATGGGCTGCAGCTTCTGACCGAACCGGCGATTCCGCTGGCCGTGACCGATGAGGAAACAGTCCTGGGTGAGGTCGTGCTCTCCCCGCATGCCGGCATTTTTGGCAAGAGCCTGAGCCAGTTGCGATTTCGGGAGCGATTCGGCCTCAATGTGTTGGCGCTTTGGAGACAGGGAAGCCCCATCCGGTCAAACCTGTCTGATCTTCCCTTGCGAGCCGGAGACACCCTCTTGGTGCAGGGGACCGCCTCCAAGCTAAGTCTGTTGCGGGAGGGGCGGGACTTTCTCCTGCTCGAGGAGGATCCCGACGCGGTGATGAGACCGGGGAAGGCGTACCTGGCTGCCGGCATCGGGTTGGTGACTCTCGGCATAGCTGCCCTGGGATGGATGCCCGTAGCCGTGACCACCCTGGCGGGGGCCTCCCTGATGCTGGTCACCGGCTGCTTGACCATGGATGAGGGCTACCGAGCCGTCGACTGGAAGTCTATGTTCCTCATCGCGGGCATGTGGCCGCTGGGCACCGCCATCAGCACGACGGGCTTGGCCACTCTGGTTGCCAACCGACTCGTCTCTTTCGCTTCCGGATCGGGCCCTCTGGTTATTGCCGGCCTCATGCTTCTGGGGGCGACAATCCTCAACCAGATTATCGCTGGGCAGGCGGCCGTGCCGATCATGCTGGCGCCTATCGGCCTGGCGATTGCTCAGGCCAGCGGAGTGGATCCTCGCGGGATGGCGATGGCCGTAGCCCTGGGTTGCTCGCTCGCTTTTCCGACACCCGTTGGCCATCCCGTGAACACGCTGGTAATGGGATCAGGGGGTTACTCCTATCGGGACTATCTGCGGGTGGGTGGGCCGCTGACCCTCCTAACCGCAGGAGTCGTCCTGATTGGGCTGCACTTGTTCTGGCACCTGTAGCATGGAACCCTTCGAGTTCCAAGTGGTCGCCCGAGATGGTCGCGCCAGGGCGGGCAGGCTGCGAACCCCCCACGGTACACTGGAGACCCCGGTGTTCGCGCCCGTGGGCACGCAAGGGAGTGTTAAGGCTCTCACGCCTGCTCAGCTGGAAGAATTGGGCGCGAGTCTGATCCTGGCGAACACGTACCATCTCTTCCTGCGACCAGGCGACGAGGTGGTCGCGCAGCTGGGGGGACTCCACGCCTTCATGCAATGGCCGAAGCCAATTCTGACCGACTCGGGGGGCTTCCAGGTCTTCTCCTTGAGCGCGATCCGAGAGGTGGACGAAGGGGGGATCAGCTTCCGATCGCACCTTGACGGGTCAAGCCATCGCCTGACTCCAGAAACTGCGATCTCCGTCCAAGAGAATCTAGGGGGCGACATCATCATGGCCCTGGATGAGTGCCCGCCCCCGTACGACCGTCAGTACAACGAGTCGGCGCTGGTGCGGACGCATGCCTGGGCAGAGAGATGCCTCCGGGCCCGCAGGCGCGGCGATCAGGTTCTGTTCGGGATCGTGCAGGGTGGGGTCTTCCCTGATCTGCGGGAGCAATCGGCTCGATTCCTTACCTCGCTCGGATTCGCGGGATACGGGATCGGTGGTTTGTCGGTTGGAGAGAGTAAGCAGGAGACCTATGCCATGCTTGATCTTGTGGATCTTCTTCTTCCTGAAGACAAGCCTCGTTATCTGATGGGGGTCGGGACGGCCCGGGATTTGATCGAGGGAGTGGTTCGCGGCATGGATGTTTTTGATTGCGTCCTGCCCACTCGGCTGGCCCGTCATCACTCGGCCCTCACCCATGGGGGCCGACTAAATCTGGTCGGCTCCGCATACGCTCGCGATGCCCGTCCCATCGAATTGGGGTGCAGCTGCTACACGTGCCAGCATTTCAGTCGGGGCTACCTCCGCCATTTGATTCAGGCGCGAGAAATGCTTGCGGCCACCTTGCTCTCCATCCACAATCTATACCTGCTGATTGAGCTGACCCGAGAGATGCGCGCGGCAATCCGGGAAGGAAGGTTTGAGCGAATGGTTGCAGATTGGCGCGGGGCGACGGGGCCCGGTATCGAGTCCCGCGCGATGGCATGACGGATGGCAGAGAATTGGCCGCCGGTGGGGTGTCCAGGACCGAAGAGCCGCCGTACCCTGTGGGTGGAAGCGCGCTCGGGGGGATCCTGGGATAGGTGTCCCCGGAGGTCCTTGGGTCAACTCCACTTTCAATCACGATCCGGAGGGATCAGCAGATGACCGTCGTGCAGGCCATGGTTCTGGGCGCTGTGCAGGGATTCACCGAATTCCTGCCGGTTTCCGGCTCTGCTCACTTTGTGCTGGTTCCCTGGCTGCTAGGCTGGCAGATCCAACCCAACCCCGCTTTGGCTCTCAATGTTCTTGAGGAGATGGGAGCGCTAGTGGCCGTGGTCGGGTTCTTCTGGACGGACCTGCGTGGCTTGGTCCGCGCCGGCGTGCTGAGCCTCACTACCCGTTCGCTGGAAGATCCCCAGGCGCGACTCGCGTGGCAGGTCGCATTGGCAACAATCCCGGCCACCTTGGCAAGCCTAGTCCTCCAGCAGACTCTCCACGAATCCCTGTCCAGTCCTCGGACCCTGGGTGGTTTCTTGCTTGCGACCGGGGCCTTCCTCTTTCTGGCCGATCACGTCGGACGCCATTCCCGATCTTTGCTCCAGGCCAGTTGGTGGGACGCGATCTTCATGGGAGTCGCCCAGGCCATTGGACTGTTGCCCGGGGTCTCGCGTTGCGGCGTGACCATGGCGACTGGCATGCTCAGTGGCCTCAGCCGGCCCACCTCTGCCCGCTTTTCCTTCTTGATGGCCGTGCCGATCCTGCTGGAGGGCGGGATCGTTGGAGCGAGGGGCCTGGCACGTCTTCCGGATCTTGCCTCCGACCTCATGATCGGTGCGGGAGGGTTCATCACCGCGGCGGTCGTTGGTTTCTTCGTCATCGGCTGGTTGCTCCGCTACCTGGCGACCCATTCCTTGCGAGTCTTCGCCCTCTATTGTGGCGTCTTGGGTTCAATAACGATCCTGCTTTCCTTCGTGCGCTGATGAAACCCGGTCGGCCAATGGGTTCCCCTCTACCGGTCTGGGGTCTCTCTTTCCTGGCCCCCTTGATCCTCATCTCCTGTAGGACCGCACTGGCCCCTACGGGGACGCCCACGCCCTTTCCGGTTGTTATTGCCGATCCCTCGGCGCAGGCCATTGTTGCACGGTTGCTTTCGATCAATGCAAGCGTGCGGCCAGCATCGACCTCCGTCGGACCCGGGGCCGTCCAAGCGATTCCGCAAAGTGCCCTCAATGAGGAGCTCCAGTCCGGGGAGGCGCAGCTCGCCTTTGGGCTGGGGGCCCCGCCTGAGGGGCTGTGGGCGGCCCAATTGGGTTGGGAGGGCATTCTGGTGATTGTTCGCCCAGGCAACCCGATCCGCTCGATCAGCCTTACGCAACTGGGAGAGGTCTTCTCTGGAAAGATCACAAGCTGGTCGGCGCTCGGATCTGGGGCCGGGGCCATTCACTTGGTCGGCCGGGAAAAGGGGTCGCCGGTTCGCCTCGCCTTTGACCATTCTGTCCTGGCAAACGACCTACTCAGCAGCGAGGCCTTGATGGCATCGGCCTCTTGGGCTGTCGTGCAGGCGGTCCATGAAGACCCCCTGGCAATCGGCTACCTCCCTTGCATTGACCTGGCCTCGGGCTTGAGAGCTCTGCAGATCGATGGGGTGGCGCCGAGGGGAGAGACGATTCAGATGGGGGAATACCCGCTCAGGATTCCAGTCGTGGCAATCGCTCGCCAGCAACCTCAGGGGACATGGGCTTCGTTTGTCGCTTGGGCGCAAGCCGAACAAGGTCAGCAGGCATTTCGTATGCTTTGCCAACCTTGACCCCTGACCGAGGCCCAAACCCCGGAAACGGGGCGGATCTTGAATCTCCGGGGGGCCTGGCGGATCCAACCTAAACGAGGAATGGATTTCCAACCCGTTCTTGCCCGACGGTTGTGACCGGCCCATGGCCGGAGAAGATCAACGTGTCGTCGGGGAGGGAGAGAATGCCGGTTTGAATGCTCTTGAGGAGTTGAGGGTAACTTCCGCCGGGCAGGTCGGTCCGGCCGATGCTGCCGGAGAAGATCACATCTCCCGAGAAGAGCCAGCCGCGTTTTCGCTCAAGGAAACCCACATGTCCCGCGGTGTGCCCCGGCAGGGAAAGAACTTCCAGGAGCAACTGCCCACAGCGGATCCGATCTCCTGTCCCGAGAGGTTTGGGCGACACGAGGGGGGAGGTGAACTGGACGCCAAAAAGATCCGCCCCACCTTTGGCAGTCCACAGAGGCAGATCTGCTTGGCCCAGATAGGTCGGAGCAGGGAACCGTGCGATGAGTTCGGCACATCCGCCGATGTGGTCGAAATGGGCATGGGTAATCAAGATCGCGGACAGCCGCCATTCTCGGCGCTCCAGTTCCCCAGCGATGTGCTGCCCGTCCCAGGAAGGGTCAATGACAACGGCCTCGTGCTGCGCGAGATCGGCGACCAAATAGCAGTTGGTCCCGACCGGACCCAAGGTCAGAGAAATCACTTCGGCGCCTTGGTTCGAGCCACTCGGTTTCATCGGCCAAACTTTCCGAGGATCCGGGGAAGCATCAGGACGCCGCTGACGATCAGCGTGGCAACTCCCAAGGCGAATTCGGCCGCCCGGGAGAGTCCCAAAGGGGCCAGAACCCGAGTCTGCAACGGCCGGGCCCAGACAGTTCGTTCCACCGCTTCTCCTCCTCCTTGAGGCACCAGCCGCAGGCGCAGGAACATGGTTGCGCTAGCCGATCCTTTGGATGCGGTCTTGATCGTCCAGGCAAAGTTGGCCCGTCCAGCTGGCGAGAGCGGCTCAGCGATCTCTCCCTCTGGGTCGACAACAATCCCGTTGCCCCGCAATTCGGCGACCACCATGCGGTTGAACCCAGGGGTCGGAGTCGGGATTTGACCCTTCACCGGCGCGAGGGTGAGCCGGGCCGTCGCAGTCTGCCCCAGGCGAAGACCGGTCGGCCAGTGAAGGCTGAGCGCGAAGTCCACATTCGAGTCCACGCTGCTGGGGGCCCGGGCCGAGGCAAGCGGTTCGTCCACCAGGGGAATGGACTCGCTCAAGATCGACGGGGGCCAAAGGGCCATTCCCAAAAGGAGGACAGAGAACACGGCCAGGGTCAAGCTGACCCAGCCACCATAGGAATGACGCTCCGCTTTTTTGGACACGGCGCAATTATACCTTCAGGGATAGTCCGGTTTTCGCCGCGCCGTGACCTTGGGCAGAGCGCGGGTCTTCCCTTGAAACTGAGGGAACCCTGTGAGGCCATGTTCCATGCTACACTGCTCGCGGACCCTCCAGAGGAGAAACGATGATCCCGTACCCGGCTGAGCCATTTCGAATCAAGATGGTTGAACCGCTGCGCCGTATCAATCGCGCTGAGCGTGAGTCCGCCCTGCGCGCCGCTGGGTACAACCTCTTTGGTCTCAAGGCGGAAGAGATTTACATCGATCTGCTCACCGACTCAGGCACGGGGGCCATGAGTGATCATCAGTGGGGATCGCTAATGATGGGCGATGAGTCCTACGCGGGTGCCCGATCCTTCTATCATCTCTCGGCGGTGATGAAAAAGATCTTCGGGTTCAGGCATTTTGTCCCCACCCATCAGGGGAGGGCCGCGGAAAACATCCTTTGCGCTGTCCTCCTCAAGCCAGGACAGCACGTCCCGAGCAACATGCATTTCGACACAACCCAGGCGAATATCCTGGCGCGAGAGGGCATCCCCGAGAACCTGCTGATCCCGGAGGGGCAGGACCCGCAGAGTCGCCATCCCTTCAAGGGGAACTTGGATATTGCTCGATTGGAAGACTTCATCCGCCGCGTCGGCCCTGGAGAGATTCCCTTCGGCATGATCACCCTCACGAACAATGCTGGAGGCGGCCAGCCGGTGTCCCTTGAGAACCTGCAACACGTAAGCGCGGTCTACCGCCGTCACCATATCCCTTTCTATATCGACGCGTGCCGCTACGCAGAAAATACCTACTTCATTCATGAGCGCGAGCCAGGCCAACAGGGCCGACCCCTGCCCGAGATTGCTCGAGAGATCTTTTCGCTTGCCGATGGCGCCACCATGTCGGCCAAGAAGGACGGCTTGGTGAACATTGGCGGATTCCTGGCCCTGAACGACGATGACGTGTATGAGCGGGTTTGCAACGAGCTCATCCTGCGGGAGGGTTTCCCCACTTATGGAGGTCTGGCGGGACGCGACCTCGACGCGATGGCGGTGGGGCTAGAGGAAGCCCTCGATGAGGAGTATTTGGCCTATCGGGTTGGCCAGATCCGCTATCTGGGTGAACGCATAACCGAAGCCGGGGTGCCGATTGTCCAACCGCCGGGAGGGCACGCGATTTACCTCGACGCCGGCGCCTTCCTGCCACATATTCCTCCCGCTGAATTCCCCGGGCAGGCGCTCGCGATCGAGCTTTATCTGGAAGGTGGAATCCGCGGCGTGGAGGTCGGATCCACTATGTTCGCCCATCGAGACGCACGGACCGGCGAGATGCTCTACGCCCCGCTGGAGCTCGTGCGGCTCGCCCTGCCTCGCCGGGTGTACACCCAAGCCCACTTGGATTTTGTCATCGAAACAATTGCCCGTATCGTTCCGCGCCGGGCGGGCCTGCGCGGACTGCGCATGACCTATGCGCCCGCCCTGCTGCGCCATTTCACCGCGCGCTTCGAGCCTATGTGAAGTCCGGATCATCCCGTGCCGAACTGCCGATCCCCGGCGTCGCCTAGACCCGGGACGATGTACCCCACCTCGTTCAAGTGATCGTCGACTGCGCCCAGGTAGAGGGGAACGTCAGGGTGTTGCCTTTGCATCGCGGCGATGCCCTCGGGGGAAGCGATGAGGCCGACGTACTTGATGCGCCGGACCCCCCACCTCTTTAGGATGTCCGCCGTGGCGACGGCTGACCCTCCGGTGGCCAGCATGGGGTCGAGAATCAGGCAAATGGATACCCGGGGCTCTAGAGGCAACTTGTTGTAGTACTGCACCGGTTTGAGGGTCTTCTCATCGCGGTACATGCCAATATGCCAAACCTCGGCACCCGGAAGCATTTCCCACACCCCCTCCACCATTCCTAAGCCCGCTCGCAGGATCGGGACCAACCCGATCCTGTCAGTCACCTGCAGGCATTTGGCAATACCCATGGGAGTCGGCACCGTGATATCGTGGGTGGCGAGGTCCGCTGTGGCCTCGTAGGCCAGCAGCATGGAGATCTCGCGGATCAGCTCTCGGAACTCCTTGGGCTCTGTGGTCAGGTCGCGCAGGCGAGCGAGCTTTGAGGCGACCAGCGGGTGAGGGGAGGGGTAAATCGGTGACATGTTGTGCACCTCGCAGGGGGTGGCGCGAATCCAATTCGTTCTGCAAGGACCGAGGGCCTTTGTTGCCTAGGGGGACGAGAGCCCTTGCCAGCTGTCCCCTCCGTCGACTGTGCGAGCGGTCAGGTTTCCCGCGGCCGCCCAGCCGTGAAGCTCATCAACAAACATCAGATTGCTGATGCCTCCCTGGGCCTGGAGATCCTCGGGGCTCTTTGGAAGCGCGTTCTCCCAAGTAGCTCCACCATCCCCAGTGCGGATCAAGGAGGCCCGGCCCAGCGCAATGAAGCCTCGGCTAGAGGTGGTGAATACCAAGGAGTTGATATGACCTACCATGGGCAGGCTGTCGGACGTAGCGGTCGGCCCGCGGGCGGAGGCCTGCGCCGTGAGCCGCCAGCTCTGGCCGCCATCGCTCGACCGATAGAGCCCCTTCTCCATCATGATCGTGGCCGGGCCTCCGCCGCAAAGGATCCACAGGTTTTGGGGATCCGCGGCGGCCAGCAGAGTCACCGCGCAACGGCCGCCACGGGTCGGGGCCGGCAGGAGCTTCCAGGAGGTTCCGGCGTCCAGGGAAACAGCGAGAGAGCTGTAGGGAGCGGCCTGACTGGAGGACAGAACCCAAACCGCTGAAGGAGAAAGGCTGATGACCTCACCACTTTCCCCGCTCGAGGGAGGCTGCCTGGAGGCGGGCGTCCAAAATCCGGATTGAATGTCCTCTGTCCACAGGCTGAGCGAACAAACCGCCGAAGAGCAGAGGCGAACGAGAGCCAGGGCGAGGTGGGAGACCACGGTGAGAGACAAGACCTGGCCTTGGATCGCGACAGGGGACCAGGACAAGCCGCCGTCACGGGTTGCGAACAGGGCCGGCCCGTAGGCCCAGCCATGATATTCATCCGCGAAAAGCAACCGCCTTACCGGTAGCTCGGTTCCGACGGCCATCGTGGCCAAGGCGGGGCCGGTTGTCCAGGAAGCGCCCCCATCGGCGCTAGACGATGCTTGCAGGTCGATCCCTCCCTGCGAGTTGGAGACGACCAAGAGCGCCCATTCATGGCTGGGATCGACAAACGAGTAATCAAGTGGAGTGAATGCTGAAGCGCCCGTGGCAGGGGAAGCAAAGGCCGCTCTGGCCTGGCCGGGAGTTGCGCTTGGCCCGGCGCTTCCCTCGGCGGTGGGGTCGGAGGGTGTGATGATGATGGGGCCACAGCCCGCAGCAAGCATGGCGACCATGCGCAGCAGGGCAGTCAATCCAGTATCCGCTCGCATGGGTTTCCGCACGGCAGGAAGGCTCCGGGGATGAGTGTCCCCGGATTATACTGGCGCATGGGCTGGTGCTGCGCGGGTTATAATCGTGGGACATGGCCGAAAAGCGCCCCGTTGTTTCCCCGCAATCCATTCTCGAGGATGCGCTCGATCCGGCACTGCGCCCGCGGACCTTGTCCCAAGTCGTGGGTCAGGAGCATTTGAAGGAAAACTTGGCCATTCTGATTGGCGCCGCGCGGGAGAGGGGCGAACCCCTCGACCATGTCATGTTCTACGGCCCCCCGGGACTGGGCAAGACCACGTTCGCCCACGTCTTGGCGAACGAGATGGGTGTCGCGATCAGGGTCACCTCGGGACCCGCAATCGAGCGTGCGGGCGATCTGGCGGCGATCCTGACCAATCTCAAGCCGGCCGACGTCCTTTTTATCGATGAGGTCCATCGACTGGGCAAGGCGATTGAGGAAGTCCTCTACCCTGCTATGGAGGACTTCGCGTTGGACATCGTTTTGGGCAAGGGGCCGAGTGCCCACTCGATCCGCCTCCGCCTGCCCCGCTTCACGGTCGTCGGGGCCACGACCCGTCTTGCCTTAGTTAGCGCCCCTCTGCGTGCCCGCTTCGGTGCCGTCTACCGTATCGATTACTACTCGGTACCCGAGGTCGTTGACATCGTTCGGCGCGCGGCCAATTTGCTGAGCGTGGGGATTGATGAGGGGGGTCTGGCGGAAATTGCCAAGCGGGCGCGGGGGACTCCTCGGGTCGGGCTACGGCTACTGAAAAGGGTGCGGGACTACGCCCAGGTCCGCGCGAACGGTGTGGTCACAGAGCAGGTCGCCTATCAGGCTCTGGAGATGCTCAACGTCGATCCGCTCGGGCTGGATGATATTGACCGTCGAGTACTGCGCACCATCATCGAAAAGTACAGCGGAGGCCCTGTTGGGTTGGGTACTATCGCCGCCTCGATCAGCGAGGAACCCGACACCATCATGGATGTCTATGAGCCGTACCTCTTGCAGTTGGGCTTCTTGGATCGTACCCCGCAGGGTCGAGTGGCCACGCGCTTGGCCTACGAACATCTCAATCTCACGTACAACCGGGGCGAGCAACCCGACCTTCTCTGACCCGGCCCTCCCCCGGAAGACCCGGGACCTGGGCACGGGATTCCTTTTCGCTGTCAAAGTGGGAACGCGAATGCGATGTTGGATCTCAGCGGTGTGGGACGGGTCCTGCTGCTGCTCGGACTAAGCATCGCCGGGTTGGGCGGGCTGATCTGGCTGTTAGGCAGGGTGGGTCTTCCCCTGGGACATCTTCCTGGTGATCTCCGCATTGAGACGTCGGGTTTCTCCTGCTTCCTTCCCCTGGCGAGCGCGATCCTTCTCAGCTTGATCCTGACCTTGCTCCTGAATCTCATCCTGCGCATTCGCCGCTAGCCGGGCAGGAAGAGGCGTCTGGTCCCAGCCGTTAGCGGCCAAGGCCATGGGTGGAATGCGTCTTTCTGAATTCGATTACGATCTTCCCAAGGAGCTGATCGCTCAATCCCCGCCCGAGCCACGGGATTCTTCGCGGCTCCTGGTCCTTCGTCGCACCACCGGAGAGATCGAGCACCGAGGATTCCGGGATGTAAGGCAGTTGCTTGGCGACGGGGATCTGCTGGTTTTCAACGACACCAAGGTGATCCCGGCCCGAATGCTGGCACGCAAGCTCCCGACGGGCGGACGAGTCGAGCTCCTGCTTCTGGCCAAGCGTGGAGAGGGGATTTGGGAGGCTCTGGTCCGGGGAAAGCATGTCGTACCGGGGGGACGCCTCGCCCTGATCCCTGGCGGCGGAACCGAGAGTCGGGGCCCACGGGCTGAGCAGGTGGAGGCCGAGGTCGTTGAGGACCTCGGCGAGGGTCGGCGCCTGCTGCGCTTTTCCGCCTCGACCGGGGAGCTTCTCTCGGAGTTTGGCCGGGTTCCTCTCCCTCCGTACATCCATGAGCCGCTTCGGAACCCAGAGAGGTACCAGACCGTCTTTGCAAGGGATCCCGGATCCACCGCGGCCCCGACCGCTGGCCTGCACTTCACCGTATCGCTGCTCAAAGACCTGCAGGATCAAGGCGTCCAATTCGCGTTTGTGACCCTCCATGTCGGCCTGGATACCTTCCGACCGATCACCGAGGAGGAGATTGAACGGCACAAGCTCCATAGCGAGTGGGTAAGAGTGTCCGCCCAAGTCGCGGAATCCGTTCGAATTGCCCACCGATTGGGGCGGAAAGTGGTTGCCGTTGGAACGACCAGCGTTCGCGCTCTGGAGACGGCCGCACGGATGGGAGAGAGTCCCGGTGGCCCCCGGAGCATATCGGCCTGGGAGGGCCAGACGAGTCTGTACATCACGCCCGGGTTCTCGTTTCGAGTGGTGGACGCGCTGGTCACCAACTTCCATCTTCCCAAGTCCACCCTCTTGGTCATGGTGTCTGCCTTCGCGGGGAAAGAGCACATCCGGGAGGCCTATCGACAAGCGCGCGACCTTCGCTACCGTTTCTATTCGTTTGGAGACGCGATGATGATTCTCTGACCCCCTCGATCGCCCCCGGACCGAAGCACCCGATCTTGGCCGGAGGGTCAGGGGGCCGAGACTGCGGACGGCTTCTCGGCAAACCGCGTTCTTCCATTGTGAAAGGTAACCCGGATCGAGGATGCCGCCCCAGAGGCGGTCGACCTTGGGCCGCCGGGCGTGCCAAAGTCATGTACACTGGGGTCGAGCAGAGGAAATCGTCCGCGGCAAAGGAAGGAAGAAATGGCGATCCAGTTCACACGCAAAGATTACGAAGAAGCCGCTGCGATCGTCCAGCCCAGCCTGACGCGCAAACCGCGAGTCGGGCTGATCCTTGGCTCCGGGCTCGGCTCGTTGGCCGAAAGCGTCCGGGACGCGCGGTGCACTCCGTATTCTAGAATCCCAAACTGGCCGATCGCCACGGTGGAAGGCCATAAGGGACAGCTGATTGCGGGGGAACTCAGCGGTCAGGAAGTCATCGTGATGCAAGGGCGGGCCCATTACTATGAGGGCTATGAAATGTCTCAGATCGCCTTTCCAGTCCGCGTGCTGCAGGTCTTGGGAATTGAGATCCTGGTCGTTACCAATGCGGCAGGCGCCATCAACCCTGCCTTTCAGCCCGGAGAAGTGATGCTCATCACCGATCATCTGAACCTGATCGGAATGGGCGGGTTGAGTCCGTTGCGAGGACAAAACGAAGAACACCTCGGTCCGCGCTTCGTGGACATGAGCCAGGCCTATGACCGGCCGCTGATGGATGAGGCTCGCCGGGTTGCGAAACGCCTCGGCCTCGGACTTCGCGAAGGGGTCTACGCCTGTCTGGCGGGTCCGACCTTTGAGACACCCGCCGACCTGCGCTTCCTGAGAACGGCGGGCGCCGATGTCGTGGGCATGTCTACCGTTCCCGAAGTCGTGGCCGCACGACACGGCGGCACGCGAGTTCTGGCTTTTTCCGGCATCAGCAATAAGGCCAACCTCGATGGCTCGACTTCGACCAGTCACGAGGAGGTGCTCCAAGCGGGGAAGGCGATTACTCCCACCCTTCAAAGCCTGGTCAGCGCCATTCTTGAAACCTTGTGAGGCAGGACCTTGGTGGAGGTTCTGAATCTCCTGCAGTCGTATGAGGTTCTGGTCTACGTTGTAGTTGGCGCCCTCGCGCTAGCCTACTTGCGTAAGATCTATGTGGTCCGCCGAGAACTCCGCAAAACGATTTTTGGTCTGGAACGGGAGGCCCTCTCTCGACGCCAGAACCAGTCGATGACCATGCTGGTTTTTCTTGGGCTGGCGGTCGGATTGGTTTTTGCCGCCGTTAACTATGCTCTGCCTCAGGTGAGGAGATCGCAGTTGCTGCAGGCGGCCGGCACCCCCGAAGTCAGCGTCACTCCCAGTCCGACGCCGCTCATCCTGTATGGAGTGGACCTGAGCGGCTGCACCAACCTCCATGCGACGATTAAGTCTCCAACACCGGGTCAAACCGTGCAAGGGATCGTGGAGATCCGTGGGAGCGCGGATATTCCGGACTTCGCTTTCTGGAAATACGAATTGGGGAATCCACAGGCGGCAGATGTGTGGGTGACGCTGAAGGCCAGCAATGCCCGGGTCACGGATGGCGTTCTGGGACAGTGGGACAGCACGACGGTGCCGCCCGGCGTCTATCAGTTGCGACTGACCGTAACGGATAGCAAAGGGAACTCGCCCAAGCCCTGTCTGGTTCCCATCCAGGTGCTCAGTCCCTCGAGCTGATGCACGGGCATGGTCCACGAGTTCCTTTTGCCGGCTCGAGATGCCTCTGGTACAATCGAAACTGTCTCAACGTCGAGTGTAGGGTATGGCGGCGCAAAGCCCAAACGGTGAATGGTTGAGTCTCTCCTGACTGTCTTGGCCATCCTCAATAAGGTCTTGGTTGCGGGAATCGCCATCACGGCGTTTTCCCTCTTGCTCTACGCGTTGACCTTCAACCCGCGAGACCGAGTCGCGCGCGCCTTCGCTGTAATCCTCTCCTGTGTCACCGTCATCACCGTTGCAGATGTGTTGGCCTCCACCGCGGGCAACTTGGGGGAGACCAGCATGTGGCTGCATTTCCAGTGGATTGGTACAGCGCTCCTCCCGGCTGCGTACCTCCATTTCTCCGATGCACTTCTGGCTGCGGCAGGTCGTCCGTCGCGGGGTCGGCGGCGCTTCGCCGTGCAGGCGATGTATTTCGCCAGCGCTATTCTCATCTATGAGGCGACCCTCACCGAAAACCTCGTGAGGCGGGTGGCGGTGAGCGCGGGGGCGCCCTATTTGCAGGCGGGTGCCTATTTCTGGATCGTTCTGATCTACTTCACTCTCCTCCTGGGATGGACAGCGGTCAACCTCGTACGCGCCTATCGGCGGTTGCAGACTTCCACCAGCCGCAGACGGATGACTTATCTCCTGGTCGCCTCGGCCGCACCGGCCATGGCCGCCTTCCCGTTCTTGCTCTTCCTAGGAGGCGGGGCCAATCTTCATCCTCTCTTGTTTTGGGCCATCCGGCTGGTCACGAACGCGCTCGTTGCCGCGTTGCTGGTCATGATGGCCTACGCGACCGCGTACTTCGGGGTCGCCTATTCCGATCGCGTGGTCAAAGGCCGCATTTTCCAATGGCTCTTGCGAGGGCCGGTGGTTGCGGTCGCAATTCTTGCGGTCACGGTTCTCCTGGGAGAACTCGTGCGCTCAATCGGGATTCCGAACAGCCGCACGGTCCCCTTGGCCATGGTCGCCACTCTCCTGATGCTGCAATTCGCGATCACCTTGTTCCGTGAGCCTCTGGAGCGTCGGCTGTTCTATGGATCCGCCGCCGATCGGGGAGATCTGCGGCGCCTTCAGATGCTGGAAGAGCGCCTTCTCACTCATTCGGACATGCAGCAGTTCTTGGAGACCTTGTTGGCCGGGGTGTGCGACCTTCTCAGCGTCCCTGCGGCCTTTGTAATCGAACTGGACCCGGACGGGAAGGCTGCCTACCGGGTGGGCGTGGGCCCCGAGGATCTCCTGCCGATCCAGACCGGTTCCTCCTCGCTGCCTCGACCCGAGGAGATTGTTCTCGTGCCGGACGCGGGGGAGCTCTTCCGGTGGGGGGACTATTGGATTCTTCCATTGCACTCGCCGGGGGGCCAACAGATGCTTGGGATGCTCGGCATACGGCCTGGAGACGCTCGGGGCCCCCTGGCCGATGAGGAGCTGGAGCGACTCGGACGTCTGGCTGAGCGGGCAGCCCAGGCGTTGGAGGATCGACGTTTGCAAGCTGAGGTGTTTGCCTCGGTGGATCGTCTCGTGCCCGAGGTGGACCGAATCCAGCGGCTGAGTGCGGCGGCACGGTACGGGCAGGCTACGTTGCTTGCGGCTCCCAACAACGGATTGCCTCCCGGGGTAGATCTCCTCCAATGGGTCCGTGATGCGCTGACCCACTACTGGGGGGGGCCGAAACTCACCCAAAGCCCGTTGCTGCAACTACGCGTGGTCCAGGAACAGAGCCAATCCCGCAACGGCAACGAGGTCAACGCGTTGCGGGCCGTGCTCAAGGAGGCCATCGAACGGGTCCGGCCGGAGGGAGAGCGGCGCTTCACCACCGAATGGTTGCTCTACAATATCCTGGAGATGAAGTTCCTCGAAGGCCGCCGAGTGCGGGACATCGCCACGCACCTGGCGGTTTCGGAGGCCGACCTCTACCGCAAGCAGCGCGTGGCTTTGGAGGAGGTGTCGAGGGTCATTGCGGACATGGAACGGCAGTCGACCGATAGGGCAACGGACTATGAGGTGGTTGGCTGAGCCATGCCCTCGCGATTGGATCGCCTGAATCAGTGAACTTGCGTGTCGTGAGAAGCGAGGATGCGAATATGAACCCGGACAGGGGAACGGAAGACTCGGATCGTCTCACATTCTGGGAGACCGGAGGTTCGCAGCCCATGGATGAGGCCTGGTGGACTTCCGTCTTGCAGGAGGAGCAACGCGGCAAGGTGACCGGTCGGCCAAGAACGGGGCCGGTCTCGGAAAAAAGTGGCCTGACGGCAGCGGATTGGCAGCGGGCTCGCGGTCTGTTTGAAAAGGATGAGGTGATCTGCATGACCGTGGTTGGGTGCAACCGGGGCGGCCTGCTGGTGGAGGCCGACGGAATGCGTGGGTTCGTGCCCGCCTCGCACCTGGTCAGTCTGCCCATTCAAGTTTCGGAGGAGGAGAGGCAAGAGTTGATGCGCAAGCGCCTGGGTGACACACTCTCTCTAAAGATCATCGAGTTCGATCCCGAGCGCGGACGGATCGTTTTCTCGGAGCGCGCGGCCAAGGCCGGTCCGGGATGCCGGGCCCAATTGCTGGCCTCCCTGCAGCCTGGAGAACGGCGCTTTGGAGAGGTCACCAACATCACCAACTTCGGGGTGTTCGTTGACCTCGGAGGAATGGAGGGTCTGGTACACGTCTCGGAGATCTCTTGGGGCCGGGTCCTGCGCCCAGAAGATCATGTGCACTGCGGCCAAGAGGTCGAGGTGGAGATCCTGAGTGTTGATCGCGACCAAGGCCGAGTGGCGCTGAGCCTGAAGCGAATGCAGCCCGATCCCTGGGCCACTGTGGCCGAACGCTTTGAAGTGGGGCAACGAGTTCCCTGTCGAGTCACTCGCATCACCAGCTTCGGGGCGTTCGCCACGCTAGAAGAGGGGGTAGAAGGCCTGATCCACGTCTCCGAGCTGGGCCGAGGGTCGGTTGAGGATCCCCGTTCCATCGTGCGCGAGGGAGATCGCCTGGTCGCGCGCATCCTCTCCTTGGATTGTGGATCGCGCAAAATGGCACTCAGCCTGCGTGACGCCGACGGCGGCTCAACAGACCAGGTGACAGTCCTGGAATGACGGCGGGCCCTCTGCTTCCAGCAGGGCCGAAAGGCCAATCCGGTACCTCCCCTGGCGGTCGGGACCCGTTGCCGGGTGGCGCGCGGCACGAGATCTCCCCTTACCCCTATCTCGAAGATCTGACGGCAATCGGGCTGGCCTTGCTGTCCCTGCTCTGCACGCTGTCTCTTCTTGGCGTCGGGCGTGGCACGGTGTTGACCGTGATGCGGGGAGGGCTTTTTCTTTGGATGGGATGGGGGGCGTGGCTGATCCCGATCGCATGCGCCTGGGCCGCGAGGCTGCTCGTCCTTAAGAGAGTGCAGCCCGCGGTGCGTTTCGAGTGGACAAAGGTGATCGCCCTCGAGCTTGCCTCCCTGGCATTGCTGGGGGTCTTAACTTTGATCGCAGGGAAGGAGGCCACGCTTACCGGGGAAGGTCGAGGAGGCGGAATCCTGGGCTGGGGGTTGTTGGAGATTCTCGGCGTCGTGATGGGTCCAACATGGCAGGCCATCCTTCTGGTGGTCGCTACCCTGGCGCTCTCCGCCTATGGCTTGTCCCTCTCCCTGGAACGGCTGGAGGCTTGGACGAGAAGGGTCTCTCGCAGGGGGGAAGTGGCTGGCCTCTCGCAGATCGCAGGATCAAGCGAGACCCCTGGGGACAACGCCCGGCAGCCCCCAACGGAAGGCCGCGAGGCGACTCTTCCTGAGCCCAGTGCGCCCCTTCCCTCGACCAGCCAGCCCGTGCCTAAGGAGTTCCGCAAAGCCCTGAAGGCCAAGGCTCCCCCTTCGACCAAGCCCGTTCGGCAGAAGCGAGATCGGCGCCTGCCTCCCCTCGACGTCTTTGAGGGGGGCGAAGTCGAATCCCCCGGAATCCGGGAAGTGAACCAGACGGCAGGGATAATTGAGAAGACCCTGGCCGACTTCGGGATTCCGGCCAAAGTGGTCGGCTATCGGACGGGTCCGACGGTGACCCAGTTTGCCGTGGAACCCGGATTCCTCGAGAAGCCTTCCCCGGACGGCGCGCTCAGACGCTCCAAGGTCCGTGTGTCACAGATCTCGGCTCTGGCCGATGACCTTGCCCTCGCCCTGGCTGCTCCCACCTTGCGCATTGAGGCTCCTGTTCCCGGCCAATCCTATGTCGGGATAGAGGTCCCGCACCGGAGATCGTCGCTGGTCCGGTTGCGGCCGGTCATGGAATCCCCGGCCTTTCAAAAGAAACACTCTCCGCTGATGCTGGCGCTGGGCGTGGATGTGGCGGGTCAGTCGGTGGCGGCGGACTTGGCGGCCATGCCCCATCTTCTCATCGCCGGGACGACCGGGTCCGGGAAGTCGGTCTGCATCACGGCCATGACCGCCTGCCTCGTGGCGAACAACACGCCCGAAGACTTGCGTCTGGTCCTGATCGACCCCAAGATGGTCGAGCTCGTGCGCTTCAACGGCCTGCCCCATCTGCTCGGCGAGGTGGAGACCGACCTGAGACGCATTCTGGCCGTTCTTCGTTGGCTCACCCGCGAAATGGATCGTCGCTATCGACTTCTGGAGTCGCTCGGCGCTCGCCACCTAGAGGACTACAACCGCAAGGTCGGGATTCGCACAGAGGGCGAGCGATTGCCTCGCATTGTCGTCCTGCTCGACGAACTTGCAGACCTCATGATGATGGCCCCCGATGAGACCGAACGAACGGTGATCCGTCTAGCTCAAATGTCGCGGGCCACCGGCATTCATCTCGTCCTGGCCACACAGCGTCCCTCCACGGATGTCGTCACCGGACTGATCAAAGCGAATTTCCCGGCGCGAATCTCATTTGCGGTGGCCTCCTCGGTTGATTCTCGAGTGATCTTGGATAGCCCGGGTGCGGAAAGCCTCTTGGGGCGTGGCGACATGCTCTTCCTGTCCCCCGAATCCGGGAGCGCGCGTCGGCTTCAGGGGTGCTTTGTAAGCGACAGCGAGATCCGCAGGCTCATTGAGTTCTGGCAGTCTCAAAGGGAGGAGCCAACCCGGGAAAGTGAGCGGGCTGGGCCTCCGGAGGAAAGGCCCGCCGAGGCCTCAGCCGCAGGGCCTCCTTGGGAGAACATGATCCACGAGGGTGGAGAGCAAGAGGGCAAAGACGAGGCAGAATTCGAACAGGCGGTAGCACTCGTCCGCCAATATGGGCGGGCCAGTGCCTCCCTCCTCCAGCGGAAGATGCGCATCGGCTACCCCAGGGCGGCGCGGATCATGGACGAGCTGTATGAGCGCGGAATCATCGGGAGGGAACAGACCGGAGGAAAAACCCGCGAGGTCCTAGTGTCGCGTGAGCCCCAGGTGGGAGGCGAGGAAGAAGGGGAAGGGTAGAGAATAGCGGCGGAAGATCCGCCAACCCTTCCGCCCTGAGGGGTTGGGATTAGAATTCGGGGTGCTCGTCGGGAGGCACCGCTTGGGCGAGCCTGGCGGACCGACGGGGAGCTTGCGGATCGCGCGCTCCCAAGGAGAGGCAATCCACCGCTGAAGCGCATCTCGAGCTGGCGTTTTCGTCCAAGCTATCGTTCCCCCTTTCTTCTGGAACGTGGAGCATTCATGGACCCGGAAAGCGCACGTCTCACACGACCGCGATCTTTGTCCCAATGGATGCGTGCCCGCTTCAAGACGGTCCTTGATCCGATCGCGGGTTTCTTCAACCGATTGGGGCTGGCGCCGAACACCATCACGCTGTTCGGTCTGGCCGGCAATGCCTTGGCCTCGGTGTTGCTGGCCATGGGCGAAACGCGTCTGGGGGGATTGGTCGTTCTCGTCATGGGTCCGATCGATGCCCTGGACGGGGCCATGGCGCGACTTCGAGGTGAGCCCACAAATTTCGGAGCCTTCGTGGACTCCGTGACCGACCGCTGGTCGGAGTTGCTCATCTTGGGAGGCGTGCTCACCCGCTTCGCCCTGGAGCAAAACCCCCTTGGTGTGATCTTGAGTTTCGCGGCGGCAGTGGGCTCGGTGATGGTGTCCTACTCAAAGGCAAGAGCCGAGGCGCTCAAGTTTGAGTGCGATATTGGCCTGCTGACCCGCCTGGAACGCTACTTGGTCCTCAGCCCAGCCCTGATTCTGAATGTGCCGCTTGTTGGAGTTGGGATCATCGCCATCTTCGCCAATATTACAGCCATGCAGCGGATTCTCTTCGTCCGGGCCCAGGCGCGGCGGGTGCGTCGGGAATAGAAGCTCGCCCAGGCCAACGGAAGGGGAGGGAGAACTTTCATGTCGGTTGATGCCTACGGAATCCATCTGGGGATACTCTACATTCGCTTCTACGGCCTCATCCTGATGGCGGGCGCAATCGCGGCCGCCTTTCTGGCTGAGCGCCAAGCCCGGAAACTTGGCCTGGACAGCGAGCGGGTCTGGGACATGCTGATCTGGGTCCTAATTGCCGGCGTAATTGGTGCTCGTCTCTGGCATATCCTGACTCCTCCTCAGAGCATGATCGAGAACCACATTACGGCCGGGTACTACCTCACCCATCCTCTGGATGCCCTGGCCATTTGGAGGGGTGGGCTAGGGATCCCCGGGGCGGTCGCCGGAGGCGTGCTTGCGATCTTCTGGTACACGAGGAGAAACAAGCTCAGTTTCGTATCTTGGCTCGACGTCACGGCACCCGCTCTGGCCCTCGGCCAAGCGATAGGCCGGTGGGGCAATTTCATCAATCAGGAGTTGTATGGCAGTCCAACCAATCTACCGTGGGCGATCTACATTGCCCCGGAAAACCGCTTAACGGGCTTTCAACAGTACGCCTACTACCATCCCCTGTTTCTATATGAATCTCTGTGGAACCTGCTCAACCTGGGGGTCCTTCTTTATCTGACGGAACGACAGCGTGGACGACTCCGCGCGGGGGACCTGTTCTTGGTTTATCTGATCATCTACCCGGTGGGCCGTTTCTTCTTGGAGTTCCTCCGGCTCGACCCCTCTCCTGTAGCGGGGATCGATATCAACCAAGCCCTCATGGCGGTCGTCGCTTTGGCGAGCGCCGGTCTGCTCCTGTGGCGGCATTGGACAGCCCGCTCCTCGCGGGGAGTTCCGGTGGGGGCCGCGTCCGCAGGACCCGGCGGAGTCACGGAAGCATAACGGGTCGCGAAGGTGAGGCAAAGGAGCCTCGGGTCGGCAGGATGGAGGGGGCGAAGATTTCCCTTTTCGGTCAGAGGGCGTGAGCCAAGCTATGATTGAGGCCTGGGGTCTGAGTAAGTGGTTCGGCGACCGGTGCGGGGTTGATCGCCTGACCCTTCGCGTAGGGAGCGGAGAACTCCTGGCGCTGCTCGGACCAAATGGAGCAGGGAAAACCACCACTGTCCGCATGTTGGCGGGGATCCTTCGTCCGACCGCCGGCGGAGCCCGGGTGGGGGGATTTGATCTCCTCGAAAACTCTCAGGCAGTGCGTGGGATCGTGGGGGTTCTCACCGAGCAGCACGGCCTCTACACGCGCATGCGTGCCGGAGAGTACTTGGACTTCTTTGGGGCTTTGTATGGTCTCTCGGCACAGGTTCGAAAGGAAAGGGCCGCGTGGCTGCTGGCCAAGCTTGCTCTCCAGGTCGATCAGGATCGCTGGCTGGCCGAATACTCCAAGGGCATGCGCCAACGGATCTCGCTGGTTCGTGCCCTTTTGCATGACCCCTCGGTTCTTCTGCTGGACGAACCTACCTCGGCGCTTGACCCCGAGTCTGCACATGTCGTGCGCTCCCTCCTGAGAGAGTTGCGACAGGAAGGTAAGGCGATCCTCACTTGTACTCACAACCTGATGGAGGCCGAGGAGCTGGCCGACCGCATCGCGATCCTCCGCAAAGGTTGCCTCATTGCCCAAGGGACGCCGGGCCAGCTGCGAGCCGGTCTGCGCGGGGTGCCTACGTTTGAGGTTCGTCTGTCCGGTCCCTGGGACGGGGTCAGTGGGGACCTTCCCGAGCGGATCGAGATCGTGGCGTCGGGCGAGACTTGGTTTCGCTATCAGGTAGCAGAGCCCCAGGAGATGAATCCGATCCTCGTGCGGCGTTTGGTCGGGCTGGGGGTTCCAATCCTTGAACTTCGGGAGGTCACCCCGAGCTTGGAAGAGGTCTACCTTCGCGCAGTGGCGGATGGCGAGAACCTCCCCGACCGCGAGCTGGAGGGGAGCAGATCATGAGCGTCGCGGTCCCCGCAAGATTTTTTGGGATCCACTGGCAGCGGGTCGGGACTCTGGTTCGCAGGGAACTGCGGGACCAGTTCCGGGACTGGCGGGTGGTCATCCCGCTCGTCATCCTGACCGGGATCTTCCCGCTCCTGATGAACTTCACCGCGCGAACCGCGCTTGATTTTGTCAGCCGCTATGGGGCGCCGCTCGTCGCCCAACAGCTTTTCCCCTTCCTGCTGATGATTGTCGGGTTTTTTCCGACGTCGGTCTCCCTCGTCATCGCCCTCGAAAGTTTCGTGGGCGAAAAGGAGCGTTTCAGTTTAGAGCCCCTGCTCTCGACGCCTCTCAGCGATCAGGAGCTCTTCGTGGGCAAAGCCATGGCCTCGACCGTCACGCCCGTGGCCTCGGCGGGGTTGGGAATCACCGTCTACTTGGTGGCATTGCATTACACCGCTGGCTGGTCGCCCAGCCTCGGGTTGCTCCTGCAGATCCTGGTCCTCACGATGGCCCACGCGGTCGGCATGGTGAGCGCCGCAGTTGTCATTTCCGCCCAGACCAATTCGGTTCGAGCCGCTAACCTCCTGGCTTCCTTCATCATCATCCCCACGGCTCTCCTGGTGCAAGGCGAAAGCCTGATCATGTTCTGGCGCCGCTACGATGTCCTCTGGTGGGTGATCCTAGGCATCCTCTTGCTTGCGGCAGTTCTTGTACGGATTGGGCTTCGCCGTTTTCGTAGGGATGAACTCCTGGAGCGCGAGGTCGAGGAACTCCGCTTGGACCGTCTGCGGTTGCAGCTGATGCACAGGCTGACTTCGGGAGCTCGCTCGCCTCTTGAATGGTACCGAGACGCCGTGTTTCCCGCCGTGCGCAGGGCGATGGGGGCTGCTCCATGGGTGCTGCTGGCCCTCCTCCTGGGTGCAGGGCTGGGCATCGCCTTTGCGCAGCGGGCCCCCTTGTCTTTTCCGGGTTTGACCGAAACGCCCCCGAGCCAGGAGGTCATGCAAGCCCTCCAGCAGCAAGGCTTCTTCACCCCAGAAGGTGCGCTCCTGATCTTTGCCCATAACCTGCGAGTGATCCTCCTGGCCAGCATTCTGGGGATCTTCTCACTGGGGGTACTCGCGCTCATTGTTCTGATGACCCCCATCGGCTTGACCACCTATGCCGCCGCGCTGGTTGGCCAAGCTGGCGGGAGCCCTTGGCTCTTTGTGGTCGCCTTCGTTCTGCCGCATGGCATTCTGGAGATTCCGGCCGCCTGGTTGGCCGGGGCAAGCATCCTGCGGCTCGGAGCCTGCATGCTGGCCGAACCCGACCGGCGCACTTTGGGAGAAATCTGGATCGAGGCAATTGCGGATTGGGTCAAGGTCAATGTGGGGGTGGTTGCCCCGTTGCTGCTCGTGGCCGCCGTTGTGGAGACCTATGTCACCCCGACTATCGCGGCGTGGGGTCTGGCGAGGGGGGCCTGGTGAGACTGGTTGTCCTGGGGTCAGGGTTCGCGGTGGCCTCCGAGGAGGCGCGGAACACTCAGCTGGCGGTCCTCGGGTCGGAGCATGGAATCCTGTTCGATTGCGGCATATCGCCCCTCGATCGCTTCCGGCGGTTCCGGATCGACCCGGAGCTCATCGGGGATGTGGTGATCACCCACTTCCATCCGGATCATGCGGCCGGGCTGTCCAGCTTTCTCATGGGCCTCTGGCTGCAAGGGAGAAAACGACCTCTGACCGTGCACGCTTCCCCGCCCTGCTTGGATCGGGTCGAAAAGCTGATGGAGTTGTTTGAGTGGCGCCGCTGGTCGGGGTTTTATCCGCTCCGGTTTGAGGCGCTGCCCAAAGCGCCGGGGCAGATCGGTTTTGAGAATCCCGAGTTCGTCGTCCGTTCGGCCCCAGTGCGCCATTGGATTCCTGCTCAGGCCCTTCGCATCGAGTCCCGGACGGAAAGGGCTGTGGTCGTCTACTCCTCGGACACGGGCCCCTTCGAGGAACTTGTGACGCTCTCCGGGGGCGCCGACTTGCTGCTCCATGAAGCCACAGGCCTGGAAAGCGGACATAGCTCGGCCGAGCAGGCAGGGGCGATCGCGGACCAGAGCGGGGTCAAGCGTCTGGCTCATCCACTACGACCCCTCGGCGGACCGCAAGGCTCTCCGTGTCCGCGCTCAGCCAACTTTCTCGGGTCTGGTGGAGGTCGCGGAGGATGGGATGGAGCTGGTGCTTTAGCAGGCGGAGGGCAGATCACTCCAATCAATCAAACTGGCAAAAAACGCTTATGGTACAATCCTTTGGGGAAGGGCAGGGAGAAAGCTAGTAGATGATGCCGCAGGGACTGGATCCCTATTGTGCTGAAAATTCTCCTGACCTGGGAGAGGATCTTGTCTCGGACCGCCATATCCACGCCTCCACCAGCCGGCGGTGGCATGAACACGCCCTTGTCTGGCGGCCTCCCACCGACGTGTACGAGAGTGAGGCCGGATATGTGATCCGGGTGGAGTTGGCGGGCATGCGGAGCGCGGACTTTTCCGTCAAGCTTGAGGGTCGCTGGTTGCATGTGACCGGGGCGCGGCCCGACCAAGCGGAGCGCCGGTCCTACCACCAGATGGAGATCCATTTCGGTGAATTCCGCAGCGACGTGGAGATCCCCGGGGCTGTCGACTCTCAGCGTCTGGAAGCGGTCTACGAAGACGGCTTTCTGATCGTCACGCTCCCGAAAGCCAAGCCGCAGATCATCCCGATTTCCAGCTAGAGGTCACCTGAGCTGGAGGGAGTTGCCCTTCATCGGTGTTCCCCCCTTCGGAGTGTAGCGTCACCATGCCTGCAACCAGCCGGACTGACAACCTGACCGATCTCATTAACTTCATCACCCAATCCTTCTCCGGGCAATGGCAGGAGGTGAAGCTCCGGCCCATCGTCACCCAAGTCCAAGATCAAGGCTCGGAGGTTGAGCCCCGGGAGGACCGCACTCAACCTCCGCCGCCGGTCCCGGAAGTGCTGGCGATTTTGCCGCTGCGCGGGATTGTCGTCTACCCGCAAACCGTGGTTCCGCTCACTATTGGCCAGCCGAGATCGGTCAAGCTCGTGGATGATGCCGCCGTAGGGGAGCGGACGATTGGTCTGGTCACCGCCAAGGACCCCGAGAATGCGACGCCCGGGCCAAATGACCTCTACTCGGTTGGAACCGCGGCCCTAGTTCATCGGCTTTTTCGTGCGCCCGATGGCACGATACGGATTGTGGTCCAGGGTCTTTCTCGATTCCGCATTCGCGAATTCGTGCAGGAAGATCCCTATTTGCGAGCGCGAGTCGAGGTGGCGAACGAAGTCGTTGAAGAAGGTCTGGAGATCCAGGCCCTGGGACGAAACGTTCGCGACCAATTCGGACAGATTGCCGAGCTGGTGCCCTCCATCCCTCGCGAGTTGGTCACGGCCCTATCCGGGTTGGAAGACCCCCTGCAGGTCGCGTACTCGATTGCGAACTATCAACGCATGGAGCTTAAGGAAGCGGAGGATCTGCTCGAACTCGATTCCACGACAGCCAAGCTCAAGCGGCTGGTCGCGCTTCTCACCAAGGAGCTGGAGGTCCTTCAGCTGGGTGCCAAGATCCAAGAAGAGGCCCGGTCCGAAATAGAGAAGGTTCAGCGCCAGTACTTTCTGCGCGAGCAGATGAAGGCGATCCAGAAGGAGCTGGGCGAGACTGACGCGCAGACGGCCGAGGTGGAGGAATTGCGCAAGAAGCTCGAGGCGGCGCACTTGCCCGAGGAAGCAAGCCGCCAAGCCACACAGGAACTGGATCGCCTCTCCAAGTTGCAGCCGGCGGCAGCGGAGTACGGCGTGATCCGGACCTATCTCGACTGGATGGTCTCGTTGCCGTGGAGCCGGGCTACCGAGGACCATTTGGATGTCGCCGACGCGCGCCGGGTCCTGGACGAGGACCATTACGGCTTGCGGGACGTGAAGGAACGTATTCTCGAGTACCTGGCGGTGCGGAAGCTTCGCGGGGAGCGACGGGCAGAGGCCCCGCCGGAGCCTGTGGATCCACTCCGGCGCGAACGCGAAGGAGCCATCCTGTGCTTCATTGGGCCCCCCGGGGTAGGAAAGACTTCCCTGGGACAATCCATCGCGCGAGCGATGGGTCGGAAGTTCGTGCGCATCTCGCTGGGAGGCGTGCACGACGAAGCGGAAATCCGCGGCCATCGTCGAACCTATGTCGGAGCCTTGCCCGGCAGGATCTTGCAAGCCCTGCGGCGGGTGGAAACGCGCAATCCCGTCTTCATGCTCGATGAGGTCGATAAGCTCGGGGCCGATTTCCGGGGGGACCCCGCCTCCGCCCTGCTGGAGGTCCTCGATCCGGAGCAGAATCGCGAGTTCCGGGATCACTACCTCGAGGTGGCCTTTGATCTCTCGCAGGTGCTCTTCATTACCACAGCCAATCTTCAGGAGACGATCCCCGGCCCGTTGCTAGACCGCATGGAGGTCATCCATATCTCCAGCTACACCGAACAAGAGAAGCTGGAGATCGCCAAAGCCTATCTGGTCCCGCGCCAGTTGCGGGAAAATGGCCTCCGTCCGCAGGAGATCTCCTTTCAGGACGAGTCGATCACCTCGATGATCCGGCATTACACCCGGGAGGCCGGAGTCCGCAGCCTGGAGCGGGAGATCGGCTCGGTCTGTCGCAAGGTGGTCACGGGAATCGCAGAGGGAAAACTGCAGAAGTGCGAAATCACTCTCCAAGTTCTCGAGGAGTTCCTCGGCCGCCCGCGCTTTTTCCCCACCGCCGAGGTCGAGGAGCGCACCTCCCTTCCGGGAGTGGCCACAGCGCTGGCCTGGACCCCAACCGGAGGTGATCTGCTCTTCATTGAGGCCACCCAAATGCCGGGTCGCCGTGGTTTTATGCTGACGGGATCGCTCGGCCAGGTGATGCAGGAATCCGCCCATGCGGCCCTTTCCTTCGTCCGCTCGAAAAGCAAGGAACTCGGGTTGGCCGAGGATTTCTTCGACCGACATGACATCCACTTGCACATTCCGGCTGGAGCGCAACCCAAGGATGGTCCCTCGGCGGGGATAACTATCGCCACCGCGTTGGTCTCCTTGCTCTCAGGCAAACCCGTCCGACCGGAGGTCGGAATGACCGGTGAGATCACCCTGCGAGGACAGGTCCTGCCGATCGGAGGGGTCAAGGAGAAAGTGCTGGCCGCCCATCGCGCAGGCCTTCGAACCGTGATCTTGCCCAAACACAATCAGGGCGATCTGGACGACCTTCCCAAAGAGGTTCGCGAGGACATCCGCTTTGTTTTTGTGGACACGGTCGATGAGGTCCTGCAGGCGGCCCTGGAGCCGCCGGTCTCGCGAAACGGCCGGGGGAGACACGCTCTCAAGTCGGGTCGCACATTGCACCGGCGTGGGCCGGGTCCGAAGCGCCGGGCGAGCTGAGGCCTCGGTCACATGCCGAATCTTCTCCTGGTCGAAGATGACCGCGATATGGTGACTCTCTTGCGGACCCTCCTGGAAATGGAGGGCTATGTCGTCGGGTCGGCGCGCTCGGGAGACGCGGTGCTGGCCATGGTCGATCAGCAACGCCCGGATGTCGTTCTTCTGGATGTGAACCTAGCGGGCCAAAGCGGGTTACAGGTCCTGCAGACCCTGCGTTCCCGGCCGGAGACTCGGGCCATTCGCGTGATCATGACCTCCGGAATGGACTTGAGCGAGCAATGCTTAAAGGAGGGGGCAGACGCATTCCTTCTGAAGCCCTACATGCCCGACGAGCTCGTGCGCTTGCTGGAAGAGGTGCTCGCGCACCCTCCGCCTTCGTCCGCTTGATTCCGCGGGCGGCTGCTGCCACCCTTTCCATTGCTAAACCATGAGAGAGAAGTGAGCCAACAAATCCAACGCCGATCCAGACAGTGGTTCACGATCGATTTGCACCTCCACACTCCTGCCTCCTCGGACTATCAAGAGGAAGGGGTCACGCTGGTGGATGTGCTAAAGCGGGCTGAGGCCCGCGGCCTTTCCGCCATCGCCTTGACCGACCATAATACGGTCGCGGGATATCGCCGGTTGCAGGAGGAGATTGGCTTTCTCGAGCAATTGCAGGCCGCGGGCCGCCTGCTGCCGGAGGAAAAAGATCGCCTCGCTGAAATGCAGCGCCTGCTCGCCAAGGTGGTCGTGTTTCCGGGCTTCGAGTTCACAGCGACCTTGGGCTTTCACGTTCTGGGCGTGTTCCCGCGGGAGAAGTCGGTTCGTGAAATCGAGCATCTGCTGCTCGACCTGAACATCCCGGCCGACCAACTCGACCTCGGCAGCTCCACCGTGGGGGCTTCGGCGGACGTGCTGAGCGCATACCGTAAGATCGATGAGGCCGGGGGGTTGGTAATTGCGGCCCATGCGAATTCGAGCAATGGTGTCGCGATGCGGGGCTTTGACTTCGGCGGACAGACGAAGATCGCCTACACGCAAGATCTCCATCTGCACGCCCTGGAGGTGACCGACCTGGAACCACGGGGATACCGCTCGACGGCCAAGTTCTTCAGCGGGACGAAGCCCGAGTACCCCCGCCGAATGCATTGTATCCAGGGCTCAGATTCTCATCGCCTGCGGCTGGACCCAAACAACCGCAAGAATCTGGGCGTGGGGGATCGGGCCACCGACGTGCTCCTGTCTGAGCTGAGCATCCAAGCCCTCAAGGAACTCTTTCTCAGTAACGACTTTGCCCGGACTCGCCCCCATCGCGCCGCCAAAGAGGAAGTCTACGACTTCATCCAGCTCGCCCGGGCCGAGGGGCCCAGCATTATCCAGGCTTTCCATGAGAGTATGACCAACCGGGGGGGAAAGCTCTTCGACATCATTGCCGACGGCTGCGCCTTTGCCAATGCGAATGGCGGAACCCTGTATGTGGGCGTGAGCCCGGATCCGAAGGTCCCCCCGGTCGGGATCGCCAATGCCTCCCAGGCGGTGGCCATCCTCGAGCGCGAGATCCGCAACAAGATCAGCCCGACGCTGGCCTGCAGTGTGGAAATTCAGGAAACGGTCGGGAAGAAGGTGGTGCGCATCCTGGTTCCTCGCGGAGCGGACCCTCCCTATGCGGTGGATGACAACAAGGTGTACGTGCGGGAGGAGGCCGAGAGCGTTCTGGCGGTTCGGGATGAGATCGTGCAGCTGGTGCTGCGGGGTAGAGCCCTCCCGCCTGCGGCCGAGGCGCCTGCTTTGGCCCAAGCCCCCGAGGCAACGAGGACGAACGTGACGGAAATGGCCGCGGCTACTCCTGGATCCTTGCCGCCGCCTCGAACCGGCGTCGAAGTCGTTGGCTTTGAGGAACGCGATGGGAATCGATACTTCACCATGCGGGACCTGCGGAACGGGATGGTGGTCAAGAATGTGACCCGGGCATCGGCCCGGCGGCTCTGGCACTACGCAATCACCGAGTACTCAAGTCTCCCTCCGGCCGAGCGCGTCAGCTGGGTGGGGGATCTCGCCCTCATAAAGAAACGCACTCACCGGGGGGTCGATCGCTACGATCTCTTGCAACGGACCCGCGAAGGATTGCGAGCCTATTTTGGCGTAACCGAAGAAGGGCTGCACGGGGATTGGAAGCAGCTGATTGGCCCCGAGGAAGAATAGGTGTCGATTCGCGAGTTCCGTTTTCTAGACGACTTCCCGAATGTGCTGGACCTGTGGCAAAGGTGTGCTCCGGCAATCTCCTTAGGGGCTTCGGACACGCCGCAGGAGATCAAAAAGAAGCTGGGCCGAGACCCGGATCTATTTCTCGTCCTCGAAGAAGGGGGCAAGATTCTCGGCACCGTCCTGGGTGGCTTTGACGGGCGGCGTGGGATCGTCTACCACCTGGCGGTCGATCCGGCCTATCGGCAGAAGGGGCTGGGCCAGAGCTTAATGCAAGAGGTCGAGGCGCGCCTGCGCCAGAAAGGTTGTCGCAAGGCGTATCTGTTGGTCGTGCCGGGGAATCTGGCTCTGGATTTCTATCTGACTCAGGGCTGGCAACCCATGCACGAGCACCTCCTGGCCAAAGAATTGCTCTAAGCGCACCCCGCAGGCGAGTTTTTCGGCCCGGGCGAGCCGTCGAGACGGCTCTCGGCTTCCCCCGCTTTGTCGGCCCGATCCAGCAGGAAGAGACCGTTCAGGCAACCGTCCGGTGCCGCCAGGCGGTGCGCATTCGGGCGGCCATGCGAATGGTCTTGGCGAAGCGTTTCCTTCCCCTGGCGGAATTCGATCGGAACCAAGGGGTTGGGCGAGAATCCAACGGTCTCCGCCGGCGAGGGACGGTCCAAGCCGCAGGAGCCAGAAGATCGAGTCGGGATCGCGGGGAGCTGTGAGAGGCGGCCCTCTCAAACCGGTTCCTGTCTCCTGAGGCTCACGAGGGAGCGGGGGGATTTATGGCCGTTGGCAGCCCCGGGACCCAACAGGCGCGGCCTCATGGCCGGGGTGTCGATCCCAAAGGGAGCTCACTTGAGTGGACTGAGCCCCTTCTCTCAACCGCGACGGACGATGGAGGGAGCGAACAATGACGAGTTTGCTTCTGGAGGAGATCCGCGAGCAGCCCGAGATCCTGCGAACGTTCCTGCGCGAGGAGCGATCTCATGTCCGTGAGATCGCTGACGACCTCTCCCGGCGTCTGATCACCTGTGTGATCATTGCGGCCCGGGGATCCTCCGACAACGCGGCGACCTATGGCCGGTATCTCCTGGAGAGCCGTGCTCGCTGGCCGGTCTCCCTGGCGGCGCCTTCGCTATTCACCCTTTATCGCCAACCTCCGAATCTGAGGGGCGCGCTCATTATTGGGATTTCACAATCAGGCGAATCTCAAGATGTTCTTGAGGTCGTCGCGGAGGGGCGACGCCAAGGGGCGGCGACACTGGCGATCACCAACGTCGAAGGGTCTCCGATGGCTCGGGAAGCGGAGCACGTTCTCTTATGCCGAGCCCGGATCGAACAAAGCATCGCCGCCACCAAAACCTATACGGCCGAACTCTATGCTCTGGCCTGGCTGGCCACGGAGGTCGCTGGGGACGGGGAGGGCGAACGGCAACTTCAAGAGCTGCCCGACCGGCACGAGCAGAGCCTGGCAGTCGAAACATTGATCCGAGAGCGAGCCGAGCGTTATCGGTACGCGCGCCATCTGGTCGTGGTTGGCCGCGGGTTCAACTATGCCACCGCCTATGAGATTGCGCTCAAGCTCAAGGAGTTGACCTACACGATTGCCGAGCCCTACAGTTCGGCCGATTTTCGTCATGGGCCGATCGCCATCGTCGAACCCGGTTTCCCGGTCATCGTCATCGCCCCTTCCGGTCTGGCCTTGGAGGATGTCGGGTCTTTGGCCCGAGAGCTTCGTGAGCGAAAGGCCGAGCTTCTGGTGATATCGGATCGGGATGAGATTCTCAGTCTCGCTCAGGTCCCGCTGAGGCTGCCCGACGGAATCCAGGAATGGGTTTCCCCGATCGTGGCCGTGGTTCCAGGCCAATTCCTGGCAGCGTATCTCGCCTTGGCCAAGGGCCTCGACCCCGATCAACCTCGCGCGTTGCGCAAGATCACAATCACCCGATAGCGCTCGAGCCTCAAGGAGGACCGCCCGGGAGGTACCTGGCAGGCCTTCCGGCAGGAGGGCGAGATGAGAGTGTCAATCCTGACCATTTCGGATCGTTCTTCACGGCGGGAGAGGCAAGATGCCTCCGGTCCCATGCTGCGCGAGATGGCGGAAGCGCGGGGTTGGGTGGTGGTAGCGACCGACATTGTCCCCGATGAGAAGCTTCAGATCTCAAACCGACTGCAAGAGTGGTGTGACATGGATGCCACCGATCTGGTGTTGACAACGGGGGGCACCGGTTTCGCAAGCCGAGATGTCACGCCCGAGGCTACACGCGATGTGATCGAGAGGGAGGCCCCAGGGCTCGCCGAAGCCATGCGTGCCGCCGCCTTTCCCCATAATCCGCATGCCATGCTCTCCAGGGGAATGGCGGGCATCCGCGGGAAAACGCTCGTGGTGAACCTGCCGGGCAGTCCCAAGGGGGCCAAGGAGGGGCTGGAGGTCATTTCCCCGGCTCTCCCGCACGCCATCGAACTGATCCGGGGGATCCCGGGGGCCGAGTCCGGTCATCGCCGTCTTCCCGGCTGAGGGGAGAGCATTGGTCCGGGGCGACGCCCCCCGAGAACCCTTGACCATCCTTCTCCAAATGGTTATAATTCGGACTGCAGATAGGAGAACTGGCCTTAGGAAAACTAGCGCGGCGCTGGGCAGGGCCCGAGCGCTAGCTATGTATTGCCTGTTTGTGCCGAACGAGTGTTTCGTGCCGAGTTCGCACAGGGTTTTCGCTGGAGGGAGGGTGACGAGTGGAAGCCAAGAACATCAGTGCCATTAAGGTCAGCTTAGCATCTCCGGATACGATAAAGAGCTGGTCCTATGGTGAGGTCACTCGCCCTGAGACGATTAACTATCGGCGTCTCCGGCCCGAGAAGGATGGACTTTTTGATGAGGCGATCTTCGGTCCCACCCGCGACTGGCAGTGCTATTGCGGCAAGTACAAGAACATCCGGCACCGGGGCGTGATCTGTGACAAGTGCGGGGTGGAGGTTACGCGCTCCTCGGTGCGCCGTGAGCGCATGGGCCACATTGAGCTGGCCGCACCCGTGGCCCACGTGTGGTACACGCGTCGGGTCCCTTCGTACCTGGGGCTGCTTCTGGACATCTCCCGGCGCAATCTGGACCGCGTTCTGTACTTCGCTCAATACGTTGTGACCCACGTCGATGAGGAGGCCCGCCAAAAGGCCCTGCGTCGTCTTGACGAAGAGGTGGACCGGCTGGAAAAGCGCCGCGGGGATGAGGTTAACCAGAAGATCGCGCAGGTGAAGGCCTCCAGGGACAAGCGAGTGGAGGAACTGGAAGCTCGGGTCGCGCGGTCCAAGGAGAAATTCGAGGAAGAAGTCAATGAGCGCCTGGAGCCCCTGATCAAAGAGGGGCAGAGAATGGAGCAGTCCCTGCGCGAGAAGGTAGGGACCACCATCCGGGTTCCCATTGAGTTTGTTCCCACTGGCACGGAGATCGCCGAAAAGGGGACGACCATCTCCAGCAAGCACCTGACCATCCTGCAAAAGGCCGTGAAATCCCGGCTGGAGGAAATTGAGAGCGAGCTGAAGGAGAAGCGCGACCGATCCATCGAGAGAATCAAGCTGGACATGGATAAGGTGCGGGCGGAGGTCGAGCAGGAGCTGGCCGACCTGCGCAACCAGCTTGAGGATCAGTCGGCCAGCGATCACGAAGAGTTGGTGAATCAACGCGATGAGCTAATGGAGATCCAGTCTCTCTCCTTCTTGGGAGAGAGCCGGTATCGGGAGCTGAAGAACCGCTGGGGCCAGGTGTTCAAGGCCGAGATGGGCGCGGAGGCGTTCCTTGAGATCCTGCGCAACCTCGATCTGGACAAGTTGGCCAATTCCCTCTGGCATGAAGTCCGGACGACCAAGAGCAAGCAGCGAAAGAAGAAAGCGACGAAACGACTCAAAGTGATTGAGGCCTTCCGCCGGTCGGCCAATCGACCGGAGTGGATGGTGATGACCGTGCTTCCTGTCATCCCGCCGGAGTTGCGTCCCATGGTGCAGCTTGACGGAGGTCGTTTCGCGACCTCGGATCTTAATGATCTCTATCGGCGGGTGATCAACCGAAACAATCGGCTCAAGAGACTGATCGAACTAGGCGCCCCGGATGTGATCGTGCGCAATGAGAAGCGCATGCTCCAGGAGGCCGTCGACTCGCTGATCGACAATTCGCAACGAGGCAAAGCCCTGTCCCGGCGCGGCCGGAGGGAACTGAAGTCTTTGAGTGATATGCTCAAGGGAAAAAAGGGTCGCTTCCGCCGCAACCTGCTCGGGAAGCGCGTGGATTATTCGGGCCGTTCGGTGATTGTAGTCGGACCGAAGTTGAAGCTCTACCAATGCGGCTTGCCGAAGGTCATGGCCCTCGAGTTGTATCGCCCCTTCGTGATTGCCAAGCTGGTGCAGTATGGGTATGCCAACAACGTGAAGGGTGCGCGGCGCTCGATCGAGCGCGAGCGCCCCGAGGTCTGGGAGGTTCTGGAGGAGGTCATCCGCGACCGGCCGGTGCTTCTCAACCGGGCACCCACTCTGCACCGTCTGGGCATTCAAGCCTTTGAGCCGGTCTTGGTCGAGGGCAAGGCCATCCAGATTCACCCCCTGGTGTGCGCCGCGTTCAATGCCGACTTCGACGGCGACCAAATGGCGGTCCATCTACCGCTTTCCGACAAGGCGGTCTGGGAAGCGCGGGAGTTGATGCTTTCGACGAAGAACCTGCTCAAGCCCGCGGATGGGGAGCCGATCGTCGGCCCGACCAAGGACATGGTCTTGGGCGTCTACTACTTGACGATGACCGACCCGCGTCTGGAGGCCAGGGCCGAATCGGAGATTCATTCTTTCAGCAGCCTGGACGAGGTGGAGCTGGCCTATCGCTTGGGGAAGGCTGAGCTGCATGCCCCCGTCCATGCGCTCGTGACCACCTGGTACAACGAGAAGGGCGAACGGTACCAACGCGGGCAACGGCGCGTCATGCGCACGACCGTTGGGCGGGTGCTATTCAACTTGGCGCTCCCGGATGCCCTGCGCTTCGTCAACCAGTCTCTCGACAAAGGCGCCTTGCAGCGACTGGTTTCCCAGTCCTACCAGGTCTTGGGTTCAGAAGCGACCATCGGGCTGGTGGACCGGGTCAAGGAAATTGGATTCGGATACGCCACTCGCTCGGGGACGACCATTGCCATTTCGGACATTGTCGTGCCGCCCGAAAAGAAGGACATCATCAATCGTTCCCTCGAGGAGCAGGGTCTGATCGAACGTGACTACCGGCGCGGCCTGCTGACCGAGCAAGAGCAGAATGAGCGCATCATTGAGCTGTGGCAGCATGCCGTCAATGAGGTCGGGGATGCCGTCAAGCAGCACATGGATCCGACGGGTAACCTGAGCACGATGGCCCTGTCCGGTGCGACGAAAGGCGGGTTTGGGCCGATCTCCCAGTTGGCTGGTATGCGCGGCCTCATGGCTGACCCGGCGGGTCGCATCATCCCGTTGCCGATTCGGTCCAACTTCCGGGATGGACTGACCGCCCTGGAGTACTTTATCTCCACCCATGGGGCGCGCAAGGGTCTGGCCGATACCGCGCTGCGCACCGCGGATGCGGGCTACCTCACCCGGCGTTTGGTGGACGTCGCCCAGGATGTCATCATTACCGACCACGACTGCGGGACCGAAGATGGCATTCATATTCGCCGCAAGGATGATGTGGCGGGCCAGCCCTACGAGTCGCGGTTGTTCGGTCGGGTAGCGGCGCGCAAGGTGGTGGACGCGCAGACGGGTGAGCTGATTACGGGTCGGAATGAGCAAATCACTCTCGAACAGGCCCGCCGCATTGCCCTGAGCGGATTGGAGGAAGTGCTAGTCCGGTCTCCCCTGACCTGTGCCATGCGTTACGGCCTCTGCCAGCTCTGCTATGGCTTGGATCTGGGACGGGGTGCCTTGGTGGAGTTGGGCGCGGCCGTGGGAATTGTGGCGGCGCAGTCGATTGGGGAACCGGGGACCCAACTCACCTTGCGCACTTTCCATACGGGAGGCGTCGCCGCGGGCGGGGACATCACCTCAGGTCTGCCCCGCGTCGAGGAGCTCTTCGAGGCGCGCAAGAAACCAAAGGGCGAATCCGTGGTCAGTGAGATCAGCGGACTGGTGGAGATTCACCGCAAAGAGGGCGGGCAGCGCACCTTGCGGGTCATCAACAGTGAGCTCTTGCGAGATGAGTATCAGGTGCCTGGAAATTGGTCGCTGAAAATTGAGGACGGATCCACGATCGAGGCCGGGACCATTATCGCCAGCCGCGGGGAAGCGGAGATTTCCGCCGAACATGGCGGCCGAGCTCGCGTCCGCGACCACAAAGTCCTGGTCACCTATGAGCGCAGGGACGAGGGCGAATACGAGATTCCTTCCGGAGCGCGTCTGGTCGCAGGCGAGGGGCAGACCGTGGAGGCGGGTCAAAGCCTGACCGAGGGGTCCCTCAACCCCCATCGCATTCTGAGAATCCAGGGGCGGGAGGCCTGCCTCCTGTATTTGCTCACGGAAATCCAGAGGGTGTATCGAGCCCAGGGCCAGAACATCAATGATAAGCACTTCGAGGTGATCTTGCGCAAAATGCTAGCCAAAGTACAGGTCGTCCGCCCGGGCGACACGGACTACCTGCCGGGAGAGCTTCTAGACCGGCTGAAGCTCCAGGACATCAACGAAAAGCTGCTTGCGGAGGGCAAGCAGCCCGCGACCGCAGCCCCCGTGCTTCTGGGGGTTACCAAGGCCTCCCTTAGTACGGATTCGTTCCTTTCGGCTTCCTCTTTCCAGCACACCATCAAGGTGCTGGCCGGAGCGGCGATCGAGGGACGTGTCGATCCTTTGTTGGGCCTCAAGGAGAATGTCATCATCGGCAAGCTGGTCCCCGCGGGCACGGGCTTCCAGAAGCGCGAGCCCGTTGTGGAGGAAGAACCGGTGATGGCTCCCAATACCATTGCGGAATGAGCCAGGGAAGCGTGCCGAAGCTAAGGCGGGCCGAGACGAAATCCTCGGCCCGCCTTGTTTTCCGGGAGGCCGAGGCATCGCGCGCGAGCGTTCCAGAAGGACCCGACCGTCCCGGTCGCGGTCGCAGGGTGAGGCCGCAAATCCCCAGAGAATCCAAGCGGGGCGAACGGGGGGGCGATCCTCATCCAGGATCGAACGGCACGATATCAGCGTCAAGCCGGGCAACCCCGCACGCGGATTGGACCGGGCCTTCAGGACGAAGCTTTGGCCACCAGCCAGAGCCGGCCGGCGTCGGATCTAGGGCGCGCACGCAGGGAGAGGGTCCTGCCCGGATCCAAGATCCACCCAGGAGAGCTTGCCGGGCTTGACCGTAGCTGTGCCCGACTGCAGTTTCGAAGAGAAAACCGAGATCTCATAGCTTCCTGGCTCAAGATCGGTGGCAGCAAAGTTCTCCTGGAGGGAATCGTCGCTCCCGGATGTGCCGGGCTCGAGGTCATAGGTGGTCAAGTAGCGGACGGTCCGCAAACTCCCGGAACTATCCCGCTTCCTCAAGGTGACGGTTCGGCCGGGCAGCGAATTGCCAGAACTGTCTACAACCCTTCCCGCAAGGGCCCCCAAGGTTATCCCCGCCTCGGTTCGAGGCGCAAGCCAAAGCTCCGGGTTGCGAACGCTGGTGTATTCGTTGGTACCTACTCGCACTTCGAAGTGCAGGTGGGCCCCGATCGCCACGCCGGTCACGCCGACCCTCCCGATCAGGTCTCCGGGCGACACATGCTGACCGACTTTGATCGAAATGTCGTTCAGGTGGCCTTGAAGGAGGAAAATAGGGCCACCCTCGGTTTGGCGATCAAGTTGCAACACCACCGTATTGCCATAGAACTCGAACGAAGGGCCCAGCAGGACCTGGTCGTCGTCTCCCGCGAAAACCACGGTTCCGGAGGCCGCGGCCACCACTGGCGTGCCCAGGGGATTGGGAAGATCCACGCCATGGTGCGGCTCAAGGGTTCCTCCCTCGGTTGATCCAAAAGGATAGCTCGTGTCGACGCGCTGGTCAAAACCCGGCGGGATCGGTCGGCCGAGCCAAAGCAGGGGGCAGAGGCTCGGCGGGGTCGGCGAGGGGATGAGGATCCCGGGCGGGGCCATGGGTGTGGGCGGAGGGAGCGCGCCAATAGGAGAAGAAGCTTCAGAGCTGAGGGCGGTGATCGCGGGAGACAAGGATGGCTCGGGATGCTCGGCCGCTCCCGTGGCCCTTCCCGCGCAACTTTGGTGGCCAAGGGCCAGTCCGGAGGAAAGGAGGGCCGTCAGAGCGGCCCAGCGCAGGCGAGTTCGGGGGGGGATGCCCCTCCGGGGCTCGGTCATGGCCGGATACTTACCCGAGGCAGGATCCGGGATTGGAGCGACTTCAGGGCTGCCTCGGATCCAGCTTCGATTTGCTCAAGCTCGTGCCTCATCTGGTCAGCGCGTTCGTCTCCTGGCAGGTCAAGCAAGTTAATGCGCACATTCAGTCCCGCTGATCGCAGGGCCGCGCTCGCCATGAATCCGGCCGTGCCGACATCGGAGGCAGCCGAGGGAAGGCCCATTTCGGCTGCTTGACCTGCTAGCTCCAGGAGGCGGAAGGCGTGCTGGCAAACTTCGAATGGGATCTGGGCGGCGTGCAGCAAAGCCTCGCGTCTGGAGCGCAGGGCGAGCTCTTGTTCCAGATCGTTTCCCGAGGGGAGTCGCCGTGCGTGCAGGACCTGCTCGAAGGCCAAGGAGTCCTCCCGCACCGCCTCCTCCATCCGCGCGCGAAGGGCGTCGGCTTCTTGGATCATGGTCAGCATGTCTTCCCGGACGCCGGCATACTTGTTTCGCCCCGCAGTCAGGCGGGCCACCATGCCCACCAGCGCCGCGGCCATGGCCGCAGCCAAGGCGGCTGCCGAACCGCCGCCGGGGGTGGGTTCGCCGGAGGCGAGGTCCTGGAGGAAGCTCTGCTCGGCATGGGCGAGATTCCCCTCGCCGGTCGAGCCGAGTCGGTTTTCGATCACCTGCCCGGCCGCGAACGGCTCAAGTTGGAGGTACCAGGCAGCCGCATCTAGAAGGGCGGCCTCGGGTACTAGGCCAACGATCTCTCCCCGGACAATCCTCGTTCCCCAATGGGCTGCTTCACGGCGGACCATCTCACATGCGCGTGCGATTGAGGTTTGCGTATAGTCCGTCAAATTCATGGAGACCTGCGCCCGGCCCTCCACCAGAAGCCCCAGGGCCTTAACATTTCTCAGTCCTCCAGTCGCTCCGCGCACCGCGCGGGCAATTTTCTTGGCGATCTCCGCATCGGGCGTGTCCAGGTAGACATTGTAGGCCACCAGAGGTCGCCGAGCTCCGACCACCGTGGCCCCGGCGGGACCGAGTTGTGCAGGGCCAAAGTCGGGGCGACGATCTGGGTTGGTCCCTATCTCGCCCTTCAGGCCCTCATACTCGCCTCGTCGAATGTCCTCCAGGTTGGCTCGGCCCGGACGAACCGCAGCGGCCTCATACAGGTAGACCGGGAGGCCTAACTCCTCCGCCAGGCGACTTCCCAGATGCCGCGCCAGATTGACACAATCTGCCAGGGTCAGCCCTTGGAGCGGAATGAACGGGATCACATCGGTGGCGCCGATGCGCGGATGTTGGCCCACATGTTGATTGAGGTCAATAAGCTGTGCGGCCTGCGCAGTCGCTGCAAAGGCTGCAGTCTCGACGGCCTCCGGCGAACCCACGAAGGTGAGGACGGTCCGGTTATGGTCGGGGTCGCTATGTTGGTCCAGGAGACGGACTCCGGGGGTGCCCACCACCGTTTTCACCAGCTGGCGAATGATCTCGCTGCGACGTCCTTCGGAGAAATTGGGAACACATTCGACCAGTGGAATAGACATGGTAGCCTCACCTCGGGTGGTCGGCGACGACGAGGGGATTATATATCTCCCCAGCAGCCGTCAGATGGCCGGCACCCACACAGCGGAAACTTCGCGGGAACGAAAGATCGCAACTGGTATAATCCTGTCGTTTTGGGCAACCTGACAGGTTGCCGGCGGGGGAGTGTCGATGAAACTCCACGAATACCAATCCAAGCAAATCTTTGCCGACAATGGAGTTCCGATCCCCAAGGGCAGAGTTGCGGTCACCGCAGCGGCTGCGAAGGAAATCGCGGAAGAGCTGGGTGGCCGCGTTGTCATTAAGGCCCAGGTATTGGTGGGAGGTCGAGGTAAGGCGGGAGGAATTCGTCTGGTCAAGTCCCCTGGGGAGGCCGAGGAGATTGCCACCCAGCTGCTGAGCATGCAGATCAAAGGCCTTTCCGTGCGGCGCGTCCTGGTGGATGAGGCGGCAAGTATCCGAACGGAAATCTACTTGGGCATCACCAACGACCGAATGGCGCGTCGGCCGGTCATTGTCGCCTCGGGGGAGGGGGGGGTTGAGATCGAAGAGGTGGCCCGCACCTCGCCCGAGAGAATTGTACGTGTTCCGATCGACCCTTTCTTGGGACTGCGCGAGTACCAGGCTCGGACCGTGGCCGCGCGCATTGGCCTCGACCGTGACCGTTGGAAGGCCTTTGCACAGATCTGCCTCGGGCTCTATGGGGCCTACTCCCGATGCGATGCGACCTTAGCCGAAATCAATCCTCTGATCATCACCGAGGAGGGCAGATTTCTGGCCCTCGATGGCAAGATGCTCATTGATGACAACGCGATGTTTCGTCACCCGGACTTGGCGGAGATGCGAGACGTGGACGAGGAGCAGCCGGAGGAGACCGAGGCGCGCAAGTACGGTCTGTCCTACGTCAAGATGGACGGCCAGGTCGGCTGCATGGTGAACGGAGCTGGCTTGGCCATGGCAACCATGGATATCATCAAGTCCTGTGGCGGGAACCCCGCCAACTTCCTGGATATCGGAGGAGGGGCAAGCTCGGAGAAAGTGGCGGCGGCCCTTCGAATCATTCTTGCCGATGCGAACGTCCGGACCGTGCTGTTCAATATCTTCGGAGGCATCACGCGTTGCGACGAGGTAGCCCGCGGCATCTTGAGTGCTCTGCGTACTGTTACGAGGCCGGTTCCCATGGTGGCACGCCTGGTGGGCACAAATGAGGAAGAAGGAAGACGAATCTTGGCGAGCGCGAAGATGGACACGGCCCTGACGCTCGTGGAGGCGGCGCAGAAGGCTGTCACTCTAGCCCAGGGAAAGGGCTGAACCTCCCCGTGGGTCTCCCCCGCTGGCGCGAGGATCGGGATCTCGAAGGGTAGGGGGGTCATGAGCATATTGGTCAACAAGAACACCAAGGTCGTGGTCCAAGGCATCACGGGTCACGAAGGTCTGTTCCACACCGAGCAAATGCTGGAATACGGGACCCGTATCGTAGCTGGCGTGCGACCCGGGAAGGGTGGGGAGTGGGTCGCGGGGGGAAAAGTCCCCGTCTTCGACACTGTGTCCGGAGCCCTGGAAGCGACCGGCGCGAATTGCGCCGTCATCTTCGTTCCCGCTCGGGGAGCCACCGATGCGATCCTCGAGGCCGGCGAGGTGGGTATCCCCCTGATTGTCTGCATCAGCGAGGGCATTCCGATCCAGGACATGATACGGGTGCGCCTTTTCCTGGATCAGAGAGGAGTGAGGCTCGTTGGTCCAAATTGCCCAGGCCTGCTCACCCCCGGAGAAACCAAAGTCGGCATTATCCCCGGCCACATTGCCCGGCCCGGGAACGTTGGAATCGTGTCCAGATCGGGGACTCTCACCTATGAAGTGATCCATGCCCTTTCCGAAGGGGGCATGGGACAATCAACCTGTGTGGGGATGGGGGGAGATCCAGTGCACGGCATCGGCTTCCTGGAGGCCCTCGAATTGTTCGAAGGCGATCCCCAGACAGACAAGGTCGTACTGATCGGGGAAATTGGCGGCAACGATGAGGAAAGGGCGGCGGAGTTCATCGCCGATCACATGACCAAGCCGGTGGTGGCCTTTATCGCGGGTCAGACAGCCCCGGCCGGGAAGCGAATGGGGCATGCTGGGGCGATCATCGAAGGGGGTTCTGGCACCGCCGCGGGGAAAATGCGGGCGCTGGAAAGCGTCGGGGTGAAGGTCGCAGGCCATCCGGATGAAATCCCGACCCTGCTGAGGTAAGGGAGGCCGCACCTCGGGAGAGCGCAGGAGCTCCTCACGGATGGGGGGGCGCGCACAGGGTATGGAGGGAGATCTGAGACCCCATCAGCAACCTGAAGCCACCGGACCTTCTGGGCAAGGCGGTCTGGATTGGATTCAAGTGGGCGGTTGGAAGGTGGAGGCCAGGCTCTTGCGTCTGACCGCTTCAAGGCGATGCGATCTGGCCGAGTGTCGCGGACATTGTTGCGGGGGGGGCGTGTGGATCGATGTGGGTGAGGCGGCGCGGATCGTCGAGGCGGCAGGCCAGATCAAACCTCACTTGCCGGTGCCCTTGCGGGACGAGGAGCTCTGGTTTGACGGGGTCGTGGAGGCGGATGCGGATTTCCCCACCGGCTATGCGATGGGAACGCGTGTTCAGCCCAGTCCCGACCATCCAATGGGATCGGCCTGCGTCTTCCTGCGGCCTGACTTCCGTTGCGCCCTGCAAGTGGCGGGGAATGCGAATGGGGAAGGGGCCTGGAAGTACAAGCCGTTCTATTGTGCCTTGCACCCTATCACCCGGAGCGGCCAGGAGATCTCGTTGGATGCAGAGAATGAGATCTATATCGAGGGGGGTTGCTGCCATCGGCCCGGAACCGAGCAGACCCCGATGTACCTTTTCTTCGAGCGGGAGATGCGACTGGCCATGGGTGACGACGACTACAAAAAGCTCCAGGCCATTGGAAGGGGAGATCGATCCTCGACCCTTCAGAAATAGCAGCGCCTTCGGGGAGCCCGTGGCTCGAATTGGGCTCGCAATTGCCATTGCTCGTTGCCTAATTGGCGCCATCGAGATTATTGACCCGGTGCCAGGATAGTGATGGACTCACCCGAACCCCCGGATGGCTGTCCCTGCTTGGCTCTCGATCCTCTGGCAGAAAACTTGGAATGTGCGCTCGATACCCTCGTGTTGTCGTGCGGCCCCCCAAATTGTCTGTCGAATCCGCGGGTTCGCCGCCTTCCGGTCGTTTCTTGGATCCCTGCCAGCCGCCCCTCCCCCAACTTGGGTTCCGCCCCCTCCGGACCTCGCCTGGACTCAGGCCTGAATGCCTTCTCGTGGATCACCATCGACTTTGGCATCCATACCCCGCTGGCCCCGCCGGTGTTCCTCTTCCGGCGATTGTGGCCCTTTGGTCCCTTGGGTCTTAGAATGCTTGCGGCGATCCTCGCAGGCGGAGCCGTCGACCTCACACCTGATGTTGGAAGCGGGACCAGGAAAGTTCTTCCCGGGGGAATTTCCCACAGCCGCCCTTTGCCGACCATCGCAAAGGCGAGCCCGATTGCTCCGGGACGGCGCCTTCCTCGGGTCGGCCCAGCGCGCGCTTGCGAGTGGGGCGCATCTTGGTACTGGCTTGGGAAGGTCACGGCTTGGGAGAGGAGGGTCGGCCCTCCGGCCGAATCCCTTCCCAGTCGCTCCGCACCCGGGGGGCCTTGGGTTGGTTAGAAGCAGGAGAGATCGATGCCACAAAGCGCTTCCTTGACAGTCTTCGGGCTCGTTCCCCTGGTGGCCTTCTTACCCCTGATCGGCTTGCTGACCAACTTGGCGCTCGGCCGTCACCTTGGCGAGCACTTCGTTTCCTGGGTTGCCTGTTCGGCTGCCCTCCTGGCGCTGGGAATGTCGGTGGCTTTAGCGGTAGCCCTGTTTTTTGCCCCCGCCGGGGCGATCATCCATCTCGCAGATTGGATCCAGGTGGGGCAACTCTCGGTCCCCTGGGATTTCCAAGTGGATACCCTTTCCGTGACCATGATGCTTGTAGTCACCGGGGTCGGTTCGCTGATCCATGTCTATTCCGTGGGCTACATGCACGAGGACGTCCGGCTCAACCAGGATCCGGGTCGATACACCCGCTTCTTTGTCTACTTCAATCTCTTCCTGGTTGCGATGCTCATTCTGGTCTGCGCCGACAGCTTCCTGATGATGTTTGTGGGCTGGGAGGGAGTCGGTTTGTGCTCTTATCTGCTGATCAGCTTCTGGTATGAGAAAGGAAAGGACGGCATCGGCAATGCCGTTGCGGGCCGAAAGGCTTTCGTGGCGACCCGCGTTGGAGACGTGGGCTTCTTGCTCGCCATGTTTCTGGTCTTTTGGACGTTCGGAAGCCTCCGCTTTGAACCGGTATTTTCAAAAGCCCAGCAGCTGGGGCCGGCCGTGAGCGGTGCGGCCACGGCCATCACCCTCCTGCTCCTACTTGGAGCCGTTGGCAAGTCGGCCCAGATCCCTCTTCACATTTGGCTGCCCGATGCGATGGCTGGCCCCACCCCCGTCTCTGCCCTGATCCACGCCGCCACGATGGTGACTGCGGGGGTCTACATGATTGCACGCTTGCATGTTCTCTTCGCACTTGCGCCATTCTCGCAGGATGTCGTGGCCCTCGTGGGGGCCATTACCGCGCTCTTTGCGGCCACCATCGCCCTGGCCCAGAATGACATCAAGAAAGTCCTGGCCTATTCGACTATCAGCCAGCTGGGTTACATGATTGCCGCGGCAGGCATGGGGGCCTACGTGGCCGCGATGTTTCACCTGGTGACGCACGCCTTTTTCAAGGCCCTGCTCTTCCTCGGTGCCGGATCGGTGATTCAAGGGCTGGAGCAGGGTCACCGGGATCGCGGTCCGGCCGCAGGCCGCGAGGGGATCGCAGACGTCGAACAGGAATTCAACGCGCAGGATATGCGCAATATGGGGGGGCTGTGGGGCAAGATGCCCATCACGGCCTGGACCTACCTCCTGGCTGCCCTGGCGTTGTCGGGGATTCCGCCTACGGCCGGTTTCTTTTCCAAGGACGAGATTCTCACGCACGCGGCGGGGACAAACTTCGTTGTCTATTTGCTCCTGGCGTTGGCGGCCTTCCTCACCGCGCTCTACATGACGCGTCAGGTCTGGCTCGTTTTCTTCGCCAAGCCGCGCACTGCGGCAGCGGAGAATGCCCGCGAGAATCCGGCCGTGATGACTGGGCCGTTGATCGTGCTGGGAATCGGCGCGTTTTTGGGTGGGTTGATCAACTTTCCACGCTTGTCCAGTCTGGCGCAATGGCTCGCGCACACGCTGGGGGAAGTGGAAGGCGCCCCCTTCAGCTTGCCAGTCTCGGCGATCTCGACGGGGGCTGCGCTGCTGGCCGTCGGGCTGGGGGTGATGGCTTACCGGTCGCGCGGGGCGCAGCCGGAGGCCTCAGATCCTCTGCGGAGAATCCTCGGGTCGGCTTTTGAGGGCATGGAGAAGGCCTGGTGGGTGGACCAGCTTTACGATCTTCTGGTCCTGCGACCCTACCACTGGCTGGCGGGATTCCTCGCAGATCGGGTCGACGCTCAGGGCGTCGACGTCGCATTTGACGGCCTGGGGGCTCTGGCCCGGAAAGCCGGCGGCGGTCTCCGGAAGCTTCAGGTCGGCAAGGTTCGCACCTATTTGCTCATCTTCCTAATAGCAGCCATCTTGATCCTGGGCTACTTTCTCCTTCTCCCAAGGGGAGGGCTCTAGCCGGGTCTGGCAAGCGGTCTGGCGGGGAGAAACCATGAATGTTTTGCTTCACCCTCTGACGCTGGTAGTCTTCTTCCCCTTGGTGGGGGTGGTGCTCCTGCTTTTTCTAAAAGAGGAGCAGCGCAAGGAACAGGGATGGATCGCCTTTCTCACCTCCCTGGTCACTTTCGGTCTGTCGCTTTGGGTGTTGGCGCGATTCCAGCTGGGGAACCCCGATCTGCAGCTTGAGCTGCGTGTCCCTTGGATCCAGATCGGTGGCATCTGGAACATGGAGTTCCACCTTGGGGTGGATGGGATCAGCCTCCTCCTTCTTCTGTTGACCACCCTGCTTTCGACCGTCGCGATCCTCTCGAGCTGGGGGACCGTCAGAGAGCGGAGCCGCGAGTTCTACATCGTTTTTCTGCTGCTGGAAATCGGGATGACGGGTGTTTTTCTGGCGCTGGACTTGTTCCTTTTCTACATCTTCTGGGAGTTCACCCTGGTACCGATGTACCTCCTGATCGGGATCTGGGGGGGGCCGCGCAAGATCTACGCCGCACTCAAGTTCTTTCTGTACACCATGGCCGGCTCGGTCCTCATGTTCCTGGCCATCATCTGGTTGGGGATGTCAGGCGGGACATTCTCCCTCCCCGATTTGATTGCCCGGGGCCAGATCCCCTCCTCGGCCCAAACCTTCTTATTCCTTGCCTTTGGCCTGGCATTTGCCATCAAGGTTCCGGTTTGGCCTCTTCACTCCTGGTTGCCCGATGCGCATGTCGAAGCGCCCACGGCTGGATCCGTCCTCCTGGCCGGCATCCTGCTGAAAATGGGGACCTATGGCTTCCTGCGCTTTAACCTTACGCTTTTCCCTCAGGCTTCGATCCGGTTTGCCCCGCTCATCTCGGTCCTCGCGGTTATCGGGATCCTTTACGGTGCCGCCGTTTCTTATGCCCAGAAAGATTGGAAGAAACTTGTTGCCTTCTCTTCGGTCAGCCATCTTGGTTTCATCATGCTGGGAATCTTTGCTTTGAACCCCGAAGGAATCCAAGGCGCTCTCCTGCAAATGGTCAACCACGGCATTTCCACGGGTGCTTTGTTCCTCATCGTTGGCATGATTTACGAGCGCAGACACACACGGGAGCTGGCGGCCTTGGGGGGCATCTGGAGGCGGATGCCAATCTATGGCGGGCTGGCGCTCGTCGTCTCACTCTCCTCCATGGGCCTGCCCGGGCTCAATGGATTCGTCGGCGAGTTCACCATCCTGCTCGGCGCTTTCGGTTCTCGGGTTCTGGGATCACCTCTCTATGCGGTCTTCGGCGTAGTCGGAGTCGTTTTGTCTGCCATTTACATCCTTCTTATGTTCGAGAGGGTTTTCCTGGGAACCTCTCGGGACCCGAAAAACCAGAGCCTGAGGGATCTGTCGGTGCGGGAGTTGTTCACCCTGGCCCCCTTGGTTCTCCTCATGTTCTGGATCGGACTCTACCCTAAGCCCTTCTTTGCGCTGATGGCCCCCTCGTTGATGAAGGTGATCTCCGGCCTTCAAAGCGCCGTGGTGGCCGTGCGCTAGCACCCCCCGGAGGTCGGCTGGAGAATCCGCAAGGACGATCCGGAGGTCGGACGAGGACGGCCTGACCAAGGCCTTGGATCTCGCTCGATCGTCGTCCTCATGAGCAATACCCCGGTCCAACAGAATATTCCCCAGGAGGGCTCCGCCCGGCCGCGAACCCGATGAACGTCGACCTCTGGCCGGGGTACCGGAAGGAGCCTGGGGGCCGATGATATAATCCCGACGCGTCGCCTGGGACGGCAATCAGCGGCGCAAGCGTTGGAGAGGTAGCGTAGTCTGGCCTAACGCGCGCGCCTGGAGAGCGCGTGAGCCGAAAGGCTCCGCGGGTTCAAATCCCGCCCTCTCCGCCTGTTAGGCACCGAAGCACGGTGCCTTTTCTTTTTTGGGGGCAGATTAGGGGCTTGTGGCGAGGCGAGCTTTTAAGTCTTGGATTACCTGGACAGGGGTCGGATTGACCCCGTAGGCCATGGCGAGGTAGTAAGCGGCATAGTCCCCAAAATGCAGGCAGGTCAGCATTTGGGCCAGCGGGCCATCTCCCGGTGCGGTGAATTCGTCGGTATTGAATCCCTCCTCCATCAGCAACTCGCGCGTGAATCCCGACCGAGCTCGGTTTCTGGGGTGATCGTAGCTCGAGCGAAGGAAGACCAACATGAACCGCTCGATCAATTCCTCTGGAAAACGGGAACCTGCAATCGCGTTGTGGTCGAGTTCGGGGAGCTCCTCGAACTGCCCCCAGGCTTTGGCGATCTCGGCGATTTGTGTTCGCCAGCGGCGGGCGACCGGGGCGAGCAGGTCGGAGGCAAAGATGGCCACGAAACGGCCCATCCATTGGCCGGCCATTCGCTTGGCGGGGTTGCGCGCTGTCGGCACTTCGGCCCGCAGGCTGGGCTGCTGCGCGCGCATGGCTATAAGCGACTGGGCGATTTCCTTTTCGGGATTCGCAATCCATCCAAGTCGCGACAACACACAGAGGGGTAGGGCGAACACGTAGCCCAGCGCGGCACGAGGTTGCGACCGGAAATCGAATTGCCAGAGCGGCGCATGGTTCTTGTCGGCCAGACGCGCCAGAGAACCCCCGGTGGTGATGGCCAGGACCGGGTTCCGCCGATCCAGAGCCGTCTGGAATGCCGAAAGGGTTTCCTCCGTTTCTCCGGAGTAGGAGATGGCCAGGACCAGTGTGTCCTCCCCGGCGGCCCAGGCGGGCAGTCCGTAGTTGCGCCAGACCCAAACGGGCAACAGTGACTTGGTGGCCGCATAGGCCGCCAGGAGCGAACCCCCGATCGCCGAGCCCCCCATGGCGGCCACGACTACCTTCTTGGCTTTGGCAAACGCCTGCGGCAGAGGAAGCTGATGCCCCAGATTCCACGCGGCCTCAATCTGCTCGGGCAGTCCGTCGATCCGCTCAATCATCTTGTCCGGATCCAGGGAGCGAAAACGCGCCAGATCGTCCAGTTCCACTACGAACCTCCAGCTGTGGGTTTCTTTCCTCCCTGGCGGGTCGCGGGACGCTTCTCCTTTTGAGTGGCCATCTCGTAAATCACGCGCCGCTCCCAGCCACTGGCCTTCGCAATTTCCGCCGAGATCCGGCTGCGGGGGATACCCTGCGCCATCCGATCACGTAGTGCTCGCGACACCTGAGCTCTGCTCCACCTCTCGGCACGGCGCGGTAGCCCTTCCACAATCATGGTGATTTCGCCACGAGCCGGGGTCGGGCCGAAGTGCGCAAGCGCTTCCGCGGGGGTGCCGCGGAAAATCTCCTCATGCAGTTTGGTCAGCTCGCGCGCCACCGCGAGCGGCCTCGGGCCCATCACGGCCTGAATGTCCCGCAGGGTTGCATTCAGACGACGAGGCGCTTCCAGCGCCACCAGGGTGCGCCGTTGGGATGCCCATTCCTTGAGGAGAGCGCGCCGCGGCACCGCTTTTCGCGGAAGGAAACCCAAGTACACAAAACCATCCGTAGGAAGCCCGGAGGCAACCAGAGCCGCAATGGGGGCGGCCGGGCCGGGGATCGGCACAATTCGATGCCCATGCTCGATCGCCGCCCTTACCAGTTCGAACCCGGGGTCATTCAATCCAGGGGTCCCGGCGTCGCTGACCACAGCCACATCTCCCCGCTCCAGTGCGGCCAGCAGGGTGTCCAAACGCTGCCGCTTGTTGTGCTCAAAGTAGGAAAGGAGTTCCGTGTGAATATCAAAATGGGCAAGCAGCTTCCTGGTTTCGCGCGTGTCCTCAGCGGCGACTAAGGGGACCTCGCGCAGGATGCGCACGGCCCGGGGGGACATGTCCTCCAGGTTGCCGATGGGGGTTGCGACAAGGTAAAGGGTTCGCATACCGCTCGCGATTCTAGCATAGGGAAGCATTCGCCCTGGCGGTCCCTCTTTCCTCGCTCTTCCTTGACTCGGATGGGGGACCCGATCGGCCCGGATCACCTTTTCTCCCGAGCCGGCCGGCTGGAAGTCTTCTGCAGAGCGGTCTTCCAGCTTTCCGCCACGCGGGCAGGGCCCAAGGGCATTTCATTTCACTTTCCATCCTCATCCATGACCTTCTGCGGCGGGCATGAGGGCGGGTCCGGATCCCGGGGCGGAGTGTCTCCGAGGCAGCCGATTGGGTCGCCCCTCTCTTCCGGGCAGGGCCCGCTGGATCGCATCGGGACCGCCCCGCAGTCGGGGGGTCCCGCCAGGTATTCAGGCTCCGCCTTCGCCGCCCACGCGATCGCACAAGGCCCAGGTCCCGCCTCAAGCTCGGGCCGAAACGGGGTGCCTCAGGATCGTCCGTAGCTTGTCGGGTCGGGCCCGGCGAGGATCGCCGAGGTAGATCTCGTGGTGCTTTCCGATCAGTCGGTAGCCATTTTGTTTGGCGAAGGCCTCCAATTGGGCCACGCTGCGCGACTCTTGATCGTAAGGTCCCACATGCAGGATCTGGATACTGGCACCCTCCCGGAATGACCGCATCTTGATCCTCGTAAGAGCCGGACGGCTGCGTTTGAGCTGAAGTTGCTGGAGCGCCGAGCGAAGCATCGCCTCCGTGATATGGGGAGGTTGAAGGATCATCAGCCTCCACTTCCACGCCCTCTTCTTCGAAAGGTCGAAGCGGCCCGAGGAGGTCCACCATAGGCCCTCCAACGCCATCAGTGGGTAGTCGATCGGATTTCGCTTGCGCAACTTGGACATGAACTTAAGGGTGAAGGCGGCGCCGTATAGGGCGCCAATCGCCTCCTGGAATTGCGGCGAAGAGGCCGGGGCCTGCTTGGGTTTCAGTTCCCCATCGATCATGAGGTACTTGTATTTCGGAACTCTGATCCATTCCACTTTCCTTGCCGACGCCCGGTACAGGGGTCTGACTTCCTTGCGCAGGTCCAGATGCTTCATGGCAGCACTCCTTTTCTGAAGCGCCGGGAGGGACTGCTCGGCGATGGATTCGCCAGCGGGTAGCCCGCTTCTATTGGAGCCCGGCCTTCCTGAGGATCGCAGCCGGGATCCGCGCGCGTTGTGCCTCGCAGGCGGAGGCAACGGCCCAGGCTCCCCCTACGGGCTGGCCCAATGAAAAGTCGACAGGATTTCGTCGTAAACGGCAGCCTCCGTAGGCTCGTCGAATTGGGGCGGAGGAGTCGGATAGTTCATCCGGTTCGTCGAGTGAAGAACGAAGGTCAGACTGACACATGAAGAGCCCCGCGTCACGGTGTAGGCGTCGAACTCATAGAAGTTGCCCGCCCCTGCGTCCGCGCCGGAGGCCTTCTCCAGGGGAATCCCGTTGATCACTACCTCTTGTTGTTTGAGTTGCGAAGGGGCGAATCCCCGGGCAGCGGGGCTTGTGCAGCCGCCCGCGGCTGGGCCCACATCGATGTCCAGGTATTTTTCGGCGAGATTGGTGCCGGAGAGAATAGGTAGATCAATGCGAGTCGTACCCTCATTGGTGCCCAGGAGATGAGAGTGGGGAGGGTACTGCAACGCGAATGCGGGGGTTTCGTGGATGTAAACGCTCCAACCCGGGATGAAGGTGAAAAGCTGGCCAGGGGTTTCGGACGGCCTGGCCGTTCCGGATGGGACAAGTTGCAGCGTCGGCGCGCTCTGCCCTGTTGCGCCAGGGGATTCCCAGGTTGGGGTGATACTCGAGGTGGCGGGGACGTTCACACTGCAACCTGCGAAAATCAAGGCACCGGTCGCCATCGCGGATGCCGTGGTCCCACCAAAGCGCCTTCTCCCCAGCATTAAGGGTTTCCTGCCTTGAAAGATTCCGTGGCCATCCACATTCTACCAGCGCCCCGCGCAAAAAGCCGGCGGCCATGGAGGAAGGCTAGAAGGGAACCGGCCTTCTTCGGATCGAGGTCCTCCCTGGCCCAGGGATCCTACCCCTTGCCCAGCGGCTATTTCGTTTGAGATCGAGGACGGGTTTGTGAACGGGCGAGGAGGCCCATGGCGGGCGATCACTAGACGGAGTAAGGTTGCTGGAGTTCGGGTCGATAGAGGCCGAGGTAGCGCCCCAAGATAGCAAAACCAATCAATCCGGAAAGCACTTCCCCTGAGAAAAGAATGGCTGAAGCCTCTAGGGCGTGGGCCAGGTTCGCAGGTAGCCCCTCGCTGATGCCCTGAAAGAGAATGAGACCAGCTCCCGCAATGATCATCACAACCGTGCAGAACCGCCACGGGTAGCGGCGAATGTCGAGTACACGGCGGAGTGTGGCGACAGGCCGCCAGCTCAAGAGCTGATCAAGGCGGAGCAAGACCCGCAGCACGCGTGGGAAATACCTCAGGATCCACTCCAATCCGCGGTAAACGAGGGCACGCAGATCGTCGAAGAAGTCATCATCGGATCCTCGTGTGGGCCCAGTGGAGGCCTCCGCCGTTCGGGAATACCGAGCGGCGAACCTTCCCAGCATCCACCCCGTGATTCCCGTCAAAACCGCCAGTGCCGCGAGTGCGTCGATCAGAGCCGGGCTTCCGTCTGGGTTTTCAGAGAATCGTGCTACCAGGAGTGCAGAAGCATCCCCCGCCAGGGTCAAGGCGATAGAGAGCACGACGACAGCCAGCCCGCGCAGCATGAAGCGCAGTTGACGCAGAGGCACTGATGAGAGGCCCCAGTACCGGGCCGTGCGCACCCAGGTGAGACCTGCGACTACCATGGCCACCTGGATGGCAACGGACCCAATCGCATCATAGGGATCGACCGCAAAGGGGTTGGATCGTGCCAAGGCCGGCAATTGTTTGCTGGCCTGGAAGAACAGGACGAAGAGAACGGCCAGCCCAGCCCCTGCCCAGGCTCCGGTCTTTCCGGCCCGCACGGCCTCTGCGTGGTTGCGCCCCTCTGGCGCCTTCGGCCCACCCGTCATCGAGAGCGACTCCCCAGAGTGAGATCGCACATCGATTGCGAATCTGCCGCCCTTTCCAACCGGCGGCAGGGTCCTCATTGATACCATATCTCGGAGGGTTGGCGATCGGATGTCGGCCGATCCCCTTCGACGCCACAACCTGGAGCACAGGCCAGGGGTGGCCCGCTGGCTCCGGGCCGGCTGAGTTTCGCAACCGATCGCGCGCGATCCGCGCGGGAACCCGAAATGTTGGGCGATAGGCTAAGGCAGCAGATTTAGGGGATTGACCTTGCCCAGCGCGACGTCCTGGATTTCAAAATGCAGCTGTGGACTTGTCGTGTTGCCCGTCGAACCAGCCAGGCCGATCACATTCCCCTGATACACGTTGGTTCCGCAGGCCACGAGGACCTTACTCAGGAATCCGTAGGCCGTTTGCCACCCGTTCCCATGATCGATCACGATCAGATTCCCGTCCCCTCCGGTGCTCCCTCCTGAAAACATGACGACCCCACTGGCTGCGGCGTAGACCTTGGATCCGAGTGCGGCCTGCAAATCGATGGCTGGGTGGAAGGCACTGTATGGATTCCCTGAGACGACATGACTGTCCGTTGGCCAAACCCAAAACCCCTCGCCCTTGACAGAGCTCAAGAATGGGCCCTGGCAGGCGCCCGGACCGCCGAACGACCATCGCGTCTTGTCTGTTCGGCTGAGCTCAGGCACCTGCCAGTGCACGAATTGACGGTGACCCCCGGGGATCACGAGCCATGTTCCCGGCGGAATGGGCGAGGCGATGGAGTCGATCGAAGGCGGCAGTTGATTTCCTGGCCAATCTATGATCTGTCCGGGGGTTACCCCGAAGAACTGGGCCACACCGGCAAGGCTGTTTCCAGCTTGCCATTGATAATAGGTTCCGTCCACGGGCAGTATGTTGAGGACTTGACTTGGCCGCATCAGATCAGGGTCATCCCTGAGGATTGCGTAGTTTGCCCAAAGGATCGTTTCAGGCTTGAGATTGTACTTTGCGGCTATCCCGTAAATCGTGTCCCCGGGCTGGACCGAGTACAGGTGGACTTCCGCTCTTGGCTTCGAGGGCAGGTCCGTATGCAGGTTGATTGCACGGTCGATCGCACCTCCGCCGGAGGCTGCCGGATAGAGCAGGGATTCGCTGCCGGCAGCGACAGGATGGGCTGGCTCCAGGGTTGGCGTGGGGGTCGGCAGGCTGCCTTGGAGATTCAAGCGCGCTGGCAGCCAGGACCAAAGCGCAGGACGAGCCATCCAACTGAAGAGGACCACCATGCCCAGCACTAGGAGGTGGCTCACGCCGCGCAGCAATGGGCCCCTTAGGTTGGTCCGGGTCAGGTCCTGCGAAAGGATCGCCCACGGGGAGCCCTTGGGTTCCCGGGCCGGGTCTGTGGGATGAGAGGCGGGCGAATTCTCTTCAAAATCCATGAGTGACACTGGCGGAGATCCGATCCTTCGCGAGCGAGCCTCCTTCGCCGGAGATAGGCCTGGCGGGTGGAAGAGGGGGCAACGGGGGCCGCTAGGGGATAATGTTGAATATGGTATGGGGATCTACTGCCGCACCTAGGACGGTTCTCGAGTTGGGGTTGTAGTGCATCTCAAAGTGAAGATGCGGGCCCGTGGAATTGCCGGTAGACCCGGCCAAGCCGATCTGCTCCCCCCCCACCACTTGGACCCCGCACGCGACGTCGACCCTGCTCAGATGGGCATAGTACGTTTGCCACCCGTCCAGGTGATTGATCACGACTAGGTTCCCATAGCCCACATCACTCCCGCCGGCATAGATGACGACACCTCCGTCTGCTGCCTTAATGGGCCAGCCGGCCAACTCCATGATATCCACGCCCGGATGCCAAGAGGAAAAGTTGTTGCCGGACAGGAGGTGACTCGTGTCATAGGGGGCCGGCCAGACCCAATTGCCCGACCCGGGAGACGCACTAACAGTACCACCGCAGCCGTTCGGACCCAGGAAGGTGTTGTAGCTCACGTTTTCGGTCACGCTTAATGGTCCAGCCCAGTTGACGCTGGCGGAAACCCCGCCTGGGATCATGACAAAGTCGCCGGGAAGCACCTGGGGATTGAGCGGGTCGAGATTGTTGCCCGCGAAATTCAGGATGTCCTCGACGGAGACCTTGAAGCGCGTGGCCACGTCCAGGAAGGTGTCCCCTTCCTGCCACTTGTAGTAGATGCCATCCACGGGAGGGATTCTCAGGACTTGTCCCGGGGATAACATTCCTCCCATCAAGGTGTCAAAGTTCGCCCAGTAGATAGTCGTGGGCTTCAACTTGACTTGGTCGGCGATTCCAAACACCGTGTCGCCGCTCTGAACGGTGTAGTTCGTGACGGCCTCGCTTGGCCGGTCCGGCTTGACCGTATGGGGATCGATGATCCTACGAATTGCCGTGGAAGCCCCCGATGACCAAGGACTGCTCGGAAGACTGGGCTCGCCTGTCCCGCTCGCCTCGGTAGGCAATAGGGCCAGGACCCCTGCGGCCGCGGGGCCTTCCGTGGCTGGGCTGGCGGGCCCTCCGTGAACGGTCCGCCAGAAGAAGAAGCCCGCGACGACGAGGACAAGCGGCAAGGCCCCAAGCAGAAGCCATCGCCCGGGCAGATGGACCGTTCGAGAGGATTCGCCTTCCGGAGGCGTCATGCGCCGTCCTTGGTCAGGGTCTCGAGGAATTCCATGTTGTTTTCGGTCTGTGCCAGTCTGCCTAGGATCGCTTCCGTGGCCTGGGTCAGATCCATCCCAGCCCCGTTGGGGGGTGGCGACATCATCTGAGCAACCATGCGGCGCATCAACCAGACCCGCGGGGTGAGATCCGGGCCGAGGAGCAGTTCCTCCCGGCGGGTGGAGGAGCGCTCGATGTCAAAAGCGGGGAAAATCCTGCGCTCCTGCAGTTTCCGGGAGAGCTGGAGCTCCATGTTGCCCGTGCCTTTGAATTCCTCATACACCACGTCATCCAACCTCGATCCGGTGTCGACTATACAGGTCGCGATGATGGTGAGCGAGCCGCCCCCCTCGATGTTCCGCGCGGCTCCAAAGAAATGCTTGGGCGGGTAGAGGGCGGCCGGGTCCAGGCCACCGGATAGGGTGCGCCCAGAAGGCGTGACCACGAGATTATAGGCTCGGGCCAGACGGGTTATGGAATCGAGGAGGATGACCACGTGACGACCGATTTCGACGAGACGCTTGGCGCGCTCGAGGGCGATCTCAGCAACCCGCACGTGGGAGGTCACCGGCTCATCAAAGGTGGAAGAGATCACTTCCGCGTCCACCGAGCGGTCCATGTCGGTTACCTCTTCCGGCCGTTCCCCAATGAGCGCAACCATCAAGTGAACTTCCGGGTACTTGAGTGAGATGCTGTTGGCGATCTGCTTCAACACGGTGGTCTTGCCGGCCTTCGGGGGTGAGACGATCAGGCCGCGCTGCCCGTGGCCAATCGGGGCGACCAAGTTGAGAAGCCGCGTGGCCAGAGTGTGGCGGTCGGTCTCGAGGTCGAAGCGAAGGTCAGGGAAGATCGGGACGAGGTCCTCGAAAACCGGGCGCTGTTTGGCTTGTTCCGGGTCGAGACCGTTGATGGCCTCCACCCGCAGGAGGCCGAAGTACTTTTCAGATTCCTTGGGGGCGCGGACTTGGCCAATGACCATGTCTCCAGTTCGCAGACCGAAGCGGCGGATCTGCGATTGGGAAACGTAGATGTCGTTGGGGCCGGGCAGGTAGTGGTCGGCGCGGAGGAATCCGATGCCCTCCTCCACAATTTCCAGAATGCCACCTCGTAATTCGAGCCCTTGATGTTCCGCATTGGCCTGGAGCAGGCGCAGAATCAAATCCTCTTTCTTCATGCGCACGGAGCCCGGGATCTCGAAATCCTTCGCGGAGCGGCGCAGATCGGCCAGGTTCATCTTCTCTAGGTCGGCAATGTTCATATGGGGCTCTCGCTGGACAGTGATGGGACGCGCAGGGAGTGTAGTCATAGCAGCAATTGGGGCCTCGCAGGAGCGGGGTCCAGGTGTGGGGCACACCTGGTTGTCAGAATGCGTTCATCTCTAGGGATGCGACGATCTCAGTTGCACGCGGACGACGGGCTCATCAGGCTCTACCGCCGAAGGCCCGAAGACAAGTGTTGGATCCTGTGTAGGGAGATAAGAGGGCGAATTGTCCTTTTGCGAGTGACCCACGTAGGACTTGAACCTACAACCAACTGATTAAGAGTCAGCTGCTCTGCCAGTTGAGCTAGTGGGCCGGGTAAGAGGGCGGGAAGCCGAGTCCTGCGTGCTCCCTTGCCTATGGGTCTCTTCCGGGAGGCTCCGGAGAGTCGTGCCCTTCACGATCCGGCCAAATTATACTCGAAAGGGAAAGGTTGTCAATCGGGGCCCAGGCTCCATCCCGCGCAAGACCTGCGGCACTTGCCGACCGAGGGAATGGGGGAAGGTCGAGGGTGACCGGCACCCCTGCCGAGTCGTTGCGCGCGGCGCAGAGGCGATCGAGATACCGCGAACCAGCCCGACTTCGACACCGTCTGCCCGCTCGGAACGCTAGGCCGCGCTCCCGATTCCGCCCCTAACGGTCGAAGGATGGATTCGGGCACTCCGAGTCCGGAGGCGGGCTGGGCCCAACCGCGAGGCCCTGCTCATGGCCGCCAGTCTCCCCCGGACATGCGGGGCCACTCAACCGCGCTTGCATTGATGGGGGAATGTGACGGTGTTCCTTGTCGAGTGGCACGGCCTGGATGAAACCCACCCAACCGTTGGGCGTTCGTCAAGGTCGAATTCTGACAATCGGGACAAACTCGTGAAGAATAGGACATACTTCAGACCAAGTGGCGACTAGTGTAAGGTCTCGGGAAGGCAGCCTTGGCCTAGACTGAAAACGACCCCGCTTAGAACCCCGAGCGGGGGAGTGCTGTGAATCGAGAGGAGCAAAGCCGGCGATGACCTTTCATGTGATTCCCAAGACCGCGCTTCCGGACTGGGTAGAGCGTCTGGGCAAGTCTCACCGGGTTGTGGGCCCCCGTCCGCGGCATGGTCAATTTGTCTTCGATGAAGTCACTTCGGCTGGCGAGCTTGATTTCAACTACCCCACCACGGTAATTCCTCCGAAGAAGTACCTCCTTCCACAACAGGAAGACCTATTCACATTCCGTGCGGGCGGAGGCGAAACTCGGCTCGCGGACGACGGCCGGCCCACCGTGGTTCTTGGGGTCCACACTTGTGACCTACACGCAATCCAACTGCTCGACCTGGTCTTCGCTCAGGGCAACCGCGATCAACACTACCTCTCCCGCCGCGAAAGCGTAGTCCTGGTCAGCATCGAGTGTCTGAAGCCGTGCACGCCCCACTCTTTTTGCAAGAGCATGGGTACCCTGGGGGTGATTGACGGGTACGACTTGCATCTGACCGACTTGGGCGAGGAATACGCGGTGGATGTCGGCACCGAGAAGGGGGAGGCCTTGCTCAAGGGCTTCGGGAGCGTACGAGAGGGGACGGAAGCGGACAACCGGCTGTTCAATCGCGTGATGGGCGAGAAGTGGCCGCGTTTCCCCTTGCGCCTCGACTTTGATATCACGGAGTTGCCCAGCCTGCTGTCCACGAGCTACGACAGCACGCTTTGGGAGGAATTGGGTCAGCGCTGTCTCGCCTGCGGCATGTGCACCAACGTCTGCCCGACCTGCTACTGCTTCAATGTCATCGACGAAGTCGACTTTACTCTCAGCGCTGGGAGGCGGTATCGGGTTTGGGACTCCTGCCAGCTCGACAGGTTCGCCACCGTGACGGGTGGCCATAACTTCCGCGCCTCGCAGGCGGCGCGCGTAAGACACCGCTTTTTCCGCAAGGGAAAGTACCAGACGGACGCGTATGGACTGGTGGGATGCGTCGGCTGTGGACGTTGCGCGCAAGTCTGCCTGGTTCACATCACCCCGGTTGACACCTGGAATGAATTGAATCGGAGGCGCAGCGTCGCCTCCGCGAGTGCGGTTGTCAAGGAGGCGAGGGCATGATCACCGACCTCAAGTCTGCTCTTGGGAGTCCTTCCATCTACCTTCCCACCGTGGCGACCATAGCGGATGTGCGGCCGATATCCAAGATGGAGAAAGTCTTCACGGTCGAACTTCCCAAGGGGATGTCGCTCAATCACAAGCCCGGGCAGTTCGTCGAGGTCTCCGTATTCGGAGTCGGGGAGGCCCCCATTAGTATCTCGTCCTCCCCCAGTCGCAGCAACGGCAGATTTGAGCTTTGCGTGCGGAAGGCTGGGGATTTGACGGGCGCCCTGCACACCCTGGCGGCTGGAGATCGCATTGGGGTGCGCGGTCCTTTTGGTGAAGGCTTTCCGATTGAGCGCTTCCGGGGGAAAGATATGCTCTTTGCCCCCGGCGGATTGGGTCTCGCCCCGCTGCGCTCCCTCATCAACCAAGTGCTCGACGAGCGCGGGAATTTCGGAAGGGTGATTATCCTCTACGGGGCACGCAACCCCTCTGAATTGCTCTTTACGGACGAACTGGCAGTATGGGGGAAGCGCCAGGACGTCGAGCTCCTCTTGACCGTGGATCGTGCAGATGAGACCTGGAGGGGAAATGTGGGGGTTATCACGACCCTCTTCACCAAGATCCAGATCTACCCCCGCAATACGGTGGCCTTCACGGTTGGACCTCCAGTTATGTACCGCTTCGTGATCATGGAATGTCTGGCCAAGGGAATCTCCGAAGGGAATATTTGGGTGAGCCTGGAGCGCCGGATGAAATGTGGCGTGGGCAAGTGCGGCCATTGCCAGATCAACCATGTGTATGCTTGCCAGGCGGGACCGGCCTTCCCCTATTCTGAGATCAAAAATCTCGGGGAGGCGCTTTGATGGCAACCAGACCCAAGATCGCCTTTTTTGAGTTCACCAGCTGTGAGGGATGCCAGCTGACCGTCGTCGACTCTCTTCAGACTTATCCCGAATTGCTGGAGGCGGTGGAGATTGTGCGCTTCCGGGAGGCCATGAGCGAAAAAGGGGATGACTATCAGGTGGTCTTCATCGAGGGTTCCTGTTCGCGCCCCGCGGACGAGGAGCAACTCAAGGTCATCCGACAACGGGCCGGGCTCGTGATCGAGCTCGGAGCCTGTGCTCACCTGAGCGGAGTCAACGCCATTCGCAACCGCCAGGATCTGGCTGAGGTACGCCGCTACGTCTATGGGGACCATGCGGATTGGTTCGATACCTATCCCGCGCGTCCAATCCATGCGGTGATCCCGGTGGACGCAGCCATCCCCGGCTGTCCGATTGACCGCCATGAGTTCATCCGCGTCGTGACGGCCCTTTTACAAGGCCGCTCGCCGCAGATCCCCGACTACCCGGTCTGTGTCGAGTGTAAGTTGAAGGAAAATGTTTGCGTATATCAGCGCGGCCAGACCTGCCTGGGGCCGGTGGTGAGGGCGGGGTGCGACGCTATCTGTCCGACCTATGGCGAGGGTTGTGAGGGCTGCCGGGGGTTGATCCCAGCACCGAACGTCGAGTCCCTCCTGCAGGTTCTGGCAGAGTATGGACTGCGGCCCGACCAGGTGCAGGCCAAGATGACCGAGTTCCTGACCTATTCGATGATGGAAAGAGAGGCGACCTCAAATGGCAAGCGTTAAGGTCGATGTCCATCACCTCACGCGCGTCGAGGGTCACGGCAATATCGTCATTGACGTGGAAAACGGGGAGCTCAAACAATGCGAGCTCCAAGTGGTGGAGGCCCCGCGCTTCTTTGAGGCTATGTTGCGCGGACGCCCCTTTGCTCAGGCCTCGCACATCACCTCCCGGATCTGCGGTATTTGCGCAGTCGGGCATGCCACCGCCTCCCTGCGTGCCACTGAGAAGGCGCTGGGGGTAGAGCCTAGCCCGCAGACGGTCCTGCTGCGCAAGCTCAATTTCCACGGGGAAATCCTCGACAGTCATGTCCTGCACGCCTACATGCTGGTGGCCCCGGACCTGGTAGGGGTCGACAGTGTGATCCCCCTGGCCCGGTCCGCTCCCGAGGTGGTCCTGCGGGCTCTTCGCATGAAGAAGCTCGCGGGAGACCTGTGTGCGGCTATTTGCGGCCGCCATACCCATCCCATTGCCATGACTGTCGGAGGCTTTACCCATTATCCTTCCCGAAGCGATCTGGAGAGTCTTCGGGAACGGTTGGCCGCCCTGCGCGCCGACGTCGATGCCACGGTGGAGCTTTTCCAGAAACTGCGCCTGCCAGACTTTGAGCGCGAGACTGAGTATCTGGCGCTCCGCAAGCCGGAGGAGTACTGCTTCATCGATGGCGAGATCGCCAGCAGTGATGGCGGCTCCTGGCCCGTGGAGCGCTATCGAGAGATCACCAGCGAATACCTCGTGGCCTATTCTTCGGCCAAGCGAACCAAGCACCAACGAGAAGCCTACATGGTTGGGGCCCTGGCCCGCTTCAACATCAGTTTTGACCGACTGCATCCCAGGGCGAAGGCGGCCGCCAGCGCCCTGGGGATTCGGCCGAAATGCACCAACCCATATCTGAACACAGCGGCCCAGGTGGTGGAAATCGTGCACTGCGTTGAGGATGCCGCAAGAATACTGGACCAGCTTCTGGCCCAGGGCATCGCTTGGGAGGAACCGGCCAAACCCACCCGCCTTTCGGGTGAAGGGGTGGGCGCGTGCGACGTGCCACGCGGGACGCTCTACCACAACTATCGGATCGAAGATGGCAAGATCGCGGCGGCCAACTGCATCATTCCCACCGGGCAGAATCTCGCCAATATCGAAGCCGACATGCGGGCGCTCGTCCCCAAGATCCTCAGTCGCAAACCGGAGGAGATCACGCTGGCGTTGGAGATGCTCGTCCGGGCCTACGATCCCTGCATTTCCTGCTCCACCCACATGCTGGAGGTCCGCTTTGTTTGAATGGCCGCAAGAGGAGCGATCCAGCGGGTGGGGAGTCGGTGAGCCGGCACCCTGCCGCTCGGCCGATACGCTCATTATGGCGATAGGCGACCCGCTCCGCGCCGATGATGGCGCCGGGGCGGCTGTTCTCGAAGGCCTGAGGAAGTCTCGCGGCCTGCCGATGGCGGTTCACCTGCTGGACGCTGGAACGGGCGGACTCGATATCACCTTGACCTTGGGGGAGACCAGCCGCGCTATCATTGTGGACGCGGCCGACTTGGGTTTGCGTCCGGGCACCTGGACGCGTTTGTGCGGGGATGCCCTGCGGCGGTTCGGGCAGCGTGCAGGGAACTCCACCCATTCGGCCGGCTTGGCAGAGGCCCTGGCGATCGGAGAGGCGTTGGGACTGCTCCCCAAGGAGCTCGTGGTGTATGCGATCCAGCCGGGAGACCTGTCCTTCCGGGAGGGACTGACTTCGCCAGTCGCCCGAGCAATTCCTCAAGTCACCTCGGCCATTCTTGCAGAGGTCTGCCGGGGCCCCGTGGGCTGATCCAGAGAGGGATGAGCATGGCAAAGATCCTCGTGATAGACGACGACCCGGACATGGTCCTAGCTACGAAGATGTGCCTGGAAAACGCTGGGCACAAAGTCTCCTCGGCCGGAAACGGCGAAGAAGGTCTCAAGCAGGTCAAGGCGGATCGCCCCGATCTGATCATCTTGGATGTGATGATGGACACGGCGACGGAAGGGTTCCAACTGGCGCTCAAATTGCGCAATCCCCGGCCGGGATCCGACTTGGCCTCCTTCAAGGACATCCCCATCCTGATGCTCACCGCAATTCACTCCACCACGCCTCTCCGCTTCGGGCCGGATCAGGACTACCTGCCGGTGGAGGCATTGATCGACAAGCCTTTTGATCCGAAAGCCCTGGTCGCAAAAGTTGAGAACCTCCT
>JBEKSY010000006.1:0-131335 GCA_049516595.1 Anaerolineales bacterium
CGGGGGTGCTGGAGGCGCGGCACCATGACGTGCCGGGGGTGGATGATTTTTCGATCACCAAGCAGTCGGACATTCTGCAGAGTGCGACGCAGATCACGGGGGTGCTGACGATCTTTCTGGGGGGGCTCGCGGCGATCTCGCTGCTGGTGGGTGGGATTGGGATCATGAACATCATGCTGGTGTCGGTGACGGAGCGGACGCGGGAGATTGGGTTGCGGAAGGCGCTGGGGGCGCGGAAGCGGGATGTTCTGACGCAATTCCTGACGGAGTCGGCGACCCTGAGTCTGGGGGGCGGGATCGTGGGGATCCTGCTGGGGGTCGGGCTGGCCTGGGTGATCGGGAAGATCGCCTCGTCCAGTGGCACCAGCTTCGTTCCGGTGGTGACCCTGACCTCGGTCCTGCTGGCGACGCTTTTCTCGGCGGCGGTGGGCCTGTTCTTCGGCATCTATCCGGCCTCGCGGGCCGCCGGCCTCGAACCGGTCGATGCCCTTCGCTACGAGTAGCTGATCCTCTCACCCCGCAGGGGGTGAAGAAGAATCCCAGGGGCCGATCCCAGGATCGGCCCTTACAATTCCGCCTTTCCTCCTTCTTTTCCATGAGCGTTGGCCCAGCCTGCAACCGGTGCCATGCCTCTGGTCGAATGCCTGTGCGCGGTCCCTTGGGCGAATCTGTTCATCCCGGACAGAGCGCTCTCACCGTTCTGACCCGGGTAGGATTTCGAAACCTCGGAAACGAATTGCCAAGCCCCGGTCGAGTTTTCTCCCACGGGCCTGACAGCGCTCTTGAGAAGTGGGAAACGGGGGGAATCCAAAACAGGCTGGCTGGTCCGGGGGAGGGTGTCCGCCGAAAAGACGGCTGCGGGTTTCTGCCTTCCTACCGCCGGGGGACTGGCCGGATCTCGGGCACCGGGACGGGGACCGGTAGGGCCTTTCGTCTGGGCTTTTGCCCCACCCCGGCTGAGGGGGCGGGGGTCCGCAGCGCTTTCTTGGGCTTGTGGGCGGGGGCTAGGATCCTATAGAGGGTCAAGAAGAGAACAATCCCACCGCTCAGCCAATAGATATCCCGCACCAACGGGGTTGAGGCGTCCGTGCCACTGCTGAAGCCGTGGAGCAGGGCCATCAGGAAAATGACGAAGCTCGCATAATGAAGGCCACGCCACACTCGATGGCCTATCCGTTTGCGGACGTAGAAACTTGCCGTGACTATGACGAGGAGGTAGAAGGAAATCTGGCCCAGACCCACCCAGATCGGCCGGTACTGGCTGACTCCAAAGGGGAGAAGAATCTGCCCCAGGCTGGCATGGATGAATCGGTCTCCCAGGAGGATGGCGCCATGGAACAGGGATAGCCCGACGGCGAGCAGGCTGGAATGCTCATGAAGTTCGAAAGCCCTAGGTCCCCCCGGCCAGGTCCGAGCCATCTTGTTTGAGATAAGGATGCCGAAGGCCGTCGAGGCCCAAAGCAACACGAAGGCGATGACGCCAGACGCCCGCGACAGGTACCAAAATCCCTTGGGCTGGGCACCCACCAGGGAGGTGGACAAGCTTGGTGCAAAGAGCGGTGCGAGCAGCAGGGCCAGCATGGCCCCTGCCAGCACCGCAACGACGAGCAGGAGCGCGCTCTGAGCTGACAAGCCTTCTTCCAGCTGGGTCATCTCGGTCTGGTTCGGATCGGGATTCATACCGCGCTCCATTGATACTGGTGCAGCCGGCTGCTGGGACAGAGTTCTCCGTTTCCCAACACGAGCAGGCCGGCCAGCCAGGGCCGCTCCTCGATCCACTGCAGTCCTTCTCGGCTGCCCAGGATAAGCGCGACCTTGGCAGCCACTTCGGCCTGCAGCACGTCAGGCGCCAGGACCGTCGCAGTGAGAACGTCGGTCCGGGCGGAGAGGCCCGTGCGGGGGTCAATGATGTGGTGTTTCCACTGACCGTCCTGCATCCATCGTCTCCGGTCGCGACCCGAAGTTGCAATTCCGCCTGCCTCAACCATCAGCAGCTCTATGGTTTTTCCTGGCTGGTAAGGATCCGCGACCCCAATCGGCCACCCATAGCCATCTTGCGGCGGTCCCGTGACGGAGATATCGCCTCCGGCATCTACCAGTGCGGGTCCGCTTGCGCTGAGCATCCTTGCTGCCCGATCGGCCGCCCAGCCTTTAGCGATCCCCCCCAGGTCCAGGCGGGCGCCGAGAGGCAAGTGCACAGAACCCTCAACCTGATTGACCTCGATTGACTTCCACAGTCCATCCGGCCGGCTCGCCACCCGCTTTCGATCGGCGGAGGAGACCGCGATCATTTCGTCGAATGACCGGTCGTATCCCTCCGCGAGCATAGCATCGTGAAGGGTAGGCACTACCAACCCCTCACTCACCACGGCGGCCGCTAGAGAAGCCTGCAGAACCTCCAGCAGCGTGGGGCTCACCGAGTGCCTCGTGCCTGTGGTTCGGTTGAGCCGACTGAGTTCACCATCCTCCCGAAAGCGGCTGAGGGTCTTCTCCCATCCGGCGAACCAGAGCGGAACCTGATCCAGGGAGGGAAGGGCCTCCGCATCCACGACGGCCGTTACCTGCGTGCCCATGGCGTGGAACTCAATCCGGTCCATAGCGTTCACGAGGACCGGCTAACGACCACGGGGGCGGGCGGAGCACTCACGGCACGCAGAGGCTTGCGGGGCACGCTGGTTCCCGAGGTGGAGACCAGTCCTCCTCCGGAAACGCCGCCAGGAGGGGGCACCAGTGTGGGCAGGGGCATGTTGGATAGAGCGCTGGGAAGCGTTGCGGAACTGGTCGATGCCCCACTACTGTTGCGGGAGGCCAAGAAGGCCCAGCCGGAAAAGGTGCCTGCCAAGGCTCCGATCGTGATGAGGAACTTCAAGCCCGGCAGCCCTTGCGGCTTGTGCCCTGAGGATAGTTTCTCGGTCATAGGATTTTAGGGTCCTTTTGTTAAGATGAGCGAATCCGACTGACATGTGGGTCAGTCACCGCCCTCGTGCCCGTCGTCGCCCCCCCCGCTCGCTTTCTTGTGAATCACGACCGGTTGGACCGTGGTCGAGTTGTAAAGGACGTTGCCTGTGTTGGCGTCAATGTAGACCAAACCGACATTCATCTGCACCTCGTAGGCCGGGGTGCCCTGGAAGCTAACTAGGTCCGGGGTCCCGAGAACCGTGCCGCCCGGGACCGCAGTGGCTGCGATTTGCACTGCTTGGTCGGCGCTTATCGCGTAGGTGGCGGTTGGGCTGGCTTGGCTGGCCAATTGCTGTTCCAACTGCTGCTGTTTCTGGTAGGCCTGTTGCAGCTGGGCATTGGCTTGGGCGATCAGATCCTGGTACTGCGCCTCGCGGGCCAGCCATGCGGCCGTGGCGTCCGCGCTCGCGGTGGCAGCTGGAAAGGTGGGCAGTGCGTTTGCGGCATTGGCTTGCGAAATCGAGGCAGATATCCCACCCACGGCTACGAGCAAGAATGCCGTCAGAGTGGAAGCGATCAGGATCAGGGAACGTTGAGACATGGTTGGCTTCTCCTTGGATTCTGCTCCGCCGTCTGCGTCAATCTCTTGAGCAGGAGGCAAGCGGCCTGGCACATCCTGGGAGACAGGATAAATGCGGTACTTTGTGTCTGCATTGGAATCCCGTGCGATTCCTACAATGTAGTTACAATGTTTCCGTCATAAGGTCTGGGAAAGGAGAAAAGAGCCATATGCGCATCCTCATCATCGAAGATGACCCGCGCCTCGCGCGTCTCATGAGCCGAGTGCTTGAGGATGAGGCCTACCACGTCGATCTGGCGTATGACGGAGATGTCGGTCTGGAGCTGGCATTGCGTGGGACCTACGAAGTGGCGATCGTCGATTGGATGCTTCCCAGCCGAGACGGCCCAGCGATTTGCCGGGCTGTCCGTCTGGCCAAGCTTCCGACAGCTCTCCTCCTCCTGACCGCGCGCGGCCAGCTGGAAGACCGCGTTGCCGGGCTCGATTCGGGAGCCGACGACTTCCTGACCAAGCCGTTTGCGTTTGAGGAATTGCTCGCGCGAGTCAGGGCCCTAGGGCGCCGCTTCACCATCGGGGCGAGCGATGCATCCGAGTTGAGGGCTGGCGACATTGTCATGGACCTCAAGGGCCATGTGGCTCGCCGCGGGAGTTCTTCGTTGAACCTGACGGCCACGGAGTGGAATCTGCTCGAGTTCTTCCTGCGACATCCGGGGCAGACCCTGAACCGAGATCAAATCCTCGATTATGTGTGGTCCTTCGAGCGCGAGGTTAAGCCAACCCAGGTAGACGTGTACGTGTCGTACCTGCGGCGGAAGCTCGATCAGCCTGGGGTCACCAATCCCATCCAAACCGTGCGCGGGTTCGGATACCAGCTGAAGGCTGGATCCCAGTGACGGTTCTCAGGAACACGAATGCGCTCCAGGATGAATTCCGATAGTTCACACTCCGGCCCGTCCCCCCGTCGGACTCAGAGGATGGGGTTTCGCCAACCCCTGAGGTCACTGCGATGGAAGTTGACCCTGCTCTTCATGGGAGCAGGCGTCGCCCTGGCCTCCCTGGTTGGCGTGGGGGCCTACAGCATCGTCCGGTACTATTTCCAAGTCACGACGGATCTGGCTCTCGACCGCAAGATTTCACTGGAGTTCAGCCTGGTTGGTGTTCCGACTCAAGAGACGACGGTGGCTACATCGCCGGGTGGGAACGCGATTTCCCTTGCGCCACCGGCGGTGTCGACGAAGGTCGCCGCGACACCCCTGCCTCCCCAGACCCGCCTCCCTGCCAGCTCGGGGGAAGGGGAAGCAGGGAATGGCGAGGGCGAGACAGGAAACGAGGTCCCGGAGTCCCAAAAGACCGCATCCGTCAAAGTGAGTCTGCCCACTCCTGTCTCGGCCGAGGCAGAGGGCGGGGAATCTTCCTATGACAGCGAGCTGGCCGCAATTTACGTCTTGCCCCTCGACCGCGAGGGCCGTCTGGTACAAGGCTTGAACACTGCGCCTGCCCCGGCCTCTCCCAATCCGCAGGCGGCAACGGCGGCGCTCGAATTGGGAAGGGACCTGCGCACTGTGACCCTGCGGCCCGGTCTGAGGATTCGACTGCTCACAGTCCGGCTGGCCGGTGGCAGCGGGCCTGTGCTGCTTCAGGCGGGGCGGGTGCTTTCCGACCAAGATCAGATCCTCAGAGATCTCTCCATGGGCTTGCTCGTTCTGGACGCCTTTGCCGTGCTCCTGATTGGAATTGGGTCCTGGGCACTTGCGGGGCGTTCGCTTCGTCCCGCTCAGCTCGCTTGGGAAAGGCAGCAGGACTTTGTGGCCAATGCCAGTCACGAACTGCGGGCCCCGCTGACCCTCCTGCGTGCCAGTGCGGAGGTTGCCCGGCGCCATACCGGCTCCCAAGCGGAGGAGCCTGGCCTCCTCGCGGACATCCTGCAGGAGGTTGATCATATGAGTCGACTCGTCGAGGATCTGCTGCTGTTGTCTCGCTTGGATGCGAGAACAGTTCCGCTGGAGACCCAAGATTTCCTGGCCGGTGAGATCGTCTCAGCCCTGGTTCGCGAGGTCTCTCGGGCGGCGCAAGGAAGGGAGGTGAGCCTGCAAGTTCTCGGGGTGCAGGGACGAGTCCATGCCGATCCGTTCCGGTTGCGCCAAGTTCTGCTCATCCTCCTGGATAACGCGATGCGCCACACCTCCAGGGGAGGTCACATTTGGATAGAGTCTCGGGTGGAGGGGGGTCGGGTCCGCCTGGTTGTGGCCGATGACGGCTCGGGGATTTCCCCAGATCATCTGCCGCATGTGTTTGAGAGGTTCTATCGCGCAACCACGGCGGGAAGGGAGGGGGCTGGGCTGGGTCTATCGATTGCCAAATCCTTGATCGAGGCAATGGACGGCGAAATCCAGGTGGAGAGTGAACCGGGCCGAGGGACCCGCGTGATTCTGTCCTTGCCTGGAAACGACATCCAGAGCGTGAGGGGAATCTAAAGGGGGGGTACCGCTACTTGTTTCGGGGAGGCCGGATGGAAATCCGTACCCATGGAAGCCTTCTCGCAGAAATCCCCGATTGGGGGCGGACCGAAGTCGACCATGCCGGGAGCGTGCTCCTTGTGGAAGTCAGAAGAAAGGTCCCTGGGAGCCCCCGAACTGCCTCCCCGGCTCCCGGCCAACCTTCCCCGGTCTGACCCTTCCCATCGATGACCCATTTGGCGCCCCGAAACAGGGCTGGCGCGGTAATCGCATTGCTTTTTGGCCGCGCCTTGGATTCCATCCTCCAGACCAAAGCCGCGCGTATTCACAGAGATCGCCTTGCCCTGCCCAGATTGGTGGTCCCTCTGAGCGGGTATCTCCCGTCGCTGGGCTGGCCGCGAGGGCAGGTGAACACAAAACGGGAACCCCTATGAGGTTCCCGTTCTTGGACCCAAAGGGAAGTCACCAGGAGACGGCTTGGGGGCCAGGGACTGGCTGCAGGCGATTGCGACAGGCAAGGCTCCTCGGCCAGGATTCGAACCTGGAACCTAGCGGTTAACAGCCGCCCGCTCTGCCGGTTGAGCTACCGAGGAAAGCACGAAGATTATAATGAGCCGACGAAACACTTGTCAAGGCACGCCCTATGCATTCATCGGTGTTACCCATGAAGCAGCCCCTGAACCCCGTCTATGTTGCTGATCCCCGCACGAGCATACAGGTGCACTTCGCGGACGGTCGCACTTTGGAGGGAACTCGAGGCACCGCCATCGAAACCTTCCTCCGGGCGGCTGAGCTGAAACCAGACGCCCAAGTGGTGGCGGGGATTCTCAACGGGAATCTGCGGGAACTGACTTTCGCAGTCCGCGAGGATTGCGATTTCGTTCCGGTAACGATTGCTTCGGCAGACGGGGCGCGCATCTACCGTCGGTCGCTGGTTTTTCTCTTGCTGGTAGCCACCCGGGAACTCTTTCCCGAGGCCGACGTGGCGGTGGATCACTCGGTCAGCAATGGCGGGTACTACTGCCGGATCTATGGTCGCCAACCCCTGGAGCGACAGGAATTAGTGGCAATCCAGCGGCGGATGGAGGAGATCGTCGCCCAAGACGAACCGATTCTCAGGCGCCAGGTCTCGCTCCAAGAGGCCATCCGCATTTTCAGGCGCGAGGGCTACGAGGACAAGGTACGATTGCTGAAGGCCCGGCAAAAGGACTCTGTCAGTATCTACACGCTCCGCAGGCGCGAGGACTACTTCCATGGGTACATGGTGCCCTCGACCGGCTACCTGAGACTCTTTCGGCTGGACCATACCCCGCCCGGCTTTACGCTGCGGTATCCCCGCCGTCATGCTCCGGATCAGATCGAGGCAGCCCGAGATTTTTCCAAGCTCCGGTCCGTCTTCCAAGAGACGGGAGCTTGGCTGCAGCGACTCGGCGTGGAGGACGTGGGGACCCTGAATCAGGCAGTTGAAGGGGGGCGCGTTCGAGAGTTGATCTTGGTCGCCGAGGCGCTTCACGATCAAAAGATTGCGGATATCGCGCGCCGCATTGTGGACCAGCGACAGCAGGTTCGGCTTATCCTCATCGCGGGACCCTCGGCCTCCGGGAAGACCACTTTTGCAAGGCGCCTGGCGATCCAACTACTGGCGCTTGGGCTACGGACCTACCCCCTCGAAATGGACAACTACTTCGTGGAGCGAGAGGCGACACCGCGCGATGAGAACGGTCAGATGGACTTTGAAACCGTCGAGGCGCTTGATCGTGACCTGCTCGGCCGCCAGCTGGAGGCGTTGCTGGCAGGCGACGAGGTGACCCTGCCTCATTATGATTTCCGCAGCGGCACACGCAAGTCTGGAGAGACGGTGCAGCTTCCCAAGGATGCCGTCCTTCTGACCGAAGGGATTCATGGTTTGAATCCTGCTCTCCTCTCCGAATTCCCACCCACGAAGGTTTTTCGCATCTACGTTTCGGCCCTGACCCAGCTCAACTTGGATCGACATAACCGGGTCTCCACAACTGATACGCGGCTGATTCGACGACTGGTTCGCGATGCGGCCACGCGCGGCCACAAAGTGCTTACCACCCTGCGCGGCTGGGAGTCCGTGCGTCGTGGGGAAAAACGATACATTTTCCCCTACCAGGAAAACGCGGATGCAATGTTCAACTCGGCTCTGGTGTATGAGCTCGCCGCGCTGCGGCCTCTCGCGGAGCCCCTCCTGATGCAGGTCCCGGACACGGAACCCGAGCGGGTCGAGGTGAAGCGACTGCTCGCCTTTCTCTCCTGGGTCCGGCCCTGCTCCACGGAATTCATCCCTGACGACTCGCTCATCCGGGAGTTTGTGGGTGGCTCGATCCTCGAGGAATTCCGGGTCTGGGGTTCCGAAGGCCCCGGCCGCCCGGCCAAGCCATAGGGTCGAATCCCGGGATCGAAGGCTTGGAAACCTTGGGGGGCCTTTGCGGCGCGCGCTGAGAAGATCTCCTCCCGCTACCGTTCGGACCCCTTCAGATAGGGTCCACCTCGACTCCACATCAGCGCCAGATAGTAGCTCTTGGCAAGGTCCACCTCTCCTCCAGCCTCTACTCCTGCCTCGTGATGCCATTGCTCCACCAACTCTGGTAGCGCCGATCCCCACCTTTTGCGGGTTCCGCTTGTACGTCCGGTGGCTCAGGCCCTTACTCTCCAGGTGACCCCAGAATTTCCTGGCGGAGTTTGACAGCTCCATCGTCACCCGCCCGTCTCTCTCAACTCGCTCTAGTTCGCGCCGCATCTTGCAAGAAAGCCCGTACTTACCGCCCGCCACGCTGGTGCCTCGAGGCGTTGGCGTTGAACGTGCAGCAAGCCTGCCGGTGTCAGCCACGGTTGTAGGCGGCCTAGACCGGGGTTCGAATCCCCGTGGGGGTACACGGTCAAGGGGTGAATCTCATCTATAAAAATTGAACCTGAAACCGCTAGGTCCAGGTTCAATTTCTGTAGGGATATATTTTAAAGTCGTAGCCTAGGGCAACCGTCGGACAACGTCCTCCAAGAGTGTGGTGGCCTGATTGACGTTGTACGTATAGCTCGCGCTGTCCAACTTTACGGTGGCGAGCGAACTACCTTTGATCATGGCCGCGATCAATCCTTGCGTACCGGTTCCGTTGGTAGAAGGCCCGCCGTAAAAGGCGATGGTCGCGCCTTGGGCATTCATCTTTTTATAACCCGGTGCAGACTGTAATGAGGCAATGGCAGAAGCGAACTGGGTGGCTGCATCTGGTGTACTTATGACAGCAATCTCAAGAATGCCGGTGTTCGCCCGGAAAGAACAATAATGCGCCCCGGTATTTGAATGGATTCCGGTCGTCGGCGCAGGGGCAGAACCCAGGAGACTAGTCACTTCATCGGTCGCGATCAGCATGCAAGGGTCAAGGGTCCCGGACCCTGTGGATCCTGACGGAGTATTCCCGGGAGCCATCGTAGCGGTGGCTTGTTCGGCGGCGAGGCTGGCTTGTGGCGCAGGCGAGGCGACCGGAGTAGTGGGGCTACAGGCGGCTAAAGAAATGCAGATGACAAGGGCTGGGACAAGGATACGGCGGACGGGTAGTTGCAAGTTGGATTTCCTCCTTTTTTCGATATATACGATGATTATTCTCGGTATAATATCATGTAGGTTTAATGGTGTCAAGTTTCGGTCACCTGGCGGGGTGAGGCTGGCGTACTCGCAGAGGCTGATCGGTCGTCGGGTTCCACCGTATCGTCATCTGGCATGTCGTCGTTCAGTACGTCTTCGGTTTCACTAAGCATCGTCCCCTTCTTTTTCCGCCTCGGCCCTGGCCTTGTTGGCTTCCGCCCGCCTGCGCCATACTGCCTCCAAATGGATACTCTCATCCTACGATACCGACCCAATCAAAGCCCTATTCAAGGGCTTCCACTTCAAGCGAGTGGAGGCTTCGTCCGGGATGAGCACTAGCCGCGAAGACCATAAGAATGGACACAAGCGAACCCTCAACCGCGAGTTGCTCATCACAAACTTCTCTGCCGGCGAGGCCACAACCCGCCGGAAGGGTAGTCACCGCCAGGCGACACTCGACCTCTAGACAATAGCCTCATGCGACGATACTCTCCCTCCGCCCCCGGCCGCGAATTGCCGCTAGAGCCTCACCTCCCCGCGTGCAAACAGATAACCCGGTACATCACATGACCCAGGTGACTCTCTATCCTGGCAAGGCCGTTGTCTCTGGTGTCATCCCCATCGACAACGGCGCATTGCGTCCGCGGTTCCTTGCGCAGGGCGCAAGCCGCAGGCTGGAGAGAGCACGGAACGGAGTAGATAGCAGGAAAGCGCGGGAAAGGGACCCAGTCTCGTCGTCCGGCGGGAAGGGAATTCCCTCGAGAAACTGGGGCCTTTCTCCCGGCAAAGCCGTGGCGTACAATGCCGCGGGTGCCCATTTCAAGTTTGAACGGCCTTTGTCATTCGCTCAGCAACTGGGTGGGAGTGGGGGAAGATTCCCAAAGGGGTGTCATTTGGCCCTGCAATTCTGCATAGGTTCGTTGTTGGATTGTCCATTCGCCTTGAAGCCATTGCAGGATTGAGGGGGCTGTGATAGGATGGCTTCTGGTGTGATAGATTTGCCGACCCCGAAAGGGAGCGCCCTGAAAGGAGGCCCGTTGAAGACTCCTTACGAGGAACGAATCCGCGAGGCGATGCCTTCGCTGTCGCCGGGGTTCATGAGGCTCGCTCAATTCCTGCTGGATTCCTACACCGAAGCGGCCTTCATGACGGCTACCGAATTGGCGCAATTCCTGGAAGTGGATCCCGCAACCGTCGTGCGCTTCTCCCAACGTCTGGGCTACCCTGGGTATCCCGAGCTCTTGCGCGAGATCCGCGAACGAGTGCGCGAAGACCTTCGTCTCTTGGCCGAGGTCAAACCCGCGGGGAGCATGGGCGAGTATCTTGACCGCCTGATGAAGGACCTTGGGTCATTCCTGGAGCGCACGCACATGATGTTGCGCGAGGGCACCATCGAGACCTTTGTCAGCATGATCGAGAAATCGGAACGCATCCTCGTGGTGGCAGAACGCAGCAGCTTGCCGGCGGGGGAAGCGCTCGCCTCCGCGCTTGAGGAAGGAGGCTACGGCGTAAGGGTCGCACGCGGCAGCCGATCCGAATTGGCCCGATCGCTGAGCTTGGTTCGCAAGGGAGACGTGGTCATTGGGTTGGATGCAAGCGGCGAGAGCGACACTGTGGCCAGAGCCTTGCGCTTGGCCCGGCAACAGAATGCCCAAACCGCAGCGATCGTGGCGTTGGCTTCGGTTGACACAGCCAATTATGCCGATGTGGTTCTTACCGGCCAGGCAACTGCCGATCCGACTTTGGCTATGGTTTCGTTGATCGCCCTTACGCACATCCTCATTTCCACCTTGCGCTGGAAGCTCTCGGATCGCTTCCGCGCCCAGGGCAAACGGGTGGAGGCCGCACTGGAGGATCTCGGGGCTCGCATTTTCGAGCGACGGGAGCCGTAAGCGCAGCCTCGCCTTGGGGATCTGGCGGGCTCGCTGGCCGTTGCCCGCCAGGCTGTAGAGGTGAAGACTTGTAGGGCGCCGGCGTAGGCCGACGCCCTCACGTTTGGCCCGAGGAGGCGCTCTCGCGGACCACCGGGTGGCCCGGGACGTGGCGCCAAGGAAGGAATAGATGCGATACCTTTGCTACCTGGACCCCCAATCGGGGCAGGCGATCTACGGGTGGGCCGAGCGCGGGAAGGCGGGTCCGATCGACGGCCTGCTCTTGGGGCCTCATCGACGCCTGCCCGCCTCGCTACCGGTCGATTCGCTACGGTTGAGAGCTCCCATTGCCCCCAGCAAGATCGTTTGCGTCGCTCGTAACTACGCAGCCCACGCTCGCGAACGGCAGGCGTCTGTCCCCGAGGTTCCGATGCTTTTTCTCAAACCGCCCTCCTCGCTGCTCGCCTCGGGCGAGGAGATCGAGCTTCCGCCTCAATCCGAGCAGATCGAGCATGAAGCGGAGCTCGCCGTTGTGATTGGCCGTCGGGCGCGCTGGATCTCTCCCGATCAGGCCGGGGATTACATCTTTGGGTATACTGCCGCCAATGATGTCACCGCGCGCGATCTGCAGCAGCGCGACGGTCAGTGGACCCGCGCCAAAGGGTTTGACACCTTTTGTCCGCTCGGCCCTTGGATCGAGACCGAGCTGGACCCGGCGGATCTTCGCATCCTCTGCCGCGTGAATGGACAGGTCCGCCAATTGGCATCGACCCAGGACATGATTTTCTCCGTTCCCAACCTGGTGGCCTACATCTCTTCCATCATGAGCCTTTACCCGGGAGATGTCATCTTGACGGGCACTCCAGCCGGGGTGGGCAGACTGGAGGCGGGCGACCAGGTCGAGATCGAAGTGCAGGGGATTGGTGTCCTGCGTAATCGGGTAGCAGCTGCCGCCCGTCCCTGAGCGAATCGCTCGGCCCCAGGACGGGACGCAGCGGAGGAGGAACATGGGCTTGAAGTCGGATGTTTGGATTAAGCAAATGGCCCGCGAGCATCGAATGATCGAACCGTTTGTCGACTCCCAGGTGCGAGACGGCGTGATTTCCTATGGGGTCTCTTCCTACGGCTACGACATTCGCGTCGCCGATGAGTTCAAGATCTTCACCAATGTCTTCTCCGCCGTGGTCGACCCCAAGTCCTTCGATCCTCGCTCTATGGTAGATTTCCAGGGACAGATCTGCGTCATCCCTCCGAATTCCTTTGCCCTGGCCCGAACGGTGGAGTACTTTCGCATCCCGCGCAGCGTCCTGACCGTCTGCCTGGGCAAGAGCTCCTATGCGCGCTGTGGAATTATCGTGAACGTGACGCCCTTTGAGCCGGAATGGGAGGGATACGTCACCCTGGAGATCTCCAACACCACGCCGCTCCCGGCGCGCATATATGCCCAAGAGGGTATTGCCCAAGTGCTTTTCTTCGAAGCCGACACAATTTGCGAGACCTCCTACAAGGACAAGAAGGGGAAGTACCAAGGTCAGAGCACGATCGTGCTCCCCAAGGTTTGAAATCGGCAGATCGGATCCAGATCTCGGCGAGAGAAGGGCCGCCGGCCGCGATCCGGGCGTCCCGGTCGATTACGGGCGGGAATCCTTACACCTCCCGCTGGCCTGCGGCCAAGCTCTAGGGTGAGCCCTAGCGATATCGGGCGACTTTGAGCCCGGCCTGCTATCGAGGGTAGCTTTCGGGTGGCATGGGCGGGGACCGGCTTGCGGAGCCTGTCCAACCTCTGGAACCCATGCGAGGTAGCATGATTGGGACTCTGATTAACGTCGGAGCGGTCCTCACAGGAAGCTTGCTGGGCCTCCTGCTTGGATCCCGTTTCCCCGATCGGATCAAGCAAACCCTGATGGTAGCCATTGCCTTGTTCACCATCGGGCTCGGGATACAGATGTTCCTGCAGACCGAGAATGCCGTCCTCGTTCTGGTCAGCCTCCTGGTGGGCGGGTTGGTGGGGGAAGTGGCAGGATTGGAGGACAAGTTGCAGTCCCTGGGAGCGCGTCTGGAGTGGCTCCTCACCCGAACTCCGCGAGGACTGGGCTCTCGCTTCGTCCAGGGCTTCGTCGCCTCCAGCCTGCTTTTCTGCGTGGGACCGATCGCAATCCTAGGCTCGATCCAAGATGGGCTGCTGGGCGATTATCGTCTGCTCGCGACCAAGAGTTTGATGGACGGAATTGCTTCCGTGACCCTCGCCTCGACCCTGGGGGTCGGTGTCATGGCCTCGGCGATTCCGCTTCTGGCATACCAGGGAGCCATCACACTGCTGGCCCACTGGGCTCAGGCATCCCTTCTGCCCAGCATGATCCGGGAGCTAACGGCCACGGGGGGCGTTCTCCTGGCGGCGATTGGGATCACCTTGCTTGAGGTTCGTCCGCTGCGCACCGCAAGCCTCTTGCCAGCTCTTCTTGTCGCACCGCTTCTGGTCTGGATACTCAGGTTGATGGGGATTCGAGTTTGAGCCAAACCGCTCCAGGGTTCCCCGGTGGAGGCATTGGGTCCGGCCCAGGGACAAACTAAAAGCTAAAAGCAGCGCCCGTGTCGGCGCTGCTTTTGTCAAGTAAGTCCTTTGCAATGACGGTTATTTCCCCTTGGCGGCCAATGCTTGGTCGAGAGCCTGGGCGAACCCGTTGAACGGCTGGGCCCCGGCCACGATTTGGCCGTTGATGTCGAAGCTCGGAGTCGACTGGACCCCAAGCGACTCTCCCAAGGCAATGTCCTGATCAATCTGGCTTTGATACTTCTTGCTGGTCAAACACTGGCTGAAGGAAGGTTTGTCCATCCCCAGCGCCCCGGCGAAGGCGACTAGACGCGAGGTGGTAAAGTCCCCGACGTTTTCTCCGGTCTGGTTGGCGTAGAGCATGTCGTGATAGGGCCAGAACAGGTTCTGATCGATCGCGCACATGGCCGCCAAGGCCGCCTGCCCGGACTCCGGTTGCAGGCTAGGGAGAGGAAAATTGTGGAAAATGAAGAGCACTTTGCCGGTGGCGACGTACTGATCTATGATTTGCTGTTGCGTGTTCCGGGCAAACTCCCCGCAGTACGGACATTGAAAGTCCGCAAATTCCTGCATCACGACCGGGGCATTGGGATCGCCGATTTGGCGCCCGTTGGCCTGAGGATACGCTGCCGGGGTGATCTGCACGAAGGAGCCGGCAGGTCGGTTGTTCTGGCTGTTCTGATACAGGAGGATGCCCCCCACGATGATGATCACTCCCGCCACGATGCCCAGCACCGCGAGACGCTGGCGGCGCGCCGCATGGCGTCGGCGATCCTGAAGCTCCTGCCTTGTTGACATAGATCCTCCGCTGGATATGCCCGTCTGAGTTTCCCATAGAAGGCCCCGGTTGTCCAGCCCGACCGTGGCTGTCTACCTCCTGAACCCGGCCGCAAGTTGGAAGACCTGCCGGCCCAGGCAAAGGGCCGCGGGTCAACTGAGAGCCGCGGAATAGACCGGGATTGTCTCCCCGGTGGCCGTGAAACCAAAGGAACGATACAGCCGCAGGGAGAAGTGATTCTCCACCTGGGTGTTCACGGTCAGCGCCCGAACCCCCATGCGCAGCTTCGATTCGAGCAGGTCGATGACCAGGGCCCGACCGACCCCTCGGTGCTGGTAGTCCGGGTCCACGGCCAGACGTGCGAGGTGCCATCCCTGGACCGTCTCGGTGCATAACTCGTATCCGACAATTCGCGATCCGGCTTGGGCTACGCGAGCCATCGGCGCGTTCTGAAAGGTGGCCGCCAAAGCCTCCTGATCCATCTGCCAGGGGATCTTAAAAGCCCGGTTGTCGAGGTCGGCAACGATTGGAAGGTCCTCGGGACAAAGCCGGCGCAAGGCTACCCCCTGGAATTCCGGGCCTGCACTCGGCTGAGAGTGAGGACCCGCGGCCAGGGTGATTACCCTGTTGGCAAGTGCCAAACCGCTTCTCTGGAGCAGGTCAATGAACCAAGGTTGATTCGCCATGGCCCAGACGCTGTCGACCGCCATTTGTTTAAGTTGCGAGCGGGCTGCGGCCCACAGGGGATCCCAAATGGCACCGGCGCTGGGTCGGGTGGCTGAAGCAAAGACCTGGATCCACGCCACTCCCAGTCGGTCCGGAGAGGCACATAGGAATCCGAGGGGTAATCCACCCCGGGAGACCAGAGCCAACGATGGCGTGCGCCCGATCCAGTCGCCGGTCGGGAGCCAACCGACATGTTCATGAGCGAGCGGGGCCCGGGCAAGCCACCCCAAGTAGTGGGACGTTTCAGAGGGGGAGATGGATCTGAGCTCCGCCTCGAGCGGGGGGCGCTCAGAGGGTGATCTCAAGAATGCCCTCGGCGATCGTGCGCAGTCGCTCGGCAGGGAGCTCACTCATGCGCATGGCGAGGCGGATGTAGGACTCGTTAATCGGATGGGTCAGGAAATCGCGGATGTCCTGGGGGAGCTTATGGAATTCCTCGACCGCCTTGTGCTCCAGTTCGCGCTCTTTGGCAGGACCACTGGGATCGAGAAAGCTCTCTGGGTCCGTGCCGAGGGCCCGGGCCAGGGCCCCGAGTTCCGGAAGCGGAATGGCCCGCTGGCCAGATTCAAACGAACTGACCCTTCGGCTGGGGATACCGGCTTGGTCTGCCAGGCTGGACCGACTCATGCCCTTTGCGATCCGCAATTGCCGCAGGCGCACGGCAATCATCCGCTGGCGCAGCTCGATCATGCTCTTGAGGTTAGGACTGGCCTTCTTCTCCGGGCTGACCAGCTTGTCGGGGTGTAAGAGTCGCAGCACCGGAAGGTTCACTGCGAAGGCGAACGCTTCCAGCTCAGGGAGAGAGAAAGACTTGCGACCCGTCTCACACGAAGTCAAGGTGGCTGGCGGGATTCCCATGGTCCGGGCGCACTCTTGCGGTGAAAGCCCGGAGGCCTTTCGGGCATCCCTCATCAAGACGCCGAGCATTTTTGCTCGCAATACTAAAGATCCATCGGCAAGCATGGCTCGCTCCGACCCGCATTGAGATTATAGCAGAGCAGTTGCCAGTTGGTTCCGATCTTCCCCGGGTCTTGGTTTCCCTGGCGGGCACCTACGTTTTCCCAGCTGAAAGCGGGCGGGCCTCCGAACTGCTCGACCCCATGACCGTCGGCATGCGATACCCTGCCTCTTCAAGTCGGCTGGCAAAAACCGGTCGCATGCCAGTGGCGCGAAGCTGTCCGGTGACCTTGCCCTGCGGATTGCGTCCCTCCTCCAGGAACTTGAAGAGCTCGCTGATCACCACCTGTTCCCCCTCCATTCCAGCCACCTCGCCAACCGAGGTGATCTTGCGACTCCCATCGCGCAACCGGGACAGTTGAACGACCACGTCCACCGCGGAGGTGATTTGCTCGCGCAGGACTTTGGGAGGCAGATCGAAACCGGCCAGCTGGGCAAAGGTCTCGAAATGGCCCAAGGCCTCACGTGGGGAGTTCGCCTGGATGGTCATCAGACAGCCATCGTGTCCCATGTTCATGGCGTGCAAGAGCACGAGAGCCTCATCCCCGCGGATTTCTCCGAACACGATGCGGTCCGGCCGCATCCGCAAAGCCCCCCGCAGAAGACTGGCCGCAGAAATCCCTCCCTTGCCCTGTGCTCCCGCCATCCGACCCTCCAGCCGAACCACATGGGGCAGCAACAAATGGAGCTCGGCCGCCTCTTCCACCACGATCAGCCGTTCCGCCTCAGGAACACTCCCGGCTAGACCGTTGAGCAGTGTGGTCTTCCCGGCACCCGGTCCGCCTGAGACCAACAGATTAAGGCGGGCGCGCACGCAAGAACGCAGGAACTCAGCCATGTTGGGCGTGAGTGTGGCCAGGGCCACCAAGTTCTCGAGGGTCAGTCGCTCCCTCATGAACTTCCGGATGCTCAAATAGGGCCCGTTGACGGCGGCCGGTGCAATCGCAACGGTGGCCCGAGACCCATCGGGGAGCCGCGTCTCACATAGGGGCTCTTCGCTGGTAGCTGCCAGCCCCAGGGGAGACAGGATTCGATCGATCACGCCTTGCAGCTGTTCCTCCTTCTCGAAGCTCGCGGCCGCGGGGGTCACCGTTCCGTGCCGCTCGACAAAAATGCTCTTGGGGCCATTGACCATAATCTCCGTCACAGTCGGATCGTCCAGCAAGGCCTGGAGGGGCCCGAATCCGAAAAGGTCTCTCATTACTCGAGAGAAAATCTCGTCGCGCTTGGTGTCACTCAAGTTGAGACGTGTCCGGGAGTAGACCTGGGCCAGGATCTCGGAAGCGGCGATTTCCCGGGCATACCCTGGAGGCAGGGAAGCGTCCAGGCTACCCGCCACCTGGTCTCTTAACCAGGAGAGTAACCGCTGCACCTCATCTGGGCCGAGCGCCGACGTCGGCGAAACTGTTGGTTTTCCGCTCATCCTCCGCCCTCCGCCTTAGAGCCTTCCGAAGGCGCCAGCCATACGATCTGGGCCTTGTTGACGGACAAGAAGGGAAAGGTGCCGACGGGTTTGCCCTGCTCATCGAACACTTGGGCCTCGGTGACCGCCAGGAAGGTCTGAGGGCCATCGAGCTCATCCGTCACCCGCTGATCGGGATGGGCATGCACCTTACCTTGGATCATCTGGCGTGTCGTTTGAATTCGAGCCGGGATGGCGCGTTTCTGAATCACCTCGGTGAAGTGCTTCCCCTTTGGATCGGAAAAGCCTGGCATCCCTTCCTCCTTGAAGATCGTTCCTGTCCGAAGAGAGCAATCTGATGGCCTGCCCAAGACATGTAGCTCCCTATCCGCTCCTTCGTGGCCGTGGGCTGGAGGGATTGTCACCCCTGAGCCAAGTCAAGTTCGAAGGAGAAAGAGGAACCCTTCGCTTCGGCGCTCTCCACCCGGATCTGAGAGCCATGAGCCTCCACGATCTGCTGAGCCAGCGCCAAGCCGAGTCCGGTTCCGCTGTAACGCCGCGTAGTCGAACCGTCAAGCTGGTGGAACGGCGTGAAGAGCTCGGCAATGCGGGATTGCGGAATGCCGATTCCGGTATCCTCAACCGAAAGCCTCACCCCTTTAGGGCTGCGCCGGATGCCAAGCGTCACCTGCCCTCCCGGCGGGGTGAACTTGAGAGAGTTATCCAGCAACTGAGCGATGACCCAGCCGATCCGCTGGCGGTCGGCCTGAACCGGAGGTAGTCCCGGTTCGGCTTCCAATCTCATGACTACCTTTCCTCGACCCGCTCTAAGCTTGGCGTGGCTCATGGCCTCTTGGGCCACCGAGATGATGTCACATTGGGACAGGGCAAGTTGGACTTCTCCCCGCGTGGTGGCTGCGAATTGAATCAAGTCCTCAATCAGGCTCTCCAGCCGAGCCGTCGCACGTCGCAGGGATTGGAGGGGCCCCTGCTGTTCGGGCGAAAGGGATCCGAGCGCCCCTTCTGACAGAAGTTCGACGTAGCCCACGACCTGGGTCATCGGAGTGCGCAGCTCGTGGGAGATGTTGCCCACGAAATTCGCCTTCAATCGGTCGAGCTCTGAGAGCCGTTCCAGGGCTTGGGCTAGCTCTGCGGTTCGCTCCATGACCCGTTGCTCGAGATTCCGATTCGCCGCTTGCAGGGCATGTTGCAGTCGAGAGATCTGCTGCGCAACCACCCGGTCGAGATCCTTGGGGTTCAGGACGCCCTGTTCGACGAGCATCTCCCCCAGGCGCCGGGCCACCCCCCGGGATTGCGATGCGGACTGGGCTTGCAAGGCTTGTTCGAGCTGGAGCTCCGTGATCAATCTCTCGCGAAGCAAAGCGTCCCCCAGACGCGGGACCAGCTCCTCCAGGCTGCTGGGCTCGAGCGGCGCCGGCGCAAGGGTCTCGGAGAGTCGGCTGCGAAGCAGCAGCTCGGCGGCGAGTAAGAGGTCGAGCCCGCATTCGGGGCAATTGCGCTCGTTCGGCGGGATAGGGGCCCCACACTGGGGACACCGAATGGTGGTTAGAGGCGTAACGGCAGGGTCCATCCAGGTCAATCCGGATAAGCTCACGCGATGATAGCCCGGAAGGAGGGTTCGTGCAAGGCAGTCGCCTTGCACCCTGCGACCGAAACGGTATAATGAGACGTACTCGTCTTTCGCGCCCCAGACTGCATTGAGTCGAGATCCATCACCTTGAGGACTGCGTGACCGAGCGGCAGGCAAGCGCCCCGAGCGCCTGGGGCGAGAGTTTCACCATCACCCCCTCTGATATCGAGTTTATCAACAACCTCCTGCTCGAAGAAGGGGTTCCCCTTTCCTCGGAGGCGATGGCCCAGGCGCTGGTCCAAGAGCGTTTGCGCCAAGAGGCGCGTCGACGCGCCAATCTGACCGCCTCGCAGAAGATCTATCAGCCCAAGAACCGCTACCAGGCAAATGATGATCTGGTCTTTCCAGCGATGGGACTGGCCCGAGGAAAGGTCATCGGCGTTCGTCCGGGGCATAACCCGGACCTGGGCGGGTTCGAGGTGATCCGGGTCCGTATGGATGAGTCCGACCGCGAATTTGCGGCCAACCTCGCAATTCACAAACTCAACGACATTCCCCTTGAGACAATTAGCGGCACCGAAGATCTGAATGCCGAAGAGGTCATGGGTCGATGGGGCAGCGGGGTGACTGAGACGATCGAACAGGATCTGGAAAAGCAGGAGGAGTTCGTTCGCATTGCCGGCCGCTGGTTTCCGCGCTCGCTGGTGGTCCCGATCAGCCCTGGTCATTTGAACTTGGCGGAGGCCGTCCTGGATGTTGCTGGAGGGGGTCCGTTGCCAACCCAGGCCCTGCTCGAACACATCGACATGCCCAAAGGCATTAACCCGCGACTGGCCTCCTTCTCACTTGAATACGCACTTCAGGAAGATGAACGCTTTGACGAGGTCGGACCCTCGGGAGTGGTCATGTGGTTCCTGAAGCGACTTGAGCCGGACGGGGTGCGCAACCCGCCGGCCTTGCTCAACTACCGTCCGATCGCCTATGCGCCGTCCCAGTTGCCGGAGCGGTTTCAGGAACTGGAACGCGAGATTGAAGATGAATGGGGCTCTGCCTCTCCTCCAGAACAGGACGAGGAGCAGGTCACGCTGACCCTTACCTTCCCCCATTGGAAGGTGGGCACTCTCCCCCTGACCCCGCGACTGGCCCGACTTTTTCCCACGGCGTATCAGGCCCCGCGCATCCGCTTCGAATTCACGGACGCCCAAACCCAGCGGCTCTTTCCGGGGTGGGTTGTACGCCCGCATCGGTATGTTTTCGGGCTCGCGGATTGGATCGTGGAGAAGGGACTCTTGCCAGGGGCCTACGTCCGGGTTCGCCAAGGGCAGCAATCGGGACAGGTTGTCTTGGAAGCGGCCACCCGTCGGCCGACGAGGGAATGGATCCGCACGGCCTCCGTGGACGGGGACGGACGCCTCAAGTTCACGATGCAAAAACTCTCGGTCGGGTTTGAGTACGACGAGTTGATGGTACTGGCTATCGCGAATCTCGCGGACGTGGATCGAGCCATTGCGCGCTACGCGCATGAGAAGGACTGGCTTCCGCGGCTGGTCGTGGAAGTCTTCCGAGAGTTGGCCAAGCTCAATCCCCAGAGCACAGTGCATTCTCGCACGCTGTACAGCGCGGTCAATGTCGTGCGCCGCCTTCCTCCCGGGCCGCTCATGGCAGAGCTCGCGAGCCGGCCCTACTTCGATCATGTCGGTGACTTGTACTACCGATTTGAGGAATCCCGCTGGGTGGAGGCGAGGTGAACCCGCCGGTCCGCCCGTCGCGCCTCTTTCGACCCACCCTCGAAACCCGACTGCATATCGACTACGACTGGTGGAGTCGGAACGATCGGGAATGGCGAGTCTACCTGTCGAGCCATCTGTGCCAAGAACACCAAGCGGTTCTCGATGTCCAACCAGCCGAAGAGCAGATCGATTGGGTGCAGGCGGACACTGGGGAAGTGCGTCAGGTCGATAGCATCCAGCACGCGCTGATCACCCACTGCTCGCAACAACCCGGCTACATCTCCCCGCAGACTTCGCTGGTCGATGCCGTTTTCCGCGTCTTCTTGGCCAACGACAATACCCCCATGACCATTCGCCACCTGGCCGAGAGGACCGGTCGCCCGGCCGAGACGATCCTTCGAACCCTGGGTGGAACGCGCGTCTACAAGGGATTGCGGCCCGTTTTAGACTGATAATGAATGTCGAGGTTCGCGTCTACGGGATCCTGAGGCGGATCCAGCCAGGGCATGACCACAAGGAGCCCCTGCGACTTGAAATCCAGGAAGGGGGAAGCGTCGCGGACCTTGCGGGTCCGCTGGGTCTCCCGAGGGATTGGGTCGTCACGGCCGTGGTGAATGGAGAGATCTCCAGGCCGAATCGGGTACTTGTGGACGGAGACCAGGTGCAGATTTTCCCACCGGTCGCTGGGGGGCAAATCGGTCCTCCTTGAGCCCGGGGAGGGCTCCAGGGAGTTCGTTGCCCCTCGAACCTTTTCCGGTTTAGAATAGCCCCAGGCCCCTGTAGCTCAAATGGATAGAGCGTCGGACTTCTAATCCGCAGGTTGTGGGTTCAAGTCCCGCCAGGGGCGCCTTTTGGTCCCCCGCTGTATCCGCCTCAGGCGCAGGTCGTTCGCGCTCGCTCGGACAGCAGGCGTGGAGAATACGACCGGTCGCGGCGGACCGTTCGGCTCATGCCTCCCAATCGTTCGGTGCTAGAATTCTAGAGGGCCTCCCCTTGCCCCGCCGCGCGATTTCTTCTGTGGGGATCCGCGAAATCCAACTTCGCTCTTGACCTCGTGATGCACAAGGAGGGAACGATGGGCATCCCGTTTCCAAGCGAGGCATGGCTCAAGGCTCTTATGGATCAACTCAACCAGAGCCAAACGTATCGCGACATCGCCAAGAACTGGGAAGGCGACATGTGTGTCGTGCTGGATCCCGAGGGCGACCTTAAGGAGCCCGTTGGTATGTACCTGGATCTGTGGCACGGAGAGTGCCGTGCGGGCAGGGTCCTGGCTGCCGGGGAGGTACCGGTGGCCGCTTTCGTCCTGCGCGCACCTTTCTCGCGTTTCGTGGCCATCCTTCAAGGCAAGCTGGACCCCATCACGGCCATGATGACCGGTCGCCTTTCGGTCAAGGGCAATATGGCGGTGATGATGCGCAACATCCCGGCCGTGTTGGAGTTTGTCCGGCAATGCAGGGCCCTCGATTCCGACTTCGTCGGCTCTGGGGTTGGCGCCTGACCCGCTGTGGAGCGACCGGGCCCGGGTCGAGGCCCGGCAGCAGCGAGGCTTCCTTCTCCAATTCATTCGATCGCCTTGGCCCTCGATGGCGCAGTCCTTTCGCCGACTCCTTGCGGCTGCTTGGGGAGAGGAGAGATCTGTCATGAAGGAGTTCTTTGGGCGGCTGCTCCGGGTTGACTTGAGCTCCGGCCAAATCGGAGAATTCCAGGTCGCTGACGAGGAGATTGGCAACTACCTGGGGGGAGCTTCCCTGGCGGCGCACCTCTTGTACCCGCAGCTCCGCGCCGAGATGGATCCCCTCGCGCCGGAGTCCCCTCTGGTCGTCTTGAATGGCCCTCTGAGTGCAACCGCGGGACCGACCGTCGGGCGCTGGGTCATTTGCGCTCGATCGCCGGCGACCCGCCTTTGGGGAGAATCCAATTGCGGTGGGTTTTTTGGGGCCGAGCTGCGCTTCGCCAGCTATGACGGCGTCTGGTTGGAGGGGCGGGCAAGCGAGCCGGTATACCTGTCGATCACTCCTAACCGAGTGGAGATCCGCTCGGCGAAAAACTTGTGGGGCAAGGCCGACACCTATGAGACGCAGGATCTCATCAAACAGGAGTGGGGCCGCCCGGGGTCCCGGGTTGCTAGCATTGGGAAGGCGGGTGAGATGCAGAGCCCCCTGGCGGCCGTCCTGTGCGACCACGGTCGGGCTGCTGGGCGCACGGGGATGGGCGCTGTCCTGGGGTCCAAGAACCTCAAGGCGATCGCGGTCGAAGGCGGGCAGCCGCTCCGATATCGAGACCCCCCGACCTACAGCGAACTACGAACGCGAACGAACCGGGAACTAAAGCAGAACACCTTTGCCACCATGATGCACTCCCTGGGGACGGCCGGAGCCCTTGACTTCCTTGATGCTCTTGGATTGATGCCAAAACGATACTACACCCGCGGAAGGATGGAGGAGGCGGATCAGGTCAGCGGCTCAACGATGGCGGAAACCATCCTGACGGGCATGGCGGCCTGTCATGCCTGCGTGATTGCCTGCGGGCGCAAAGTCGCCCTCAGCGACGGGAAGAATCGCAAGGGGCCGGAATACGAAACCATTGTGGGCTTCGGCCCAAATCTGTTGATTGACCAATTGAGCGCGATCACCCATTTGGGCGAGATGTGTGACCGGTTCGGATTTGACACCATCAGCCTCTCCAACACCATCGGGCTTGCGTTTCTCTTGTATTCTGATGGCGTCCTGACTGCCAAGGATACCGACGGGGTGGAACTGCAGTGGGGGAGCGTTCCTGCGGCCGAGGCGATGGTCCGGCAGGCCGGTGAGGGTAGGGGGCTGGGTCCCCTTCTGGCACAAGGGTCGAGGGCCTTGGCCCGGGCCTGCGGAGTTGAGGAAAAAGCCAACCAGGTCAACGGTCTGGAGCTCGCCTATCACGACCCCCGCGGAGGCTCGGGCATGGCTCTGGTCTATGCGACTTCCCCCCGGGGCGCCTGTCACAATCAGGGACCCTACTATCTGATCGAGAGTGGCAACGTCCTCGAGGAGGTGGGAGTGCAATTCATGGAACCGCGCCAGATTGAGGGGAAAGCCAGGAACGTGGCGCGGCATCAGGATTGGGTCACGGTGTTGAACAGCCTGGTCATGTGCATCTTCGGGGTCACCCCCCCACAAGAGGTACAGGAGCTGATCCAAGCCGCGATTGGCTGGAACGGGGATCTCGAGGATTTGATGAGGGCAGGCGAAAGAGCGTGGAACCTCAAACGGGCCATCAACTGTCGGCTGGGGTTGACCCGAGCCAATGATCGCTTGCCAAAGGAGTTCGCTCACGCTCTTGCAGAGGGTGGCGCGGCAGGATTTGTGCCCGACATGGATCGACTCCTGGCCGATTACTACCGGGTGCGCGGCTGGGATGAGCGCACCGGCAAGCCCCTGCCCGAGACCCTGCAGCGCTTGGGCTTGCCGGAAGTCTCCGCGGCACTGTGGGGCTAGGCAAAGGGAGTGTTGCCTCTCGCGAGACGGGGTTGTGAAATGGCCAAGATCGTGAGCGTGGAGACGATGCGGGACGTCGAAAAGGAGGCCGACGCAAGCGGCCTTACTTACGATCGAATGATGGAGAACGCAGGCCATTCCGTGGCCCGAGCCATGGCCAAGGAATATGGTCTGCTGGCAGGTCAGAGAGTCCTCGTCCTGGCCGGACCGGGGAACAACGGGGGCGACGGGCTGGTGGCGGCGCATTGGTTGGCGCTGGAAGGGGCCGAGGTCGTCGTCTTCCTCACCAAGGAGCGGGCCTCAAGCGACTCAAACCTGCGCCGACTCCTGGGCGGAAGGATCCCCGTGCATGACCTGGCCCAGGAGGGGGAACGAGCGGAATTCGATCGCGAGCTGAGGCGGACGGCCTACCTTGTCGATGCCGTGTTTGGGACCGGGACCCGGCCGCCTCTGAAAGGGGTTCCGGCCGAGTTGCTGGCCCAGGCCAAGGCGAGATTGGAGGATCGGGAAACGCCGCCCATTGTGGTGTCCGTGGATTGCCCTTCTGGTCTCAATTGTGACACGGGCGAGGTGGCTCCCCAAACGATTCGAGCCACACTCACCGTGACCCTGGCCGCGGTCAAGAAAGGGCTCCTGCGATTTCCGGGGGCAGAGTATGTCGGGAAGATCATCGTGGGCGACATTGGCCTGGCCCCAGATACGCCCGCTCTGAAGGGCATTGAGAGCGAGTTCCCCACGCCCGAGGATCTTCGTCCCTGGCTGCCCGAAAGGCCGCGACTCTCCCACAAAGGCACATTCGGCCGGGCGGTCATTGTGGCGGGCTCCGTCAACTTCCCCGGTGCCGCAGTTCTGGCGGCACGCTCCGCCTATCGTGTCGGAGCCGGCTTGGTCACTGTGGCGGCCCCTTCGACCGTCTACCAAGTGAGTGCCTCTCAGATTCCCGAGGCCACCTGGATGATCTTGCCGGATGAGTTGGGGGTAATCGCCGCGGACGCCGCCGAAATCCTGCTGCGCGAAATGGGGGAGGCTCAGGCCATGGTCCTGGGACCGGGCTTCGGCCAGCAAAAGACCACCGCGGAGTTCCTGAGGCGCATGTTGTCGCCTGGCCCATCCGCTCATCCTCACCTTGGTTTTTCTTTGCCTCAGCACGGCAATGAGCCGGCCTCCGTCCGCTGGCCCCCCATGCTCATCGATGCCGACGGGCTAAAACTCCTTCGGCAGCTAGGCGCCTGGTGGGATCTTCTGCCCTCCGGGAGCGTGCTGACTCCTCATCCAGGCGAAATGGCCATATTGAGCGGGTTGTCTAGAGATGAAATCCAGGCGGACCGTGAGGGCGTGGCAAGGCGTTTTGCCAAAGAGTGGAATATTGTGCTCCTGCTCAAAGGCGCCTTCTCGATTGTGGCTTCCCCGCAGGGGAGGATGGCGATCATCCCGTTCGCCACCGCAGCCCTGGCTCGAGCCGGGACAGGGGATGTGCTCAGCGGAACCATCGGGGGGCTTCTGGCACAGGGTGTGCCTTCCTGGGAAGCCGCGGTGCTGGGAGCCTATCTGCACGGCTGTGCGGGGGAGTTGGCGGCTGAGGCGTGGGGAAGCACAGCTCCGGTCACGGCAGGCGACGTGTGCGAGACGATCGGTGAGGCACTTTCCGAACTTGAGTATGATCGCTGGAAAACCCCGGCGTTCCCTCGCGATTCTCGGCCCGGTCCCAATCGCTAGTGCAATTGAGGCACGAAGGGAGTGGCCTCGGGGGTCAAGGTCGGGTTGACCATCATCGGCAGTCCGGATTGGATCAGAACAAAAGTGGTCTCCCCGGGGAGGATGCGGAAATCATTGTCGTACTTCCTCCACCAGACCCAGGCCGTGATTCGGTAGGTCCCCGCGGGAAGATCGCTGATGGCGAAATTCTCATGATAGGCATCATCCGGGTGAGTTACATCTGCAATGTAGGTCCAGCCCGGCCACACCTGTCCGGTATCGAGGGACGTGATGGTGTAGGGGGTCTTGGGCAAAGGCCAACCGTCAATGCTTTCGATCCGCCCTGCAACTACGCCCCACCCCTGAGGGGGGACCAGCCAGAGTTCGGGATTCCGAGTGGCATAGTAGGAATCCGCACCAATTCGCACCTCGAAGTGCAAATGGGGCCCCGTGGTATTCCCGGTCTTGCCCACCTCGCCGATTTCCTCCCCGCGTTGGACGTGATCCCCGATTTTCACGAAGATCTTCTGCAGGTGGGCGTAGGCCGTGAACACAGGCTCCCCTTGGTACCCAAAGTCATGACGGATTGAGACAGCCAGCCCGTACGTGTCCTCCAGGTCGAAGTAGTGCTCAAATAGGCCGAACCCGGCCCAGCTGACCACCCCGTCGCCAGCAGCCAGCACGGGGGTTCCCTGCGGTGCCGGCATGTCGACCCCGGTATGTGTGTGCATGGTGTTCATGTAGTTTTCCCCGTAACGATAGGTGGGATCGGCCCAATTCACCTCGCCGGAGGCGATCGGACGAGCGAGCCAGTAATGATCTTCAGGGCGGAGTTGGAGAGGCACCGGGTACGACGGCGGCCTCCAGTTCAAGGAAGGAGGATCTTGTGAGAGCGGAATAGGTTGAAAGGTAGGGACCTCGGACGCCAACGGAGTTGGATCGTCGGAGGTGGACGATGGGGTGGAGGAGGGTTGGGCCGGCGGCGTGAAGGCATTCTCCCACGGAGCCCGAGTCCCGAGGACAAGAGCTGCAGCCAAGAGCGGAAAGAATATCAGGCCCCTACGCATGGCATCTCTAGTATGGCGGCACCGTCGGCCAACGGGTGTCCGTGGGGAGTGGCCCCCACCAGTAAGGCAGAGGCGTGGGAGTGGAGGACGGCGTCGGCGTGAGGAATGCGCTCGGGGGGAGAATCTCGTTCATGGCGGACATCCAGTCGAGACTATCGGTGATGCGGAACTCCCAGTAGCGAATCCCAGGGTAGTAATCGCGCCAATTGGCGTCCGATGCCACTCGCTCCCAGCCGAGTTCTTCAGCCAATTCGGTGAAGTCGGCATAATAGCCTTGCGGAATCGAGGCCAAGGGGGCCCCGCCCGCGTCATACTCCGAGGGGGTGCCGGAACTGCGAGCTTGGAAGTCCCAGGCCAGGGCGCGAAGAGGCTCTCCCTGAGTGCCATCCTGGGCGGCGGTTCGAATGTAGAGCCGCCAGAACTGGTCCTGACCGACGGGATCGGGTACGATCTCCAGCCAGCCCTTCGCCGCGGCATCGCGGGAGACTGCAAATGACCTGCCAGTGCGCAGCCACGAGAGTTCCTCCAGTGGGGGGAGCGGAGTAGCCAGGCCAACATACGCGCTGTCGAGCGTCCCGAGAAAATCCCACCCCACATCTTTCCGGATTTCACCCCGCAAGTTGTTGAAGCGACCGACCACCGAGGAGCTCAAGCGCGGGTCGGGGGCGTTCACGTTCAGAGGAAGAAGTTTGGCCCCCAGGGGCCCCACCGCAGTCAAAGTGGCCATCGCGCTTGGTGTCGAGGGAGCCTGCAAGGATTGGAGCCAGGCCGGAAGCGGGTTGGGCAAGGAGACTGCGGTCCAAGAAATGCCACCCAGGTTTCCCGGCACCGGAAGGACCGTCGGGGCCAAACTCGGCTGGCCCGCCATCGAAACCTGCAGATATCCGTCGGAAGGTGAACTGTCAAAGGTCGTCAGAAGAAGTTGGCTATTGGGACTCCAGGCTGGCTGGGCTCCCTGACCGGCCAAGGTGGGTGCAAGAGATGGATCTGACAGGTTGAGGACATACACCCAGTGGTATCCGTCTTTTTGGACGGAATACGCGAGTTGTTTTCCATCGGGGCTGTAGGCCGGGCTTCCCTGATCCAGACCGGGAGTGTTCGCGATTGGGCTCTCTTGCAGGTTGTCCAGGTTCACTGCCAGGAGCTCAGCATTCCCGTCACGCTCCGAAACGAACACGATCTGCCGGCCCAAAGGTGACCAAGCCGGTGAAAAATCCGGCACCGAATCCGAATCGCACCACACTGGTGATCCGCCCGACGAAGGACTGATGCAGACAGCCAGATGGTCCTGAGCGTAGTGCTCATAAGCCAACCATTTCCCGTCGGGCGACCAGGCGGGATGCCCGTCGTAGTCGAGTGAGTTCGTGACCCGGGTGATTTCACCGCTGAGAAGGTCGAGGGTGTATATGTCCCAATTGCCATCGCGATGGGAGGAGAAGGCCAGGGTTCCTCCGTCGGGACTGAATGCGGGGTCCCGATCTTCCTTGCCCGGATCTGAAAGGGTCAAGGGCTTCGGGCTTCCCAAAGGCCAGGCCAGGATCTGCGTCTCCCCCAATCGTTCCACGGCCAGAGCCAGGGTGCCCGGCTGGCCATACAAGTTGATCGGTGTCGGCACCGCAAGGGTGGGGGACTCCCCTGAAGGAGCAATCATCGCAGTTGTAGTGGGCGCCGCCGGCGTTATCCCCGCACCAGCGGTGGAACCGGAAGGAGGCAAGGAGGCCATAGGTGTCAGAAGGGGGGGCGTTGCCTGGGAGATAAGCTTAAGGGGCGTCGGGGTGGCGCCAAGGCAGCCTGCCAGCAATGTTCCCAGCAGGGAAACGAAAGTAATCGCCGCCCTTTCGGGCCGGAGGTCTCTCTGGCGGAGGACGGAATCACGCGAGGCGAGGTCGCTTCCCTCCGAGGGGGCGACCTGAACGCGCGCTCTGCGGCTTGGCCCTGTCAATTGTTCCTTTCTGGCCGGGGTTTTCTCGCCTACGGCCCCTTTTCTACCGGGGGTTGCACTATACATGCCGCGCAGTGGCCTGCAATCGAGGTCGGGACGGCCCGCCCAATGCAATCAGGTTTTGTCAGTCTAATCCCATCACAACATTTCCTGCTCCGCGCGACGGGACAGCATTTCCGGCTCGCTTCTGGGGATCAATAGTAGGTCTCGGGAGGCGGGATTTCAAACGGCGCCTCGCAGACGTCCTGGGTTCCCTGGTCACTTTGGTCGAGGATCACTCGAGCCACGAGCGTCCCAGGCCGAGCCTCATCCTTCAGGTGGAGCGTGATCTCGACCTCCGGCCCTTCCGCCGCGACGAGGTAGGTTGAGGAAACCAACAATCCATCCGGGCGGAGTATTTCCGCCTCCAGATTGGGAGGCACTTGGAAGGCAGTCAGCGATACATGCAGCCTCACCCGCTGACCATCGGGATAAGGATGGACCTGAAGCGCAAGGATTCGGGCTGGCTCGTCCGGGAGCCCGTTCACAACCTTGGTTGAGTCTTCCGCACTCACATTCGCGCGATTATACCTTCCGACGGGAAGGGGAAAGGACCCAATGGCTTTGCGCGACCCTCCTCGCCCGGAAGACGCCGACGAGCGGAGGGACACCGATATAATGTGTCCCAGATGGTGCCGTTGGCCGAAGGAAACGGAGGTTGAAGTGCTGGAAAAAGTTGAGGCGGCCGGAGGGGTGGTCCCCACCGGGTACCGAGCCCTGCAGGGGAACGAGTGGATTGATCTGCCTCTTGGAGAAGTCATCGAGGAAGCTGAGCTTTGCATCCACGTAAACGGGCGGGAATTGGTTACCTTTGCCGCAACTCCGGTGCACCAGGAGGCATTGGCCGTTGGATTCTTAGCAAACCAAGGTCTGATCCGGACGCGTGAGGAGGTGCGGGAACTTCACCTCTCCGCGGACGGGCTTTGCGTAGATGTCTGGCTTGACCATGATATACCGCCTCCTGACCGACAGGTGATCACTTCGGGGTGCAGCGGGGGGGTCACTTTTGACCATCTGGTCCAGCGGCTTCAACCCCTGTCCGGCACGCTTCGGGTTCCAGCGGACGCCTTGTTTGCCGGTGCCTCGGAGCTGTACCGAGCGGCGACCCTTTACCCTCGTTCGCGGGGAGTTCACACGAGCGCCTTGTTCCGGGATGGCCAGCTGATCGTGGCCGCGGAGGACGTTGGCCGCCACAACACCCTCGACAAGCTACGAGGATTCTGCCTCCTCCATGAGATTGACTCCCGGGGTGCTTTGCTCCTGTCCACGGGCCGAATCAGCAGCGAGATGATCACGAAGGGGGCGCGCATGGGCTGCCCAGTCTTGGCCTCACGGACCTCCGCGACCAGCCTATCGGTGCGCTTGGCACGCGAATGGAATGTCACCCTGGTCGGTTACTTGCGCAACTCCCCGACGGGTCCTCGCGGCCAACGTATGATCGTGTACAGCCATCCCGAACGGATCGTTCTGGGTCATCCCTCCCCCTGAGGCCCCTGGGCGGAAACATCCGCCCAGGGGGCCGGCGACGGCAAGCGCAGAGTGTTCTCCCCTGAGTTTCATCGGAAGGGGTTGTGTTAGAATGAGCGGGGTGAGGTGTCGGAGGCCATTCCTCGTCCCGAAGGGCGTACGGTACTACAGGAGGCGGTGATGATCGAGGTGTCGATCGACAGCATTCGAGTGCACCTGGTCTCGCAAAGTCGCGTGGTGGTTCTCAAAGAGCTGGATACGGATCGCTATCTGCCCATCTGGATCGGTCCCTTCGAGGCGGATGCCATCGCGATGAGCCTGCAGGACATTGAAGCGGCGCGACCTATGACCCACGATCTGCTCAAGAATCTGCTGGCACAACTCGGGGCGGAGGCCGCCCGGGTCGAGATCCACGACCTGCGTGATGATGTCTTCTACGCCCGCATTATTCTGCGTTTTGACGATCGGGAATTGGAAATCGATTCGCGACCCTCGGATGCGCTTGCCCTGGCCGTGCGGGTCCACACGCCAGTCTTTGTGGAGGAATCGGTGATGGAGCGGGCGGGAGTGACCCCGGAAAGCGAGGCCGTGGATGCCGAGGCGCCTGCCGCGGAATCGAAAGAGGGCGGAGACCGTCTGTCCGTATTCAAGGACTTCGTTGAGGGGCTGGACATGGATGACCTGTCCGGAGGTGAAGAGAACAAGAGCTAGCCGGTACTGGCGCCCGCCTCGAGCAGGTGCCAGCTTCGCTGGGAGCCTCGCAGGCGGCTCCATCCCCCGGCCGTCCGGTGGCGCTTCGACCCAAGAGTCAGATTTCCAGTTTGTGGCATGACAGACACAGATGCGATCGCTTCCTCACCCGGGCCCTCGCCCTTAGGAACGAGTGGACCCACTCCTGGGCCTCACAGCCGGGAGGCGGAGGAGGCGCTTCTGGGGGCGGTCCTGCTCAACCCAGACGCCTTCTTCGACGTCGCCGCCTTCCTGGGCCCCTCGGACTTCTACATTCATCGCCACGCTTGGATTTGGGAGGCCTTTCAGGGACTGGTGGAGAGGCGCACCCCGATCGATGTGGTCACCCTCGCTGAGGAATTGGAGCGCCAGGGTCGCCTGGACGAAGTGGGTGGGCCGGCCTACTTGGCAGGCCTGATCAACAATGTCCCCACTTCCCTTCACGCCGAGGCCTACGGCCGGATTGTCGAGGAGCAGGCGGTCCGTCGCAAGCTTCTTCTCGCCGCGAGCACCATTGCCAAGCAGGCTCAGGATGCCAACGTCCTCATCGAAGAGGTGATGGGGGAAGCCGAGAAATCGGTCTTCGAAGTCAGTCAGCGAAGACTGACCCGGGATGTCGAGCCAATTGGCCGGGTGATCAGCGAGTACTACGACCGGGTCGAATTCCTGTCCCGCCACCCGGAGGAGTCCTTTGGGATACCCACTGGGTTTATCGACCTGGACCGAAAACTGGGGGGGCTACAGCGGTCGGACCTGATCATGGTGGCGGGACGGCCGGGGCAGGGAAAATCGGCCATGCTCCTGAGCATCGCCAAGAATGCCGCCCAGCAGCATCGTAAGCATGTCGCCGTGTTCTGCCTGGAAATGTCTCGCGAACAGCTTGTGCAAAGGCTCATTTCTCAGGAAACCGGGATCGACTCGCACCGGTTGCGCCTGGGGAAGATTGAAGAAGAAGAGTGGGGGCTTTTCACTCACGCCGCGAGCCTTTTGAGTGAGACCCAGATGTTTCTGGACGATACGCCCGCGCTGACGCCTCTGCAATTGCGCAGCAAGTGCCGCCGCTTGCATCTGGAATACAACCTGGACTTGGTTCTGGTTGATTACCTTCAGCTGATGGGAAGCGACTTCCGCACCGAGAATCGAGTTCAAGAAGTCTCGCTGATCTCCCGCTCCCTCAAAGCTCTGGCTCGGGAACTCAATGTTCCGGTCTTGGCCGCCGCCCAGCTTTCGCGTGCCGTCGAGCAACGGAGTGACAAGCGTCCCATGCTCTCTGACCTACGGGAGTCAGGCAGTTTGGAACAGGATTCCGACGTGGTCCTCTTCATTCATCGGCCCGACACCTACGGCCCGGAAGAGGACCGCACCAATGTAACCGAGATCATCATCGCCAAGCATCGCCACGGGCCAACCGGAAGCGTCGAGTTAGTTTTCCTGCCGAGTCTGGCCAAGTTCGAGAATGCGGCCACCCGCCATGTGGACTTGAGTCAGGCCTCTTGAGCCATGAAGAGTTTCCTTGGATTCTCCCCCGGGGGGTCGCGAACTACTCCCTTGCCGAGCCAGTTCTTCAGCGATCTTCTTCCGGCGATTGATCACTTGGGCGAACTCAAGATTACCCTGTATGCCTTTTGGTTCTTGGGCCAGCAGGAGGGCGAGCGACGTTTCTTGCGCCTGTCCGAAATGAAGCAGGACGAAATCCTGCAATCGGCTATAGCGGGCGGAGCCGCTCAGCCCGGTCCCATGTTGGAGGAGTCTCTGGAGAGGGCCGTATCACGCGGGACATTGCTGCATGTGCCATGCTTGTCCCCGGACCAGTCAGAGCACTTCTATTTTCTGAACACCGCCAAAGGACGTGCCGCGGCCGATTCTCTGGAGCGTGGCGAATGGTCTCCGGATCCAGGAGCTGGGCTTCCTCGTCTGGCAATGGAACGTCCAAACGTATTCCGGAGGTATGAGGAGGATATCGGTCCCCTCACTCCTCACATGGCCGAGGTCCTGAGGGACGCCGAGAAGGAGTATCCACCCGGCTGGATCGAGGAAGCGATCGGCTTGGCGGTGGAAAGGAATGTCCGCTCCTGGCGCTATGTTTCAGCAATCCTCGAGCGGTGGAAGGCCGAGGGAAAGCGGGAGAGCGGACGGCAGGAATTGAGCACCCGCAGATATGTCGAAGGGGAATACTCAGACCACATTGAACACTAGCACCGATGGGAAGGTTTCTTCTGCGAAACGCCCCTCCCAGCCACCCCTGGCCGTCCATCCGGGCCTGGGCCGCCCGGACTGCCCTCTCTGCCACGGGATTGGCTACCTCAGGGAGGACTTGGCTCCAGATCACCCGCATTTCGGCCGGGTCGTGCCGTGCGCCTGCCTTCAGGGTCGTCTGCAGACCCGTCTGAGCGAAAAGCTTCATCGACTCAGTCGGTTGCAGCAGTTGGACCATCTCACCTTCGAGAGCTTCAACCCCCAGGGCCGGATCAACTATGGTCCCGAACAGCTTGAGTCGCTTCGCCGCGCCTTCAATCAGGCCAAGAACTTTGCCGACCAGCGTGAGGGTTGGCTCTTGCTGCAAGGGGGATACGGGAGCGGCAAGACCCATCTGGCGGCCGCGATCGCCAATGCGACCGTTGGCCTGGGAATCCCGACCCTCTATCTCACGGTTCCGGATCTCTTGGACTGGCTCAGAGCAAGCTACAATGATGAGCAGGTCGATTTCGAAACCCGTTTTGGTGAGATCCGGGGCGTTTCCCTCCTGGTGATGGATGATTTCGGGACGCAAAGCGCGACCTCCTGGGCTCAGGAAAAACTCTTCCAGATCCTTAACTACCGGTATGTAAACCGGCTTCCTACAGTAATCACCACCAACTTGGTCCTGGAGGAAATCGAAGGCCGGCTGCGGTCCAGGCTCTCCGATCCGGAACTGGTGACGATGGTGAAGATCAATGCGCCGGACTTCCGGCAACCCATGGAGGAATCCGGTGCGCCCGGTCTCTCCTCCCTGGAGCACCACAGGCGGCAAACCTTTGGGACTTTCTCGCTTCGCGAGGATGAGAACCTGGCGCCCGATGACCGCAGGAACCTGCAAGGGGCCTTCGAAGTTGCCCAGCGATTTTCTGAGAATCCGACGGGCTGGCTGGTTCTTCTGGGCACCTATGGGTGCGGCAAGACCCATTTGGCCGCCGCCGTCGCCAACTTCCGAGATAGCGAGGGCTTTGCTCCCCTGTTTGTAGTGGTTCCTGACTTGCTGGATCATCTGCGGGGGACATTCAACCCGGCCAGCCCCGTGCGTTATGATCAGCGATTCGAAGAGGTTCGCTCAGTCGGGCTGCTGGTGTTCGACGACCTCGGCACGCAGAACATGACCCCTTGGGTGCGGGAAAAACTGTACCAGATCTTAAACCACCGCTACAACGCCGAACTGCCCACCGTGATCACGACCTCCAACACCCTGGAGGAAATCGATCCTCGCATCCGAGCCCGAATGCTTGATTCACGCCTCTGCACGGTCTTCGCGATTACGGCCCCCGCTTATCTCGGTGGGTCTAAGGCGGGCCGTCGGAGCGCCCAGAAGAATCCTTCCGGGCGAAAGGCTTCTGCCCGGGCGCGCTAGTTCCCTGGGGTGCTGAAACGAAACCCGCGGCCTCCCTGATTTTGGGGAGGCCGCGTTGGCTGCGGAAGGGAGGTCCCTTCGGTCGAGAGGAGCTTTGAGTCTCAAGCTCCATACTTGGTCAGCCGGCCGCCGTGGGCTAGCGCGATGGGCATGAGGTCGGCCGCATGGATGGTGCCCAACCCACCACGGGCGCAGGCTCGTTCCCCAAAAACTAGCTCGTCGTCAGCCCGGATCGTTTGAGGAGCCCAAAGCAACAACGGCACCGGGTGCCAGGAATGAGTGCGCATCTTGGCAGGCGTGGAGTGATCCCCGGTGATCACGAGAACATCGGGTTTCAAATCCAGCAGAATGGGAAGCGCGGAATCCACGCTCTCGATCACCTTGACCTTGGCGTCGAAATCTCCGTCCTCGCCTCGCGAGTCAGTGGGTTTGATGTGCACGAAGAAGAAGTCGAAATCGGCCCAAACCGATGCCAACGCTCGGAACTCGTCTTCCGGCTTGTCGCCTCGAACGTCGATGGTTTTCATCCCGACCAGACGGGCCACGCCCCGGTACATGGGATAGACGGCGAGGCAGGCCGGGCGCATCTTGTAGATTGACTCAAACTTTGGCAATCGGGGGTCGCCCGAAAAGCCTCGCAAGGTCACCATGTTGGCCGGATGGTCGCGCGCCAGCCGCTGGCGCGCGGATTCCAGCCATTCGTTGAAGAGTCTGGCGGTTTGGTCCGCTCCGGGATCGAGAGGCCTCACCGGCAGAGGAGGAGCCCCGGTTCGCTGGGGGTCGGTCTCAGACAAAGCCGCGGATAGATTCTGGCCTCGCATCACCACCACGAAGCGATACTCCTTGACCGGTTTGACCTCCAGCTCGACCCCGGCCAGCGAGATGCCCGCCAGTTTTTCGACTAGGGGACGCGCTGCTTCGGTCGCAATCCGGCCCGCCCGCCGGTCGATGATCTCGCCGCGCTCGTTGACCGTGCAGAAATTGCCTCGGGCCGCAACGTCCTCGGGCCCGACCGCAACGCCGATCCCAAAGGCCTCCAGCACCCCTCGGCCGATGTCATATTGCAACGGGTCGTAGCCGAAAAGGCCAAGATGTCCTGGGCCGGATCCCGGAGTGATGCCATGACCCACGGGCAGGGTCTGGCCCAGAGTCCCCTGCGCGGCCAAGCGGTTCATGTTCGGACGCTGGGCGGCCTCCAGTTCGGTCGGCCCTCCGGGGCTCATGGGGAGGCCTCCCAGGCCGTCGAGGACCAGCAGGACGATCTTGGAGGAAGATTCGATCGCGAGCTCTTGCATCAGTCGAAAGTCTGCCATGGGCTCTGTCCCTCTCACTGGCCTGGCATGGGGCCGCCCCGAGTGGATACTCGGAGCGGCGCCAAGAAGTCAACGAGTATGCGCGCGGGGCAATCCGCGCGGTCCATCCTGAGGCTAGCGAATCGCCAGTTGCGTCTCCCGGTCGAAAAGGTGGGCGTGGCCCATATCCAAGCTCAGGCGAATGCTCTGCCCCACCTTGGCGTTGGTGCGGGGATCCACCCGGGCGATGAAGGGTTTCCCGGAGGCGAGCAAGTGCAAGTACGTCTCGTTCCCCATGAGCTCAGTGACCTCGACCTGGGCCTCGACCGGGGCCCCGATGATATCTCGCGGCGTGAACTGTGGGTCATGCACGTGCTCGGGTCGTATGCCAAAGACCACGTCCCGGCCAATGAATTTTCCGAAGGTGGGAAGTGCCTCCGCGGCCATCGGGATCACAAATCCTCCGCAATCCAGGACGATCCTTCCGTCGGCACGCTCGAGCTTGCAGTCGAAGAAATTCATGGCGGGAGACCCAATAAACCCGGCCACAAAAACGTTGTCAGGCCGTTCGTAGAGATTCTGCGGCGTATCGAGCTGTAGAAGGATCCCGTCCCGCAGCACCGCGATGCGCGTGGCCATGGTCATGGCCTCCACCTGGTCGTGGGTCACATAGATGAAGGTCGTCTGCAACTGCTGGTGCAGCTTCGAGAACGCCGCTCGCGTCTGAACGCGCAGCTTGGCATCCAGGTTGGAGAGAGGTTCGTCGAATAGGAAGGCGTGCGGCTGGCGCACGATGGCGCGCCCCACGGCCACCCGTTGCCTCTGACCGCCGGACAGTTGCTTGGGCTTGCGGTTGAGAAGGTCGGTCAGGCCGAGGATCTCCGCCGCTTCCTTGACCCGGCGGTTGATGTCCGCTTTGGGGACCTTCCTCAGCTTCAGGCCGAAGGCCATGTTGTCGTAGACAGACATGTGGGGATACAGCGCATAGGACTGGAACACCATCGCGATGTTGCGGTCCTTGGGAGGGATGTCGTTCACCACCCGGTCTCCGATCCTGAGGGTTCCCTCATTGACCTCCTCCAAACCGGCCAGGCAGCGAAGGGCGGTGGTTTTCCCACATCCCGAGGGTCCGACCAGGACCAGAAACTCCCGGTCCTCAATCTGAAGGGACAAATCGTTCACCGCGACGACCTTGTCAAACCGCTTGGTGACGTGATCGTACGTGACACTAGCCATGGAGCGCCTCCTCTCTTTTTTGTTTGGTACCCCCATTATATGCTGGAGGGATCGAATACGAAAGCGGCAGGTGACCGACGAATCCGCTTTGCCCTCCGGGAAGTTGACGCCCCTTAGCTTTACTGCTATGATGACCCGACGCCTGCGATATGAGGAAGCTGTCACGTCTGTTTCGACAAGGTCGGCCTCTCCCCCTGCGCGCGATCCAAGCCTGGCTGATTCCGGGAATTGGTGTCAAGCGCTGGTTGCTGGTCCTGGTTCTCGGAACTTTGCTTAGCGGCCTGGGTCTTTCGGCGTTCTTCCTTGATCTCTATCGGGCAACCCCCGACTCGGCCGTCCTCTCGGTCCTTACCCTCCGCATCCTTTTCCTTCCCGGTCCAGTTCGCGTCGCCTTGCTTCTGCTATCCGGCGGAGTGGCGATGACGTTCTCCTTGTGGCAGCTGACTCGAAGCGTTCTCGCCCCTTTTCGCAGAGCAGGCCATCCGGTCGGAGAGATGGTGGCGAACCATCGTCGCCGAGGCAAGGGGCCGCAAATCACAGCCATCGGGGGCGGCACCGGGCTTGCGACGCTGCTCCGCGGAATGAAGGAGCGGACCAGCAACCTCACGGCGGTGGTGACCGTTGCTGACGACGGCGGGTCCTCTGGGAGGCTGCGTCGCTCCCTGGGGATTCCTCCACCGGGGGACTTGAGAAACTGCCTGGCGGCGCTCTCCGACGACGAGTCGCTGCTCACCCGACTGTTTCAGTACCGGTTTGCAGAGGGAGACGGGCTGAACGGTCACTCCTTTGGGAACCTGTTCGTTAGTGCCTTGGCCGGGGTGACCGGGAATTTCGAAGAAGGACTCTTGGAGGCAGGAAATGTGCTCGCCATTCGAGGACGGGTGATGCCTTCCACACTGCGCGAGGTCAGGTTGGTCGCAGAACTCGAGGACCGGAATGCCCAGTCCCTCAAGCGAGTTGAGGGAGAAACCCAGATCCAGCAAGTGGCGGGTGCAGTCCATCGCGTGAATCTCGATCCGGAGGATGTCCCGGCCTATCCCGGCGCCATTCAGGCTATCTTGAACTCCGACATGGTTGTGGTCGGCCCAGGCAGCCTGTTCACCAGCGTCCTGCCGAATCTCTTGATCCCAGAAATTTCCGCCGCCATCCGGGCCACGCCGGGCCTGCGCGTTTATGTCTGCAACGTCGCCACGCAACCCGGCGAGACCGACGGTTTTTCAGCGAAGGACCACCTGGATGCACTGGAAAGCCACATGGGCTTCCAGCCCTTTGATGTCGTCGTGCTCAATTCAGGTTGGAAGGCAGCTCTTCCTGAGGGTGTGGCCTGGGTGGGGGAACCCTTCCCCGATCATGCCCGCAGGATTCACTTGGCGGATCTCGCCGACGAGGCCCTCCCAGGACACCACGCCCCGCAGAAGCTCGCCGCGGCTCTGATGTCTCTGCTGGGGCCAGGTCGACTCACCCTCCGCCAGTAGGACATCCTATCCGCACTTCATCAGGAGGATTCATGACAACTCGAGTGGGAATCAACGGTTTCGGCCGCGTTGGCCGACAGGTGCTCAAAGCAGCTCTCGAGCAGCACGCCGCTGAACTGGAGGTGGTGGCGATCAATGATCTCTTTGACGCCAAGACCAATGCGCATCTGTTCAAATACGACTCAAACTACGGCACGTACAAGGGCACTGTCGAGGTCAGGGAGGGGGATCTTGCCATCGATGGGCATAAGATCAAGGTTCTGGCGGAGAAGGATCCCTCTAAACTCAAATGGAAGGATCTGGGTGTGGAAATCGTCGTCGAGTCGACCGGTGCCTTTACCGATGCTCTGGGAGACCCGTCCAAGGGGAAGGTCGGCGCCAACGTTCACATCCAATCCGGGGGGGCGAAGAAAGTCATCATCTCGGCTCCAGCCAAGAACGAGGACATCACGATTGTCCTTGGGGTCAACGAAGACAAGTACGACTCAACAAGACATCACATTATCTCAAACGCCTCCTGCACGACCAACTGCCTCGCCCCGGCAGCCAAGGTGGTCCATGAAGAACTGACCATTCGTCGCGGTTTCATGACCACCATCCATGCCTACACCAATGACCAGCGCATTCTGGATCTGGTTCACAAGGACCTGCGCCGCGCGCGAGCGGCGGGCCTGAATATCATTCCCACAACTACGGGCGCCGCGCGGGCTCTCGCCCTCGTCATCCCCGACCTGAAGGGGAAATTCGATGGGTTCTCGTTGCGGGTGCCGACGGCCACGGTATCCGTGGTCGACTTCGTGGCGGAGGTGGACAAGCCGACCAGCGTGGAGGCCCTTAATCAATGTTTCCGAAAGGCGGCGGAAGGCAAACTCAAGGGAATCCTTGGGTACAGCGACGAGCCCCTCGTTTCCATGGACTACAAGGGGGACTCGCGGTCGTCGATAGTCGACGGGCTTTCGACGATGGTCCTGGGAGGCAACCTCGTCAAGGTAGTCGCCTGGTACGACAACGAGTGGGGATACTCCTGTCGAACGGCGGACTTGGCTGCCTTCCTTGCCAAGAAGCTTTGATCGCGGACCCAGAAGAAGGCAAGCCATGAATAAGAAGACCGTCCGTGACATTCAGGTGGCCGGCTGGCAGACTCTGGTGAGAGTCGACTTCAACGTACCCATCAAGGAGGGAAAGGTCAAGGACGATACCCGCATCCGCGCCTCTCTCCCCACGATCCAGTACCTCATCGATCAGGGGGCCATGATCGCCTTATGTTCGCACCTGGGGCGGCCGAAGGGAGTCGACCCCGTCTTCTCCCTGGCCCCCGTGGCCGCGCACTTGGGTGGGGTCCTGAAGAAACCCGTGAGATTCGCGGCCGACTGCGTCGGCCCAGAGGCCGAAAACGCGGTGGCGGATTTGAAGCCCGGGGAAGTGGCCCTGCTCGAGAACACTCGCTTCCACCCGGAAGAAGAGAAAAACGACCCAGCCTTTGCTCAGCGGCTGGCTATGTTGGCCAAGATCTATGTGGACGATGCCTTCGGGTCCGCCCATCGCGCGCATGCCTCCACCGAGGGCGTTGCGCACTATCTGCCTGCGGTGGCCGGTTTCCTCATGGAGGAGGAAATCGAATACCTGGACCGGGCCGCCAACAACCCCGATCATCCTTATGTGGTGATCCTCGGTGGGGCCAAGATCAGCGACAAGATTGGGGTCATCCGCAACCTCCTCCGCAAGGCCGATCGCGTCCTGATCGGGGGGGGCATGGCCAACACCTTCTTCAGCGCAAAGGGTTACAAAACGGGTGACTCGCTGGTCGAACCCGAAAGCGTTCCGGAAGCTCGCAAGCTGCTGGAGGAGGCCAAGGATCAACTGGTGCTCCCCGAGGACACGGTCATCGCCCAGGGTGCAAGAGCAGAGGCGGCCCGCAGGGAAATGCCCGTGGGGGACGTTCCGGACGGCTGGAGAATCCTCGACATCGGGCCGCGGACGGTGAAGCACTACTGTGAGGCCCTGCAAGGGACCCGGCTGGTGGTCTGGAATGGACCCATGGGCATGTTCGAGGTCGCGCCCTTCGCTAAAGGAACGGAGGCCCTGGCCAGGGCCGTGGCGAGTTGCGGAGCGACAACGATCGTGGGGGGCGGAGACTCGGTGGCCGCCATCGCTCAGTTCGGACTGACGGACAAGATCACCCATATCTCCACCGGCGGTGGGGCCTCTCTCGAGTTCCTCGAAGGACGGATTCTTCCTGGGGTGGCAGTGCTCCAGGATCGGTAGGTGATTCCATTGAAAAGAGAGGGCGCCCGTCTGCCGGGCGCCCTCTTGCACACTCTGCGAGGGCCCCATGTCGTTCATCCCGGGAGAAAACGTCGGTCCCTACCGGATTACCCAACAGCTGGGGCAGGGGGGCATGGCCACTGTGTTCAAGGCGTACCACGCGGCCCTCGACCGGTACGTGGCCCTCAAGGTCCTTCATCCGGCGTTCAAGGAAGATCCGAGTTTTCTGGGCCGGTTCCGCCGAGAAGCACGGGTTGTCGCAAAGCTAGACCATCCCAACATCGTCCCCATCTATGATTTCGCCGAACATGAGGGCCAGCCCTTTCTGGTAATGAAATTCATCGAGGGGCAGACCCTAAAGGCGCGACTGGTTCAGGGCCCCCTGGGGCCGGAAGAAGCCGTTCACATCCTGAGGTGTGTGGGTTCAGCCCTGGGCTACGCTCACAAGCAGGGGGTGCTTCACCGCGACATCAAACCTTCGAACGTGCTCCTGACCCCCGATGGATCGGTCTTCCTCGCTGACTTCGGCTTGGCGCGGATAGCCGCGGCGGGCGAGTCCACCCTCTCCTCGGACATGCTCTTGGGTACTCCGCACTACATCTCCCCCGAGCAAGCCAAGGGTCTCCGGAATCTGGATGAGGGAACCGATATCTATTCCCTGGGGGTTGTGCTGTACGAGGTCACCGTGGGCCGCGTCCCCTTCAACGCGGACACCCCGTTTTCCATCATTCATGACCACATCTTTACTCCCCTGCCGATGCCGCGCTTGGTCAACCCCAAAGTCCCCGAAGGTGTGGAAAGAGTCCTGCTCAAGGCGCTCGCCAAGGAGCGGGCCGATCGCTACCCAGATGTTCAGTCCCTGGTCGATGCCTTTGTAGCCGCGGTTGAAAATGCGGCCGCGCCCGCCTCGGCCGGTCCTCAGGCCGCGATCGCCAGGAGCTCCCCCAAACCCTCCAGCCGGAGACCCCCTCCTTGGTGGGTTTGGGTCATCGTTGCCGCTGGAGTCTGCGCCTGTCTGGCGACCTTGGCCGTACTGGCGCTTGGGCGGGTTGCGAGGACTGTCGCCTCTTCGAACCCAACTCCGCTCCCGGCGGCCGCCGCAACGGGCCTTCCAGTCCCGACAGGTACCCTCCCGGACCCCCAAGCCCGCCAGGCCTTTGCAGATGTGAATCAAGGAATCAGCGATCTCAATGGGGGTCAGCCGGATGCCGCCAGCAAGGAATTTGAGACAGCGCGCGAGGTCTACCCAGGCGATCACCCTGTGTTCTACCGCACGATGGCCAAGGAGCTCGAGGACCATCAGGCATGGCTTGAGGCGTTGCGCTTTTATGTCCCCCTGCTGGAGCGAAATCCGGAAGAGCGCGACTTGCGGCAGGTCATGGAGGCTTCCCTCTTCTTCTCTGGCGAGGATTCGAGGGCGGCTTCCGATCTTCAGCATGTCGTTGCCATTACGCCACAGTGGGCGGTGTCTCTGGCCGGCTGGGCACTCTGGGAAGCGCATTTCATCAACCGGACGAATGCGGACCAGGACATCCTCAAAGCGCAATCCTTGTCCGAAGAGGCAAAGGCTCCGTTCGTGCGAGCCGTGGCTGGGGAGCTGGAATTGATGGATGGGCGCACACCGGAAGGCACGGCAACGCTGAACTCGGTCGCGAGCGATCCCCGCTCGCCGCGTTGGCTGATCGAGGAGGCCAAGAAAACCCTTACTTCATGATGCCTTCCGAGCGCCAGAGAGAATAGAGACGACTTTGGGAATTGCCGCGATGGCGTTCTCCCTTATTCTCTGCCGGGCAATCCTTGCGGCCGGAACGGGCTGAGTGCGGGAGGTGCCGATCGGAGTTGCCATGAGGACATCCTTTGGGTCGAACCGGCCCGCTTACCGAAGGCTGGCTGGCCGCGATCCGGAAAGGGGCGGGACGAGGGGGGAAGTTACCTTTCAAAGATGGCGGGCCCTTTCTTCCCAGTCCGACCGTCGTCCAGCGAGTTGGGCATGCCGATCATTGGGGCGGGTTCTCTCATTCGTTTGCTCACTGGCCCCAGCCGACGGAGGCGGCCGCTTGGTCATCCGCGGGCTGAGGCATGATTATTCCAGTTTCTAGCCGACTCAAGGGCATCGGTGTCTTGGGGAAAGAGGCCCCGCCACCCTCGAGGATTCTGGGAAGCCGGTCGCCTCGTCCAGACCCGCGGAACCTGGGGTCACGCGCCCAGGGGCCTGCCCGGGCTGAGGCTGGCTGTGGACCAGCCAGACTCCCTGGGAGGTCTTCCTTTGAAACCAGGCCCTCACGAGTCCTCCCAGGAGAAGCGCATTTGGCGGGACTGCTGGAATCCGTGAAGCTGCTCGCCGGGCTCCGATCTTGAGGCTTCTTTTGGATGCCGGGCCCGGACAAGCCATTTGGCTTTGGCTGATCGGATCGTGGCTGGCCCTGATCCTTCTTCAGCCGCAGGTCCACCGCCGACTCCAGGGTGTCTTCTACCACCTCACAGGCCGTCCCGCGCATGCCATCCTGCTCTACGCGCTTGTCCTGCTGCCCGGGGTGGTCCTGCACGAGGCGAGTCACTGGCTCGTCGCAACGGGGCTGGGGGTGCCCACGAGCCGGGTTTCTTTCCGTCCCAAACTTCAAAAGAATGGCGCATTGCGACTCGGCTATGTTGAAATGCAAAGGGTGGACTTCATTCGGGAGTCCCTTATTGGCGTTGCGCCTCTCCTGGCCGGCACGGTGGTTTTGCTTGTGCTCGGTATGTCGGTCCTTCGCATCGGCGACGTGGGTGAGCAGCTTACGCAGGGTTCGTGGAGAACCGCAGGAGCGCTGGCCATGGCAGCTGTGCGGCGGCCGTATGCGGGGATCTGGCTTTACCTTGCCTTCGCGGTCAGCAATGCAATGCTCCCCTCTCCGTCTGACAGGCGCGCCTGGCCTTTTGTCGGGGTAGCCCTCATGGCGGCGACAGCCCTGTTGATCTACCTCCGGCTGGACGTCCGGCTCTTGGGAGTTCTGGTCCCGGTTCTCACGGGGGCAGCTCACGGCTTGGCTTCGGCCTTCACTTTTGCAGCGGCCATCGACCTGGTGGCAATCCCATTGCTATGGTCCGGGGAGCTCGTGCTAGCGCGGTTGAGACCGCTGTCGCCGCGCCAGGAATGACCGCGCCGAGGGGCGAATGGTCGGCGATGAAATGGCCCTGGCCGGTATCCCTACCTCAGGCGTGGGATGTGCGATGGCGTCCCAATGTCGAGTCGGGGATCTCATCCGACATCGGTTGAGATTGGGGAGAACCCTCTGGAAAGGAACGGGGACGAGGTTGGGTTCCGTCGACCCCCGGGGCCGGAACAGGGGGAGGCTCCCGCCCCGACCCGTGTCCATCACCCGGTCTCTGCCGGGGTTTCCTCAGATCGGCTGGCCGAGGGACTCTGCCACAGCCTCTTTCATTTCCATTCCTGCAGGCCCAGAACGCGCAGGGCCACCAAGGCCACAAGGCTTCCGAGGGTCGCCCCTCCCAGGTTGATTGCGCCCACTTTCCAGAGGCCAAAGTGAGAGAGGTTTGCAATCACCTGACCAAGAAGGAAACCAAACCAGGAGGCGGCCAGACACATCAGGAGCCTGCGGTAGGATCCCTGGGGCCAGGCCAGGAAGAAGAGCGTCCCATAAAGGGCCCCCAATACGATTCCAAGAATGATCGCGGGGAGATCCATCGGCGAACCTCGCTTCTTTCCGTTCGCAATGCTATCGCGTGTGTCGTGCGGGACACGATCCCGTGGGCGAGCTAGGAGCAAGCCCTCGGCGCCTCGGGCTCGATTAGGCCATAGCCGAGGCAATAATCGTCCTGATACATCACGGCCGCCTGCCCCGGTGCGATCCCGCGGACAGGGAGTTCGAAGTGCATTCGGCAACCCCCGCCTGGCAAGAGTTCGACGTCCGCAGGCATGGCTGGAGCCTTGTAACGGATCTTCACTTGGGCGCGAAGGAGCCTTTCCCGGGGGGCGGTATTGACCCAGTGAATCTCCGAAGTGCACAGGGACCGGCTTTCTAATTCTGCGGCGGTACCGACCACCAGTGCGTTGTGGCTCGGATCCTTCTCCAGGACGTAGAGAGGCTGTGACCAGGACACCCGGATTCCTTTCCTTTGGCCGATGGTATAGCCCGCCAGCCCTGGGTGCTCCCCCAGCACCCGACCCGACCGGGTGATAATGGGTCCCGGTTGGAAAACCCGAGGCATGCGCCCTGCAAGGAACGGGCGGTAGTCCTGGTCGGGAAGAAAACAGAGATCCTGACTGTCCGGACGATCGGCCACGGGAAGTCCCAACGTTCGGGCCAACTCGCGGACTTCAGCCTTGGTCAAATCGCCCACGGGGAACAGGCTCTGAACCAGGTCCTCCTCGTCCAGGATGCTCAAGACGTAGGATTGGTCCTTTTTGAGATCAGCGGCCTTGAGTAGGCGGAGCCGCCCGTCCCGGGGCTCCACGCGCGCATAGTGCCCAGTGGCGAGCATCTTTGCGCCAAGACCCAGGGCATGATCTCTGAGATACCCCCAGCGGATAAGGCGATTACATTGCAGACAGGGATTCGGCGTCAAGCCGTCGGCGTAGCCAGCGATAAAGAATCCGACCACCGACCGGAAGAAGGGCTCGCGGGCATCCAGGACATGGAAAGGGATGCCCAACTGGGCAGCCACCCTTCGGGCCAAAAGCACCGCCGCAGGGGCGCAACAACGATTGTGGTCGCTGGTCCCATTCTCGCTCCACAGACGGAGCATTAGGCCAATGACCTCGTAACCCGCCTTGACCAGCAAGGCAGCCGCCACGGAGCTGTCAACACCCCCGCTCATGGCCACCGCGACCCGCGGGCGCATGCTCACGTGGGCTCCAGGGACCGAAGTCGCTCGCAAATCAACGGAAGGACTTCCGTCAAGCGCCGAATGTGCGCAGGCACGGTCCCTCGCCCCACGGTTACGCGCAGCGAGCCCAGCACCCATTCGGGCTCGGTTCCCACCGCCAAAAGCACCTCTGAGGGTTCGGGATCTCCAGTCTTACAGGCGGAGCCGGAGGAGCAGGCTATCCCCGCCAGGTCGAGATGGGTGAGGAGGTGATTGCCCTTGATCCCTCGGAAGATGAAGCTGGCGTGGTTGGGAAGTCGCAAGGTCGGGTGACCGGTGATGCGAACGTCGGGAACAAGCTCCGGAACCGTCTTGAAAAGGTGATCCCGCAGTTCCTGGAATCGGCGGTTGTGGTCCTCGCGTTCAACCTGGGTAATCTCCAGAGCCTTGGCCATTCCCACAATAAAGGAAACATTGTGTGTCCCCGCCCGGCGACCTGATTCCTGACCGCCGCCGGTCTGGGTCGGGAGCAACGTGACCCCTTCGCGGAGATAAAGTGCCCCCACTCCCTTGGGGCCGTAGAACTTGTGCGCCCCCAAGGAGAGCAAGTCCACATTCAGATCCATCACATTCAGAGGCAGCTGGCTCGCCGCTTGGACTGCGTCGCTGTGAAAGGGGATGCCACGGGTGCGGCAAATCCTTCCAATCTCAGAGATCGGTTCGAGCGTCCCAATTTCGTTGCTGGCATACATGACCGAGACCAAGGCGGTCTCGCGCCGAAGGAGGCCTCCGACCACCTGCGGGTCAACGCGTCCGAATTGGTCTACCGGCAATAGCTCGAGCTGAAAGCCGAAATGGTCCCTGAGTTGCTCCGCGGTCCTCAAGACCGCGGGATGCTCCACCGGGGAAATCAGAAGGTGATTGGCTCCGCGAACCTCCTTTTCATGCAGCGCAACGCCCCGCACGGCTAGGTTATCGCTCTCAGACCCGCCGCTCGTGAACAGGACCTCGGACGAATTGCAATGGAGAATGCGGGCCAGGCTGTCCCGGGCTTCCTCGACTGCCGCCTCTGCGAGCTGTCCGAATTGGTGGATCGAGGAGGGGTTGCCATATCGATTCGCCGGGAAGGCGGCCATGGCCTCCAGCACTCGGGGATCCACCGGGGTGGTCGCGGCATGATCGAGGTAAATCATCTCTTGGGTTATCATGGCTGATCGGAATTCTACCTGGGTGGCGGAGGCCAGTCAACGGTCGAAACGCGAGGGAGGGGGTCTCCCCAGGGCGGGTTTCCCCGGATCTCGCGAATACTCACGGTATAATGCGCCTCCAAAGGGTCGGTCCACCTCGAGAGGGAGCTGTAACACCGACGACATCATCTTGCCAGAACGGAGAAAAGCGGATGGACACGACAATTGAGCAGATCCTGGCACACGAAATCCTGGATTCCCGAGGGAACCCCACCGTGGAGGTTGAGGTGACCTTGGCGGATGGATCCTGGGGGCGTGCGGCGGTGCCTTCGGGAGCCTCGACCGGGACTCACGAGGCTCTCGAGCTAAGGGATCAAGATCCCCAGCGGTATGGAGGCAAGGGGGTGCTGAAGGCCGTGGAGAATGTCAACCGGCCGATTGCCGACGTTCTGGTGGGATGGGATGCGACCGAGCAGGAGGGGATCGATCGTGCACTCATCGAGTTGGACGGTACCCCGAGCAAATCCAAGCTGGGTGCCAACGCCATCCTGGGAGCCAGTCTTGCAGTCGCCAAGGCGGCGGCTTCATCTCTTCAGCTCCCACTTTTCCGGTATCTTGGCGGCGTTTTTGCCCATGTTCTTCCTGTGCCGATGATGAACATCCTCAACGGGGGCACGCACACCGGTTGGCAATCGACCGACTTCCAGGAGTTCATGATCATGCCGCTGGGCGCTTCCACCTTTGCGGAAGGATTGCGCTGGGGGTCGGAGGTCTATCAGAGTTTGCGCTCGGTCCTCCGTGAGAAGAAGCTTACGGCCCTGGTCGGGGACGAGGGGGGCTTTGCACCCGGGCTGGAGTCCAACGTTCAAGCCGTCGAGGTGATCCTGGAGGCGGTCCAGCGAGCCGGATACCGGCCGGGAGAGCAGGTGTCCATTGCCTTGGACCCAGCTGCCTCCGAGCTTTTTGACCACAAGACCGGGAAGTACAACCTGCGCAGAGAGGGCCGCATCCTCTCGAGCGAGGAGCTGGTGGCATTTTGGGAAGAATGGGTTACCCGGTATCCGATTGTGAGTCTGGAGGACGGACTGGCCGAAGATGATTGGGATGGATGGAAGCTCCTTACCGCCCGGCTGGGGAACCGGATCCAGATCGTCGGCGATGATCTGCTTGTGACCAATCCCGACCGCGTGCGGCGAGCCATCCGGGAGAAAGCCGCCAATGCGCTTCTGGTCAAGCTCAACCAGATCGGCACTCTGACCGAGACCATCGAGGCGGTGGACACCTGCCAGCGTGCGGGCTGGCGTGCGGTGACCTCCCACCGCTCGGGAGAAACCGAGGACACGACCATCGCCGATCTGAGCGTAGCCCTCAACACGGGGCAGATTAAAACCGGAGCGCCGGCGCGGACTGACCGGGTCGCCAAGTACAACCAGCTATTGCGGATCGAGCGGGAACTGGGGCAAGAGGCACGGTACGCTGGGGTGGCGGCGCTCGGAAGCGGCCGGAGCGCCTAGGCGAGTCCCCTCACGGTGCTTCGCGTGGCGCCTCTCCGGTTAAAGAGGTGGCACAGTAGGGACAAACCGTCCAGGTGAGATCCGAAAGCCTCTGGCAGGAGGGGCAGGCCTTGCGGAGCCTCGTCCCGCAGGAGGGACAGACTTGCCAGGCTTCTCGGACCTGTCGGCTGCAACCGGGGCAGGTGGCTCGATCGGTCAGTCCCTGGAGGAGAGCCTCCTCCTCCAGGGTCTCTTGATAGACTTCCACCAGCGTGTGGGAAGGGCGCAGGAGAAGATAGATCAGCAGTCCGGGGAGATTCAATGCGCCGACCAGAACTCCGGCCAAGATCACGACCAAGCGGTCGTGCGTCCGCGCCTGAATGTCCCGCACCGTCCAAAGGATGAGGCTGGCCCACAGGGCAACCAGGAAGGCCCCTGCCAAGGCGAGCACAACGATAAGCAGGGTGGAAGAAAAAGAAGACGTGATCGACCTCCTGTCGTTCGGCTTCTGCGCTGGGCTCAACACATTATAGCCTTGCGGATATTGGGGAGCAACCGATTGGGTCAAGAAGCATCGATGCGCACAGTTCGAGCGGTCCTTCCCCTCCTGGGGTTGGTCTTGGTGCTGGTTGCGACCGGCGTGGCTCCTGTCGAGCCGGCCCGTGCGCAGGGTCCCGTGGGAACTGCCACACCCTCGGGTCCCTACGTCGTCTGTTGCCAAAATAACGATCATGTGAATGTCCGCACCGGGCCAGGCACTAGCTATGACCAAGTGGGGGTCCTCGTCCTCAGCCAGAGTGCGCCTGCCACCGGCAAATCCGTGGGCGGGGATTGGGTCCAGATCCAATACCCGGGGGTCGCGGGAGGAGTCGGGTGGGTTTATGCGCCCGTGGTGGAGCTCTTTACCTTGGGGGAGGTACTCCCGATCGTGGAGCCGCCCGCCACGCCCACTCCCCTTGTGACCGCCACGATCGATCCCACCTTGGCGGCCCAGTTTTCCTCCATCCTGCCCACCCGATTGCCGACGTTCACCTCGGGCGTTCCGCCTACCCAGGTCACCTTCGCTCCCGTCACTGCCCAAGGGTCGCGGCACGAGTTTCCCCCCGCCCTGGCCATTATTGGCCTGGCATTTGTGGGCATCCTCGGCGCGATGGTTTCCGGTGTTGTCGGCAGACGCTAGCCGGGGACGAGGCCCCACACCTCTCAGCCTTCTCCCAGAAAGTAGGACTGGATGACGGTCGACAAGGCAATTGCGTACGCCCAATCGCATCGATCGCAGTGGCTGGATCAGCTGAAAGAGCTGGTGCGCATACCGACCATATCGACCGCATCGGAGCATGCGGCCGACATGGCCAGGGGTGCCAAATGGATAGCGGATCACCTCAGGAAGCTTGGCTTTGCCTCGGAAATCGCTCCCACCCGGGGGCACCCCGTCGTTTTGGCGGAATGGAAGGGGGCAGGGAAAAGCGCGCCGACGGTGCTTGTGTACGGACACTATGACGTCCAACCCACCGATCCGGTGGAGGAGTGGCGGAGTCCACCCTTTGAGCCGACGATCCGCGGCGAAAATCTGTTCGGACGAGGGGCCTCGGACATGAAAGGGCAATTGGTTGCCCACCTCTCCGCGGTGGAGGCGATGCAGAGCGCGGGCCCCTTGCCCGTGAATATCACGTATCTGGTCGAGGGGGAAGAAGAAATCGGGTCCCCGAACATGCAGTCCTTTATCGAGGGGAATCGGGATCGCCTGCGATGCGACGTCGTCCTCAATGCGGATTCAATGATCCTTCGGCCAGACCTTCCCTCGATTGTCTACGGGCTTCGGGGGCTGGCCTATTTTGAGCTACGCGTGTATGGACCTTCGCATGACCTCCACTCGGGGCAATTCGGCGGTGCCATCCACAACCCCGCCCAAGCCCTCTGCGAGCTCCTCGCAGGGATGCATGACAACGATGGACGGGTCACTCTGCCGGGTTTCTATGACAAAGTTCGGGCCCTCGAGCCGGAGGAGCGCGAGGCTCTCGCGCAGCTTCCCACCAAGGACGAGGAAGTGCAGAATATTACTGGGGTCCCGCGGATGTGGGGAGAGAAAGGCTATACCCTTGTGGAACGGATCGGAGCCCGGCCCACCTTGGAAGTAAATGGCCTTCTGAGCGGTTTCACGGGCGAGGGATCGAAGACGGTCCTCCCTGCGAGGGCCATGGCCAAGATCTCCATGCGCCTGGTCCCGGATCAAACGCCGGAAGAGGTACACGCCCAGCTGCTCGAGTATTTGAGGGGAGAGGCGCCGCCCACCGTCCGGTGGGAGGTAAGTACACTGGCAGGGAGCCCCGCGGCCATCGTGCGGACAAACACCGCAGAGATGCGTGCGGCCGTAAGAGCGTTGACCGAGACCTTCGGGCGATCCCCGGTCTTCACGCGGGAAGGGGGGAGCGTTCATGTGGTGAGCATCATGCAGGATCTGCTTGGACGAGAGTCCATCCTCATGGGCTTTGGTCTCCCCGACGACAACCTGCATGCGCCCAATGAGAAGCTGCACCTCCCCAATTTCTACCGGGGAATCGAATGCTATATCCGGTTTGCTTACGCGCTCGTGTCATGAGCCAGTCGCCTACCGATGGCCGCGCTCGGACTCGGGGGAACGTGGTCTTGGATGGCCGCGGGGGAGAAACGAGCGATCCTCGGTTGACTACGGCGTAACCCTCAGATCGGGTTCGTCCCTGTTGCGTGCGCCCCGTGCCGCTTTGGCCTCACCCCCGGGTCGGAAACCTCCAGGGTAGATACGGGCAGGCGCAATGCGAGCTGGGCGATTGCCGCCTGATTCTTCCCCCGTGTGTAGTGGCAAGCAAATCCTGCAGGTCCGACCCTGAGGAGGGCCCTCGGTCGCGAGCCGATCGACGGAGGCAGGCGAGAGAGAGTTCTTCCGAAGGCATGGGTCATCCTGCGGATCTCCCGCTCATCTTGACCTCGGCGAGGCAGGTTCTGTTTGCGAAGACGGGCCAGCGAGAGGCGCTCCCTGGGCCTAGCCTGGGCTTAGCGGAGGGTCGAGGCGAGGGCCCGCGGCCACTACCTCTGCCGGGACCCCTTCTTCATATTTCTTGAAATTGTCGAGGAATCGACCAGCCAACTGCCGGTAGCGGATCATATATGCGTCTCGGCTCGACCAGGACCGGGCGGGATTGAGCACGTCCGGCGGGACCCCTTCGCAGCTCTTGGGCACATCGAATCCGAACACTGGGTCGGTGTATGTGTCCACCTGGAGCAATGCCCCGGAGAGCGCGGCCTTGAGGAGAGCTCTCGTGTACCCGATGCTGATGCGCTTTCCTACGCCGTACGGTCCGCCGATCCAGCCCGTGTTGACCAGCCAGCAGTTCGGGCTGTACTTGAGGATCTTGCGTTTGAGTAGGTCCGCATATCGAGACGGGGGATGAACCATGAAAGGAGCGCCGAAACACGTGCTGAAGGTGATCTCCGGCTCGATTCCCAGTCCCACTTCCGTCCCGCTAATCTTGGAGGTGTATCCGGAGATGAAATGGAAGAGAGTCTGATCGGGAGTGAGCTTCGCAATCGGTGGCATCACCCCGGAGGCGTCGCAGGTCAGCAAGACGATGCTCTGGGGATGCCCCCCGACCTTTTGGGGGACCCAGTTTTCAATGAAATCCAATGGGTAGGAGGCGCGGGTGTTCTCGGTGATCCGATCATCATCCAGATCAATGTTGCGAGTCACAGGGTCCAGGATCACGTTCTCGAGAATGGTGCCGAACCGTTGGGTGCAGGCGTAGATCTGCGGTTCGGCGGCCTGAGAGAGCTGGATGACCTTTGCGTAGCACCCGGCCTCGAAATTAAATACCCCTTCGTCACTCCAGCCATGTTCATCGTCCCCGATCAGACCTCGTTCGGGGTCGGCCGAAAGCGTGGTCTTCCCGGTTCCCGAAAGCCCAAAGAAAATCGCCGCATCTCCTGCGGCCCCCACGTTGGCAGAGCAGTGCATAGGCAGGACGCCCTGGTTCGGGAGCAGAAAGTTTAGGATGGTGAACACCGACTTCTTGATCTCTCCGGCATAGGCCGTGTTTCCAATGAGGCACAGCCGCTGCTGGAAGTTCAAGACGATGAAGGTTTCGCTCCGGGTTTGGTCGATTTGAGGGAGGCTCCTGAAGGAAGGGGCACAGATGACCGTGAAGTCGGGGACGTGGCGGCGGTACTCCTCCGTGGTTCGAGGCAGCAGGAACATGTTGCGGGCAAACAGGCTGTGCCAGGCGTATTCGGTCACAATTCGGATCGGCAGCCGATAGTTGGGATCTGCGCCTGCAAAGCAGTCCTGCACAAAGACATCCCGCCCTTGGAGAAACCCTTGCAGCCGGTCGAACAGCTCGTTAAATTTGGCGGTGCCAAACGGGCGGTTGTATTCTCCCCACCAGACCTGATTCTCGGAGGTCGGTTCCCGCACGATGTACTTGTCCGCGGCGGACCGGGCGGCGTGCTGCCCGGTGTGGACCACGAGCGGCCCCGACTTGGCTGTAGTGCCTTCGCCGCGGAATATGATCTCCTCGTACAGAGCCTCAGCGGGGAGGTTCCAGTAGGCGGTGTGCAAGTTGGTCAGACCGAGATTCTCCAGACCGAAATCACTCTTCAGGTCGCGGTCCTGTCCTTGAGCCGGGGTCTGGATATCGAGCAGATTGTTCATAACCAATCCCGGATCATCTTGCGGTCACCGATGTAAATCTCGTTGGGCGCGTTAGGGTCCAGCGCCCATTTCATCCGCTCTACTCCCTCCGTGATGTCCTTGATCGAGCCCGAGAAGCTGAGGCGGAGGTGTCCCTCCATCCCAAATTCCTTTCCTGGGACTGTGACGACCAGCGCCTTGCGCAAGAGGAACTCCGCGAGCCTGACAGAATCGTCACTGTAGGCGCGGAAGTCTGGAAGACAATAAAAGGTCCCGGCGGGCTTGACCACCCGGATGCCGGGGAACCCCTTGAGCTGCTGCAGGATGACATTTCGGTTGTTTTCGATCGTCAGCCGAAGCTCCTCGACTACACTCTGCATGCCTGTGAGGGCACCCTCGGCCGCGGCTTGAAGGATCTCTGAAGTGCACGACGTGGTCTGGGCCTGTATGTTGGTCATGATTTCGACCATTTTCCGGCTGGCGGCGACCCAGCCGATCCGGAACCCCGTCATCCCATAGAGCTTGGAAACGCCATTGATCGTGATGACTTTGGTCGATTCGATGTCGCGCTTAGTGCAGGTCAGGGCCGGGAGAGCTCGCTGCCCGTCGAACACAAGCTTGTGGTAAATATCGTCGGCGATCAGGTAAATCCCCTTGTGCTCGCAGAGGTCGACGATTTCGGAGATGAAGGTGTCCGCATACACCACCCCGGAGGGATTGTTTGGGCTGTTGAGGATGAGGGCCTTGGTGTACGGCCCCACGGCGCGCTCAACATCCTCCAGGCGTGGATGAAAGCTCCCATCCTCGGGCGTCACGATTACCGGAACCCCGTACACCATTCTGGCGATTTCAGGGTAGCTCACCCAATACGGCGCCAGAACGATTACCTCCTCTTGGGGATTGAGAAGGGTGTAAAGGACATTGTAGAGACTCTGCTTTGCCCCGGCCGACACGATCACGTTTTCGGGCTGGAGGATGCGATCGTAGTTCTCCTCCATATAGCGAAGGATCGCCTTCTTCAGGGAAGGCAGGCCGTCTGTCGGCGTATACTTGATGTCCCCGGTATTGAGCCTTGCGGCGGAGCTGAGAATCGCGGCGATTGGAGCGCGGTTTTTCGGCTCCCCGATCCCCAGATGGATCACCGCTTCCCCCTTTTCCTTAAGGAGGCGGGCCTCCTCGTTGAGACGGAGGGTGGGAGACTCGATTACGGATCGTGCTAGGTTGCTGAAGCCCATGTCAGGGTCCGCTTTGAGGTATCCGGGTTCCTCAAGACTACGGCCGCAACGTTGGGGCCTACACCCGCGCAAGATAACTTGAACGACGTGCTTTCGGACTCTCCGATGAGCGCCCGCGCCCATTCGGAGCCTTCACCCCGAGTGGCTGGACGGCTCAATCCCCCGGCCCTCCGCTCCGCACCTTGGGCACCCGCGTGCATTATAACCAGAAACTGGGCCCCTTCTGGATGTCCTCTGCTCTGGTAACCTGTCCGCGGGGGGCGGGGTGGAGTTCTGGGAGGACCGATCTGGCGGCTAGCTGGGTCCGAGGCAAGGTTGATCGCGGGCCACTCGCCGGAGGGGGCCGCAGCCCCATGGTCATCCGAGAGAAATCTGCAGCCACCCATAGCACGAACCTCGCACGGATTGCCGAAGAGGCGGCGATGAGGGAGGGGTCCGAAAGCGGATCCCAGCCCTGAGAAGTTACTTCATTCTGAAGACGTTCTCGATGCCAACTGGGATGGCCCTCCGGGTCTTCCCGTTCCTCCACGCAGTCGTCCTGGAGGCATGCCAAGGCCGTGGCACTCAACCATCCAGGATCCGACCTGTCCCGTCGGGGGGTCTGAGGCGCCCGCACTCGAGGGACCTCGCTCCGGGATCATCCTCGAGCGGATGATTGGCCCATCCGCGGTCGAGAACCGAGTCCAGTGGCTGTGGGGAGGGCCGTGACCGGGTGGGTCCCCCTCGCAGGGGGGCTTGCTCCTGTGCGACCAGGCCCCAGAAAGTCTGAGATGGATCGGGCCAGTCCCGATCCGGGAGGGCGTATAGGGGAACCGCGCCTCGCCTTCGCCCAAAGGCCCCTCCGGTTCTGCGGGTCGATCCGGCGCTCCCTCCTCTGCCGAGAGCTCAAGTCAATTTCCCAGGAGAGAATCTGATTGGGAGTAGGTGTGTTCGAAGCCGCTCTGATTTCTCTCCCGAACCGCGGCGTGGGACAACTTGAATTCTCGCCTGGGGTTGTACACGCTAAAGCTCTGGCAGAGGAGACATGGGAGAAGTTGAGTTTCAGATTAGAGAGCGAGGGGTCGGGATTCTGACCATCAATCGTCCTCAGGTGCGGAATGCGTTGAACTGGGAGGCAATGCGAGGATTTGCCGATGCCGTGGAAAGAGCCCAAGAGGCTCCGGATCTGCGCGCGCTGGTCGTTACGGGCGCCGGCACGGCTTTCATTTCCGGTGGGGATCTGGCCGAGCTGGGCGACTACCCGTCGCGGGCCGACGGCCTGAGGCTAGCGACCTTGATGGGGGATGCGCTCTCTCGACTGGAGGCTTTGCCCTGTCCGACGATCGCCGCTATCAACGGTCCGCCGAGAGGTGGGGGTGCCGAGGTCGCGGTCGCTTGCGATCAGAGGATCATGGCAGAAGACGCCGACATTGGCTTTGTCCACATCCGCCTCGGGCTGATCACGGCTTGGGGTGGCGGGCAGCGCCTGCTTCGCACGGTTGGCTACTCCACCGCCATCGAGCTCATGACCAAAGGCCGGGTGCTCTCCGCCCGGGAGGCCCTTTCCCTGCGACTGACGGACCGGGTGGCGCCCATGGGCCAAGCCCTGCTCGCCGCCAGGGACCTGGCCGGGCAGGTGGCCGAAAACCCACCACCCGCGGTGCGGGCCGCCAAGCGTGTTCTGCGGGTCAGCCTCGTGGCGGACGAGGGAATGGCGATGGAGGCAGAGCGAAATGAGTTCCCGGACCTCTGGGATACCGATTGGAGAAGGGAGGCTGTGGCCCATTTTCTCTCGAGATCGAGATAGAGGGCTAGGGGGGGAGAACCTCGGCCATCAGGTTCCCCAGGCGCTCGTCCTCTTCCTCCACACGGGTGGCGTACTCTTCGATGAATACCGACCGGCGCATGCGCAAGACGAGCGGAGCCAAGGCTCGGATATCCTCTTCGGCAACCTCTTCCCGGCCAGCGGCGGCAGCATGAGCGCGCGCGCCCTCGAGCAAGCTGACGGCCGCCCGGTGAGAGCTGATGGTTAGGCGCTCGATGAGAGCCAACCCCTTAGCGGCTACCTCTTTGCGGAGTTCAACCTTGTCCAGTTTCTCGCGACTAGTCCGTATCTCTTCTTGCATTTCCTCAGTCTCGCGGCGGTAGTATTCGATGACGCCGCGTGGATTGGCAAGATACGCTTGCACGCGACGATACGCCTCCCACTGGTCCTGGAGATTCGCCAAACCTCGAACGAAGATCCTCATCCCAAAGCGATCGAAAATCTGAGGACGAAGGGCGCCCTCCTCGGGATTCATTGAGCCGACCAGAACGAAGCGTGACCGATAGGCCGCCGAAACGGGTCCTCGCCGAACGGTGTACTGACCCTGGGCGGCGGCATCCAGGATCGAGTCGGTGATTTCGTGGGCGAGCAGGTTGATCTCGTCCACATACAGGAAGTTGCGATCGGCTTGCGCAAGAATCCCTGGACGCAGCCGATGGCGTTCGTGCAACGCAGCCCGTTCGTCCAGGCCTCCGACCACGTCCCCCAGCTGAGCGTTGAGCGGCAACTCGACCAACCGCATCGCGTCCAGAAAGGTGAGCGAATCCCCGAGGCCGTACTTGCGTGCGCAGTCTGGGCACACCGCGTCCATGCCGCCGGTCTCAATGTCCTCGGGCAGGCATCCATACGGGCACAAACTTCGCGGGACGCTGGGCAAGAGGGGTACGAGGCTCCGCACCGCCGTGGTCTTCCCGGTCCCCCGCGGTCCGAACAAGAGAACGCCTCCTACTCCCGGATTGATCACAGCGAGGAGGAGGGCGAGCTTCATTTCCTTCTCGTTTACCAAGGCCAGAAAGGGGAAAGGAAGAGATTCCGCCAGTCCGCGATCCCCGGGTTCGACGGCGGCCAGAAACCGCCTGGAGGAGGCCACTTCGAGAAGTTCAGTAATGCTGCGAATGGGATCAGCCATCAGCCGTCGCAGATTGGGCCGACCGCCCGGCCCGGGCTTTTCGCAGGCTCTGCCGTTCCTCCGCCCTGCGCATTTCTTCTTCTTCCTCTGCGGTCTCGACCCGGAGCGGGGGGACCAGGGCAGGGCGTCCCTGATCATCCAGGGCCACATAGACAAGATAAGCCGTATTGGTGTGCACCCGACTGCCCGTGAAAGGGTTCTCCGCTTCTACGTCGACACGGGCCTCCATCGAGGTATGGCCAGCACAAGTCACCCGCGAGGTCAAGGTAACTACGTCTCCCAGGTGGATAGGGTGGTTGAAGGTCATGCTGTCCATGACCACCGTTACCACCGGCCGTTTTGCGTGTCGCATGCAGGCCAGAGCCCCGGCTTCGTCGGCCAGGCGCATGATGGCGCCGCCGTGAACATTCCCGTGCAAATTGGCATCCTCCAGACGCATGATCTGGCTGAGAACCACGCGCGATTCGGATGCTGGCTTGCTAGACGGATCTGCCATGCCACCCCTTCCTAGTCCATGTCGGGTCGTGTCTCCCCCATATCTTGGGTATGCAGCAGGCTGGGCCTCTCTTCGAGGACATCCATCACATCATGCGAGTATTCGATCATCAGAGGGGGAAGCGGCACGACCGCCGGAGGATGAATCTTCCTGGGTTGAGGCGCTGCCGGGGGAGGCATTGTGCGCTCGCCCAGTTCGACCGAGCGACGCCGCAGGATCCGATGATCTTCAGAGAGCCAGCCAGCGTATTCTCCTTCCAGGTTGAAGACCTCCTGCCTCTCGCTTACCCATCCGATCCAGTCCCCTTCCGCATTGTACAGGTAGGGGAAGGAAACCAGGGCGGAGAAGTCGCCTCGAGAGGTGAACAGGTGGACCATGGCCGGAGGCTTCTTGGCGGGCGGCATGCTCAACTCACGTCATTGTAGGTCCAGAGGCGGTTGGCAGCAAAGTTCCAGATCAAGACCACGCCCACCGCGCACGCCAGGGCAAGGTTGTTGGCAGCCTGGGGCGCCGATACCGGAAGAGGCCCAGTCCATTTGGAGAGGAGGGAGGACCAGACGGGGGCCAGTACGGCAAACAAAGGGGTCCGAACCAGCAGGCCCACAAGGCTGACCAGGGAGAACTGCCCTACCTGGGCGCGGACAGACTTGCTGCGCGAGTCCGGGTAGGTCCAGACCCGATTCCACATGAAGTTGCTGGTCACGGCGGCCCCGAACGAGAACACCGAAGCCACGACCGGGAGGACATTCAGCCTTACGCTCAGCAAATTGAAGATTCCGAAGTCCACCACGGCTCCAACGGCTCCGACAACCAGGAAGCGCAAGAAACGCGTGCCTTCCTTCCTCAACCTCACGCCGAGCCTTCCGCCACCCGAGATCGGAAATACTGGAAGGTCATCTCGAGTCCTTCCTCCAGGGAGAGGTGAGGCTCCCAGCCCAGGATTCTCTTGGCGCGCGCGATGTCGGGTTGGCGCCTCTGCGGATCGCCGGGGCCTCGCCGCCCGGGCAGGTAGCGGATGGCGCTGCGATTCCCAGTGTAGGCGGCGATCCGCTCGGCCAGCTCGCGGATGCTGATCTCCGCGGGGTTGCCCAGGTTGACGGGCAGATGTTCGTCCGAAAGCAGCAAGCGATACAGTCCTTCGACCATGTCGTCGATATAGCAGAAAGACCGCGTCTGCGATCCGTCCCCGTAGACCGTCAAGGGCTCTTTGCGAAGGGTTTGGCCGACCAAGTTCGGGACGACCCGGCCATCGTCCAGCCTCATCCGCGGGCCAAACGTATTGAAGATCCGCGCAATCCGCGTGTCGATGTGGTGATAACGATGATAGGCCATGGTGATGGCCTCGGCAAAGCGCTTGGCCTCGTCGTACACGGAACGCGGGCTGATGGGGTCGACGTGACCCCAATAGGTCTCTTTTTGAGGGTGTTCTTCCGGGTCGCCGTAGATCTCTGAGGTGGAGGCTAGCAGGAAGCGAGCCCGACAGGCGCGGGCCACGCCCAGCGCATTGTGAGTGCCCAATGCGCCGACCTTAAGGGTCTGGATCGGTAGTTGCGGATAGCCGTAAGGACTGTCTGGGTTCGGGCTCGCAGGAGAAGCCAAATGAAGCACGGCCTCGACCGGTCCTGGAAAGTAGATGTAGTTTGAGACGTCATGCTTGATGAAAAGGAAGTTCTCCGAACCGGCCAAGTGGGCAATGTTTTCGGGTGTCCCCGTCACAAAGCTGTCGAGGCCCACCACCGTGTGCCCTTCGGCGAGCAATCGATCACACAGATGGGACCCGATGAAACCCGCGACCCCTGTAAGGAGAATGCGCATTGGGTTCTCCTCAATTCTGAAACCTCGGTTGGTCTTCCGGCCGGGAATACAGACTTCGGCTCACCTCCAGTCGGCCGTGACCACCAATTGATCTGCCGTGAGCGGCTGAGCCTGGCCACTTGATAGGCCCACTATCCACAGATTTCCCTCATACACTAAAGCCACCTCTTGTCCGTCCGGCGAGCCTGCCACGGCTTGGGACGCTAAGCCCTCTTCCCCTTGGGCCGGGAAGAGCCGGCGCACGTTGCTCCCGTCGCGATTCATGATCTCCAGGTAGTATGAACTGGAGGCGCTTTCAAGCGGTCGGATTGCCTGGAGAAAGGCGATCAGGGGCCTCGAAACAATCCCCCCTGCGGGTTTCCCGCCAAGCGCCACAGGGTCGGAGAACATGCCGGTCTCGGCTTGCAGGGTCACAGAATAGCCCCCTTTGACCGCGAGCGCCACTAAGTCGAACACCGGGGATGCCTCAGGCACTTCCAGCCCAATCGGCGGCCCATGGGTGACCGAGATAAGGAAGGATCCGTCAGGAGTCCAAGCGAGCGGCGGAACCCAGACCCAGTCCGAGAGGGTCTGATAGGGGATAACGGCAGCCAATCGGATCAGGTCGCCGCTGTTCGCGTCAATGATGCCGACCGCGTCGGCACGCGAGTAGGCAAGCTGGAGACCGTCGGGCGACCATGCAAAGTGGGTCCCCCACCACCCGTACGCTCCCCCCACCTGGGGAGGCACAAGCGATTTCTGTTCCCGAACATTGCCCGCCGGATCCAGACGCAGCAGGCGAAGGTCGTTATTGGCCTTCCAACCGGGAGCGGCGGGGCTCGGATTGGCGGTGGAGTATGCAATTGCCATGGGATCGACGGGAGAGAAGGCTGCAAACTGGACGACATTCTCTACGTCCAGATCAATGGGCCCGCCAGATCCGTCGGTTCTCACCATCCTCAGCCGATTAATGGCTCCCGGATTGCGAGTTGTGTACAGCAGCCAATTCCCCGAGGGCGACAGGCTGAACACGCGTCCGTCCAGGTCTCCGCTCACCGTCAGAGCCATACGGTTGCTGGAGTCTCCTTTCAGGATCCAGGCGTTCCCACCATCCAGATAGGCGAGGGTTCCCGGAATGGGGACGGTGGCGAGGCTGGCATCGCTCCCTTCCATGAGGATTTCAGGTGTCGCGGGCTGAACGATCGTAGATTTCACCGGGGTGCGTGAAACCTCCTGGCCATCCTCGGAGACAATCCGGTAGGTGGTTTCCTCCCTTCCAGTGACCCCGGCTTGGACCAGCCTGGTTTCGCCGGGCGCGAGGGCCGGACTGCGAACGACCTGCTTTGGGTAGGGGAGAACACTCTGCTCGATCTCAAAGCGTTCAGCCACTCGCGTGACCTGCACAGTGGTGGGCCGGCTAAGCAGCACATACTCAGGTGGGTCAACCCGGTCGAGTGCCCCCAGCGAGATGCCGGCTTCCTGCAGGGCCTCGCCCACCGTTGAGCCCGAGGACACGAAAACGCTCTTTGTCCCGCCATCCGCGCGGATCTGGATGGCCACGGGGGGCACGTTCACATGGGGACCGGCGCAGCCGATGAGGAGCGCAAGGGCGAGGATGAGAAAGGACCGGCCCGCGGCTCCGCTTGGGCCGAAATGTCCTGCCCGCTGAGGGAAGCGGTTGCCAAGGCTGCGGTTTTTTGTCGGACGCTTGGTATAATTCCTGACCGGTCGGGCCAGAAAGCCTCCTGAGGTAGCCCAAGACTTTCCGGATTTCCGCACCAGAGGCTCCTTGGTCGTCGCCGGCCAGAAATCCTTCCGTGCTTGGCCCCTGGACCTATGGGGCCAAGGGCTCCGTGGGAGCCGGGGTCATCCCGGTCGAGAGGCTGCTCTGGGCCCTCTCGGGTTGCTCCCGTGGGACCACTCGCATTTGCCTGACGGTGAAGATCAGCCGATCGCCGTCGATCATCTTGCTTCCCTCGGAGACCGGCGCTGGAACGGCAAGCGGGTCCGGTTCAATTAGACCATAGATCCTGACCCAGCCAGCCCGGAAGAGGCCCTGCGCAGGTTTCCCCGGGGCGACGGAGCCTGGACCAGCGGAGCTCGTGGGGATGAATTCAGTGGAGACTTACTCCGGTTGCCGGCGCGCGGGCCGGGCTGGCATAGCGAGGGATTCCGAAGCGACCTGAAGGCGGCAACCGTCGGGTATTCCAAGGGGTAGACAGCTCTGCCCGAATGGCGCGGGCCGGACGGACAACGTGGCGGACGGTTGGGCTGCGGGGGCGACCAGCGAGGGTGCCAAGGGCCATGTGTTCGGGTTGGCTGATCGGGCCGCGTGGGGAAGCATCGAGATGGCGGATCCCTTGAGGAAAGATCTGACCTTGAGCCCTGGGATGACGGCATCGTGGATTCCCAAACTGTCGAAGAGACACTCCCTCTAAAGGCGATTGTTGAGAGCCTGCTGTTTGTTTCGGCAGAGCCGGTTGCCCTTTCCACTTTGGGAAGCGCGTTGGAGCTGCCCGAGTCCCGAATTGAGCAGGCTTTGGAGGCGCTCGATCTGGATTACCAGAATCGTGGTCTGCAGATCCAGCGCCTGGGCGACCGTGTGCGCCTGACCACCTCGCCACGCTCAGCCAGACATGTCGAAAAACTCCTCGGCTTGAACCACACTACGACCCTGAGCAAGGCGGCTTTGGAAACTTTGGCCATCCTCGCCTACCGGCAACCTCTAACCCGTCCACAGATTGATGCCATCCGGGGTGTGAACTCCGACAGCGTGCTGCAGAGCCTTCTTTCAAAGGGCCTGATCGAGGAGATTGGCCGGGCGGAAGGGCCCGGCCGGCCCATTCTGTACGGGGTGACCTCCGTCATGCTCCAGCATTTCGGTCTGGCCTCCACCAAGGAACTGCCGGCACTGGCCCTGGAGGAGGCTGAGGCGCCCCACGCAGACCAGGAGGGTGGAGCCGCAGACCCCATTCTCAAAGAGTGAATTGGTGGGACCTGAGAAACTCCAGAAGGTTCTGGCCCAGGCTGGCTATGGGTCTCGCAGGGCTTGCGAGGGGTTCCTTCTCGCGGGTCGTGTGACCCTGAACGGGCGCAGAGCAAGACTGGGGCAACGGGCGGACCCGGGGATGGACGATATTCGGGTCGATGGCCAGAGGGTCGCGCCGGGGAAGTCGTGCACGTACGTGGCGGTTAACAAACCGCCTGGGGTGATTTCTTCTCTGGCTCCTCAGGGCGATCGGCGGACGGTCCGTGATCTTGTGCCGGTAGTTGGAAGGTTGTTTCCCGTGGGTCGGCTTGACCTGGATAGTGAAGGCCTGATGCTCCTCACCGATGATGGCGAGCTGGCAAACCGGCTCACACATCCGCGCTATGGATGCGAGAAGGAATACCGGGTACGGGTCTCGCATCGCCCCGATCTCGAGCAGCTAAGCCTTTGGCGGCGAGGGATCGTTCTCCAAGATGGGGTCAGGAGCATTCCTGCCAAGGTTGAGGTGGAGAAGTCCGCGGGAGGCGGGGCTTGGCTGCGGGTCGTCATGCGCGAGGGACGGAAGCGGGAAATCCGAGAGATTGGCGCCCAGCTGGGGTTGCCGGTGATGCGGATTGTGCGAATCCGGATTGCAGGCTTGCGGTTGGGAGAACTGCGCCCGGGTCAATGGCGTCATCTGTCGAAAGAAGAAGTCCGGATGCTTTCTGCGGATGAGGGCGGCAAGGCTGGGAGCGCCCGTCCGCGGGCCCAGGGTTCGGTTCCACGGAGAATCGCCTTGAACAGGCGTAGGAAATAGACCAGATTGAGGATACGGTGGAAACCACTCAGAGTCAATGGGGTTGGCTCGACCGCAGGGTCGCGAACTGGCTCCCCCTCACGCGGGAGCTAGCTCTCTGGCTCTTGCTGGGTATCAGCGCGGTTGCAACGCGTTTCTATGAGATCGGCGTCCGTTCGATAGCCCACGACGAGAGCCTGCACGCTTTCTACTCCTGGTTGCTGTTCCGTGGGCAAGGGTACGTGCACAACCCCATGATGCACGGCCCCCTGCAGTTCCACATGCTGGCACTCACGTATTTCCTCCTGGGGGCCAGCGACGCGACGGCGCGCGTCCCGGCTGCCTTGTTTGGAATCGGTGCAGTCTTATTGCTCTGGGCTTTTCGGCGTTGGCTGGGACGGATCGGCGCGTTGATCGCGGCGTTGTTCATGGTGATCTCTCCCTTCATGCTCTACTACTCGCGATATGTGCGCAATGAGGCCTTCACGGTGGTCTGGGCTCTCCTGATGTTCCTCGCCATCGCAAGGTTTTTTGAGACGCGCGAGACCAAGTGGCTCTATCTTCTGACGGTCGCTACGGTTTTGAACTACGACACCGAAGAGACGACCTATATCTATGTCGCCTTGGCCACGTTGTTCTTAGGGCTGCATCTTCTGATCTCGCTATTGCGATCCGAGTGGCCCCGTCCTGCCCGTCGAAGGCAGTTTGCCTACCTGGCCTCATTGGGTGTCGCGCTTCTTCTGGTGGCGGGCTGGTTCCTTGTCTACGGGCAAAGCGGTTTGGGTTCCTCCTTGGTGGGGACCGCAGCTCCGGCCAATCCCAATCTGCCCCCCTCGACGGTGGCGAGTGGGATTTCCGGCATGGGGATCTGGGCGGCGATTGCCGCGGCGGCTGCGCTAATGGCCGTCGTAGCCGCCTTAGCCCTTGCGTTGCGTGACTTTGGGACCTCCTTTCGGTCTCGGTTTCCCTCGTTGGACCTCTTGGTCATCCTGGGAACCTTCGTGCTTCCTCAACTGACGGCCTTCCCGGAAACTGCCATCGGATGGTCCCCCTTGGACTACTCGAACTCGGGGTTGATCCACACCGCAGTCGTCTTTATCCCGTTACTCGCGATCTCCATCGCCATCGGCCTTTGGTGGGACCGCAGGCTATGGCTCATCAACGCGGCAATCTTCTACAGCCTTTTCATCGTCTTCTTCACGACCTTTTTCACCAACGGGGGCGGCTTTGCCAGTGGAATGATTGGCTCCCTTGGATACTGGCTTCAGCAGCAGGGCGTTCACCGTGGGAGCCAACCTTGGTACTACTACATGCTGGTGACTATCCCGGTCTACGAGTACCTTCCTGCCCTGGCCTCCCTGGTGGCCGGGTACCTGGGCTTGCGCCAGATATTTCGCCACACCTCGACGAACCGCACCGACGGGTTGAATGACGGCCCCGTCGGCTTGGACGGTCCGGTCATCTCGGACGGTCCGGTCATCTCGGACGGTCCTGTCACCTCCCTTCGGGTGGAACTTCAGGAGAAGCCGGCCGCGCTATCCGAGAGCGGGTCCCCGGCTTACACCTTCAACATGCCGGGTTTCTTGGGCTACTGGAGCATGGGCTCGCTTCTGGCTTATACCATTGCCGGAGAGAAGATGCCCTGGTTGACCGTCCATATCGTGCTGTCGATGATCCTGCTTGGGGGTTGGGCTATCGGTCGAATCTGGGAGCACACCGATTGGTCGCAAGGCGTTCGGTCGTGGGGTTGGCTGGGTCTGGTGCTCTTGCCCTTGACGGTCTATTCCTGGGTCTCAGCCGTGTTGGGCCTCTTGGGGGACGCGCCGCCCTTCGCGGGATCCCAGCTCAATCAGCTGCAGGCGACGACCTCTTTTGTCGAGGCCTTGGTCTTCGGGATCCTGGGCACCGCCCTCATGGTCAGGCTTTGGAGATCCCACCCGGCCTCGGTGTGGGGAAGGATGGTGACACTCGAGGTCTTCGGCTTGCTGGCTGTTCTAACCCTGCGCGCCGGTTGGATGGTCAGTTACCTTAATCTTGGAAACGGCAAAGAGTTCATCGATTATGCCCATTCGACCCAGAGTGTGAAGACCGTGATGGCCCAGGTGCAAGAGCTCTCCCAGAGGACGGCGGACGGTCTGGGGATCCAGGTCGGCTACGATGATCTCGTCTCCTGGCCACTTACGTGGTATCTGCGGGACTACACGAACCAACACTACTTTGGGAATCAACCCACCCGCGACCTGGAGAATATGCCGATCGTTCTCGTGGGCGCGGGGAATATCGCCAAGGTCGATCCCCTCCTTAGCCGAACCCATTACAGCTTCGACTACATCCGCATGTCGTGGCCTATGCAGGAGTACTTCAATCTGGATGGCCAAAGAATCCTGGGCGCGCTCGGCAATTCTCAATATCGACAGGCGCTGATCAATATCTGGTTCAGCCGGGACTATTCCCTCTACGGTCAACTGACGGGCGTGAACTACGACATCTCGCACTGGCCCGTCTCCGAGAGCATGCGGATCTATATTCGCAAGGACATAGCCAATCAGATTTGGCAATACGGCGCAAAGCCGTCCGCGCCAGCTGCGGTGGAGGACCCGTATGCCAAGGGCCAGAAGCAGCTCACAGCCGCCACGGCTTGGGGCGCTCCAGGTAGCGAGCCCGGGCAGTTCCAGAACCCGCGGGGAATTGCGATCGCCCCGGACGGGACGATTTATGTGGCCGACACGGATAACAATCGCATCGAGCACTTTGATCGCTCAGGGAAACTGCTTGAGGTCTGGGGCAGCTTTGCCGACGTCAGCAAGGGGCCGGCCCCTGGAGGAAGTTTCAACCAGCCGTGGGGCCTAGCCGTCGGGCCGGACGGATCGGTGTTTGTCGCGGACACCTGGAACTACCGCATACAGAAATTCACGGCCGATGGCCAGTTTGTACGGATGTGGGGGAGTTCAGGGCAGGCGAGTGCCCCCGACGGATTCTATGGCCCTCGAGACGTGGCCGTCGACCCCAAGGGTCGGGTCTTTGTGGCGGACACGGGAAACAAGCGAATTGCCGTGTTTGATGGGGACGGTAATTACCTGACCCAAGTCGGCTCAGGTGGATTTGGGCCCGGTCAATTCGACGAGCCCGTGGGCATCGCCCTGGGACCGGAAGGTGAACTTTACGTGGCCGATACATGGAATCAGCGCGTCCAGGTGTTCCGCGAAACGAGCGCGGACACGTTCACCTACGATCGGGAGTGGACGATCGCTGGGTGGCAGGGACAGTCGCTGGACAACAAGCCCTACCTCGCCGTCGGGCAGGATGGGCGGGTGTGGGTCACGGATCCGGAAGCCTACCGAGTGATCGTGTTTGACTCTCAGGGCGGGTTCCTGTTCACCTGGGGAGACTATGGCGAAGGGATGAATGCCTTCCATCTGCCGGTAGGGATCGCGGCGGATTCGCAGGGGGGCGTTTGGGTCACCGATGCGGGCAACGGCCGGGTAATGGAGTTTCAGCCTCCAGCTTCCCCGTAGGCAGGGGATAGAGCTAGAACGAGCAAGCCGGCGGGGCACCCCCGCCGGTTTGCTTTTGCAGCATTGTTGCAGAAACGTAGCGCTCGTGTCCGGGCGGGATTCGGCAAGGTCCCCTTTCCCTGTGCCCCCGGGAAACTTGGTCCGCGGGGGAATGCTTCCCAGTCTGTTTCTGCCACTCGCGAGGCCCCCTCAGGTGCCCATTCTGTCCAGCCGGTCTCGCGCCCCAAGCCTCCGCCGCGGGCAGACACGCGAGGGGGGATAGCGCAGAAGAGGGGCGATGACGGGCAGGCGCGTTAGGGGGCCGCTTCCGCTGAACTTCGCCTGGAAGGCGGAGTCGGAAGGATTCCTCGGGGGAGGCCGAGAAGGATGGCAGGAGAAACAGCTCTGCAGAAGAGATTCCGGCCCTTTTCGGGAGGGCCCGGGGGACGACAGAGGAAGGCGAAATGTTGCGTGACCCGACAAGCTGCAGCGAGTCGCGGCGATCCATCTCAAGCCGCCATTTCGGTCCCTGCCGGGCTCAGGTACTCCGCGGCGGTGTCTGGTCCGAGGCGAGCTGTCCGCAACCCGCCTGGATCTCGATGCCTCGTCGCACGCGAACCGTCACCGGGATGCCTTCGCGTTCCAAAGATTCGAGGAAGGCGCGCACGCTCTTACGGTTGGTCGGCATGCCGTGGTATTCTCGGGTCGGGTTCAAAGGAATGAGATTGACGTGACAGAGGAGGCCTCGCAGGCGCTGCGCGAGCAAGGTAGCCTGGGCGACGTCGTCGTTGACCCCCTGGATCAGGGCCCACTCAAATGAGATTCTGCGATGGGTTGCGTCCACGTACTCCCGGCAGGCTTGCAAGAGGAGGTCAAGCGGGTAGCGCCGGTTGACCGGCAGCAGACGAGAGCGAAGCTCGTCGCTGGCCGCGTGAAGAGACACAGCCAGGTTGATTTGCCTCCCCTCCTGAGCAAAGCGGCGAATGCCCGGCACGAGTCCTACGGTCGAAATGGTCATACGCCGGGCGCCAAAGTTCATCCCCTCGGAGTGGTTCAGCGTGTCCAAGGCCCCCAGGGTCGCCTCGTAGTTGTGGAAGGGCTCGCCCATCCCCATTACCACGATATTGGAGAGCCGTCTTTCCTCCAGCGATAGCCTGCGCGCCAAGTCGAGAACCTGCATAAGGATCTCGCCTCGCGTGAGGTTGCGACCGAAACCCATTTGTCCGGTGGCGCAAAAGACGCAGCCCATGCCGCAACCGGATTGCGTCGAGATGCAGGCGGTCTGTCTCTGATCATACGCCATCAACACAGTCTCCACGGTTGCGCCATCCCGCAGTTCAAATAGGATCTTGAGGGTTTTCCCATCGCGAGAGCGAGACTCGCGAAGCGGGCGGATCAGCTGGAAATCGAACGATTGCCCGAGCCGCTCGCGCAGAGAATCCGGGAGATCGGTCATCTCGGCGGGGGAGGAGGCCCATCGCGAGTAAAGATGGTGCCAGATCTGCCTGGCTCGATAGAGGGGCTGCCCCCACTCGGCCAGAGTCAATTCGAGTTGTTCCAGAGTCAGGTCGTGGAGGGCGGCGTGCGGCATGAGGAGCTCAGGGCGGGGGAGCTGTGCCTCAATGGGAGGTGAGCTGCAAGTTCCATTCTCGGATCAATTCGGGAAGTCCCGCGAAAACCCACGTTGGCCGTGTCGCCCAAGCCCGCAGTTGGGCGGCGGTGGTTACCCCGCTGAGCACAAGGATGCTTGGGATCCCCGCCCTTTGGGCACCCAGGATGTCCGTCTCCAGGCGATCTCCCAGCGCCGCCGTCTGGCGCGCCGGTTCACCCAGCCGCTCGATCGCCAGCTGGTACATGAGCGGCTCGGGCTTCCCGATGATCGTGGGCCTCGAGCCCGAGGCCGTCTCAAGGGCCGCCAGAATTGCGCCGTTCCCCTGGATAATCCCACGCTCCGTGGGGAATGTGGCATCGTCGTTGGTGCCAATGAAACCGGCCCCGCGGCGCAAGTTGAGGGTTGCCCCGGAAAGCTTTTCCCAGCTCAGTTCGCGATCCATTCCGCACACGACAAAATCCGCATCCGTGTCCTCGAGACCGGCGATCCGGAATCCCTCGGCGGCCAGAGCGGCTCGGATTCCCTCTTCGCCGACCACGAAGATCTTGGCACCGGAATGAGCGGTCTTGGCCAGATACTTCGCGGTCGCCTGAGCCGAGGTCAGGATTTCTTCGGCTTGCACCTGCGCCCCCAGGCCGATGAGCTTCTGCTGGTACGACCTGGGCGTCAGCGTCGGGTTATTTGTGGCCAGGACAAAGCGGATGCCCGCGCTTCGGAGGAATCCGAAGAACTCAATGAATCCGCGGTTGGCGGTGGAGCCGTGCCAGAGGACTCCGTCCATGTCGATGATCAAGGCCCGGATGTCGGCCAAGCCGAGGACCGCCTCCGGGCCGGTCGTGGATTCCATGGGGAAAACCACCTGCCAGCGACTACTTCACCTTGCTCGTTTGTTTCTCCCGTTCCTCCAGGACTCGATCCACGATCCCATACTTCACGGCTCCCTCCGCGTCCATGTAGTAGTCGCGCTCGGTGTCGCGCTCAATCACCTCGAGGGTTTGGCCGGTGTGCTTGACCATAATGGTATTGAGACGATCGCGAAGCCGTAGAATTTCCTTGGCCTGTATCTCGATGTCGGACGCTTGACCCTGGGCGCCGCCAAGGGGTTGGTGCAGGTGAACCGTCGCATGCGGCAAGGCAAAGCGCGAGCCGTGGGTCCCGGCTGCCAGGAGAACCGTTCCAAAGGAGGCCGTCACCCCGACGGCATAGGTCTCAATGGGATTGGAGATCTGCTGCATCGTGTCGTAGATGGCAAGCCCTGAGTAAATTCCACCCCCTGGGCAGTTGATCCACATCTGGATTTCTTTTTCGGAATCCTCACGATTCAGGTACAGTAATTGGGCAACCACCAGGTTGGCGATTTGGTCGTTAATCGGCGTTCCGAGGAATATGATCCGTTCTCGGAGCAACAGCGAGTAGATGTCATACGCGCGCTCGCCGCGACTAGTGGTCTCAATCACCATGGGGATAAGAGACGTCGGACTTGGGAGAGTCATTCTGTACCTCCGTTAGGCGGCATAGGCTCGGACGGGGGGGGTTCTGTGGCGGCTTGGGCCAGATCCTCACGGGCTTGGAGAGGAGGTGCCTCCCCCTTCCCGATAGCGATTATCCTTTCAACTACCCTGTCATTGAGCAGGTCCTCGTAGATGATCTCGTGGAGAGCGGGATCCCGAAGCATCTGCTCCAACTGTTTTGGATCCGCCTTACTTTGCACCGAAGCGAGGGTGTTGCGCACTCGCTGGTCAACATCCTCCTCCGGGACCTCGAGCTGTTCCTTCTGGGCAAGGTCGGCTAGGTATAACCCACGGGTGAGACGCTCGCGCGCTCTGGGCTCTAGCTCTTTTTCCAGGCCCGGGCGGCCTTCCGGGCGACCTTTCAAATACGTATCCAAGGTGACGCCTTCCCGCTCCAGGGAGCGGGCAAGGGACTTGACCATCTTGTCGATCTCCTCCCGCAAGATGGCACTTGGGTAGCGGACGGATCCTCCCCGGATCATCTGATCGATAACCCGGCTTGCATATTCCCCCTCCGCATCGCGTTTCACTTTCGCCTCGAGGCTGGTCCGCACCCCGGTCTGCAGCTCCTCGACTGTAGAGTACTCACTCACGGACTTGACGAGATCCTCGCTCCACTCAGGGACGCGGCGGGCCTTGACGGCAAGGCAGGTGAGGGATAGGCGGGCATGAACCCCCTGCAAGGTCGAGACGGGGAAGGACTCTGGGTAGGTGAATTCAATCTCGCGGCTTTCGCCCTCGCGGACGCCGAAGATGGCCGCGCCAGCCCCAGGGAATCTCCCGCCCACGTCTTCCGAGAGTTCCACTTCCTCGCCTGATTGGTTGTCGGGGCCCGCCTTCATGGCGGCGGGCAGAGGGGAAAGCTTCCCCTCCGGGTCCAGCGCTTGAACTTGAATCTTGGCGACCAAGACGTCCCCCTCCTGGGCCGGGCGAGAGACCGGCTCCAGGATCGTTTGGGATTGCCGCAAGTTCTCCATCATTCGCTCAACATCCTCGGTGGGCACTGGCGCCATCGCGAAGGGGACGCGAACTTGGCGATAGTCGCCCAAAACCACTTCGGGCTGAAGAGGAACCGTAAATTTCAGCACCAGCGGTTCCCGAGAAACGATATCCTCCAAAGTCCCCGCCCGGGCCGGACTCAATCCACTCTCGTCGAGGGCCTTGCGGTACACCTCTGGGCCGAGCAAGTCCACCGCCTTATCGAAGACCGCTTCCTGGCCAAGGTGCGAGAGAACCACGGAGTAGGGGGCTTTCCCCTTTCGAAAGCCAGGGATGCTTGCCCGGTCGGCCAGCTTCCGCGCGGCCCGCTTCATGGCCCCCTCGAGGATCTCTGCTTCGGCCTCGACCGTGAGGGTAGCCTCGCACTCCCCCGTCTGTTCGACCTGGGTCTTCATACGGTCCTGCATTTTCCTTTCTGTGCGAGATAAGCCGGGCATGTTGCCGCGAGATCCGATCTCGGCTTGCCCGGCGAAGACGACCAGCACGATAGGCTGGTGGGGAAGGAGGGACTTGAACCCTCACGCCTCGCGGCACATGATCCTAAGTCATGCCTGTCTGCCAGTTCCAGCACTTCCCCGTAAAGCGGATTATAACCGGGGCCAAGGCCAAGGTAAAGGTAAAGAGGCTTGACCACCGCGGGAGCCGATCGGGTGTTTCGCGTCGAGAGAGTCCAAGACTTCCTGTCGGCCCACTCCCCCGGGGTACGCCAGGGCCGGGAGAATCCGGAAGAAAGAGGCGGAAGATGGAGCTAGGCACAGTCCAAAGAGTCGACATCGACGAAGAAGTCCAGCAGGCCTATCTCGATTATGCGATGAGCGTCATCGTGGCGCGTGCCTTGCCCGACGCGCGGGATGGCCTTAAGCCCGTGCAGCGCCGAATCCTGTACGCCATGCACGACCTGAATATCCATCCAGGAGGGGGCTTCAAAAAGTCGGCGCGCATCGTAGGCGAGGTCCTCGGGAAATATCATCCCCATGGGGATATGGCGGTGTACGAAGCCATGGCGCGGATGGCTCAGGATTTCTCCCTGCGCTACCCCCTGGTCGAGGGCCAGGGCAACTTCGGGTCGGTGGATGGAGATGCCCCGGCCGCCATGCGTTACACCGAGGCCCGGCTGGCCCCACTTGCCGTTTCGATGCTGGCCGACCTCGACAGGGAAACGGTCCCCTTCGCCCCCAACTTCGACGCCACTCTGCAGGAGCCGCAAGTCCTGCCCTCCGCCGCTCCGAATCTGCTGATCAACGGGGCCACAGGGATTGCGGTGGGCATGGCGACCTCCATTCCGCCTCACAATCTGGGAGAGGTGTGCGAGGCCCTCGTTTTCATGCTCCGCTCGTGGACGCGGACCAAAGAGATATCCACGGATGAGTTGCTGAAGTTCGTGAAAGGGCCGGATTTCCCAACCGGCGGACTGATCCTCGATCGGCCCGGCCGGGAGGAGGGACTCTCGGCTGCCTATGGATCGGGACGGGGCAAAATCAAAGTGCGGGCCAAGGTCCACTGGGAGGACCCCGGCAAAGGGCGGGCCCGTCTGCTGGTCACCGAGCTACCCTACCAGGTGAACAAGTCCGCTCTGCTAGAGAGGATTGCGGAACTCGTGCGCGCGGGCGGATTGGAGGGAATTGCCGATCTGAGAGATGAGTCTGATCGGCAGGGAATGCGCATCGTGATCGAGCTGACCCGCTCAGCGGATGCAGAAAGCGTGTTGCGGAATCTGTTCCAGCACACCCCGATGGAAACCACCTTCAGCATCATCCTCTTGGCCTTGGTTCAAGGCGAGCCCAGACTGCTCTCGCTCAAACAGGCCTTACGAGTGTTCCTCGACCATAGGCTGGGAGTAATCCAGAACCGGAGCCAGTTCGATCTGGCCCGGGCCCGCGAAAGGGCTCACATCCTCCAGGGTCTGCGCGTGGCCTTGAAGAATCTAGAGGAAGTCATCCGGCTGATTCGCAACGCGCGCACGGCCGAGGACGCGTGCGGGCGCCTGCAGAAACGCTATCGGCTCACCCAGGCCCAGGCCGAGGCGATTCTAGACATGCCTCTCCGAAGGCTGGCCTCGCTGGAGCGCGAGAAGATCGAGCAAGAATACAAAGAAAAGGTCGCGCTCATGGCCTCCCTGGAGCGAGTCCTCGGCTCCCCGAAGCTGCAAAGAGAGGCCCTGATCGAGGAACTCAGGCAGCTGCAGCAGCGCTTCGGAGATGGTCGTCGGACGGCGATCCTGCGCGATGGGGACAAGCTGCGGAACCTGCCCATCGCCGCGCAGGCGGATCATCCCGAGGAGAGCGTCTGGCTGACCCTGACCGATACGGGCTTGCTCTCGCGCGGGGGCTCTTCCCGCCAGTCGCTCCAGCTTCCCCATGCCCCCCTCAAAGCTGTGCTTCGGGCGAGCACACGGGATACCCTTTACCTGCTCACCGAAAAGGGAAGGCTGGCCGGGATTCCAATCGAGGCGGTGCCCGAGCGAGAAGCTCATGAGCCCGGTGTGCACTTTTCGACCCTTTGCGGGCTGGAAGGGCCAAGCAAAGTTGAGTGTGCGGTGAGCGTGCCGCCTTCCTCGAAGGATCGGGAGGGCTACCTTACATTGGTCACGAGACGAGGGATGGTCAAGAAATCGCGCCTTCAGGATCTCCCCCGGCCCTCTCCGCAGGTTGTCTCAGCCATCAAGATCGCGCCCCAGGATGCGCTGGGTTGGGCAGCCGCAACGAGTGGAAAGGATGAGTTGCTCCTCCTGACCTCGGCGGGCATGAGCATCCGCTTCAGCGAGCAGGAGGTTCGGCCCTTGGGACTCTCTGCCGCCGGCGTTCTGGCGGTCCGGCTGGGTCGTGGTGGCGATCAGGTTGCCTGGGCAGGGGTGATTCAGCCCAGGTGCGATCTCCTCATGATAGGGGAGGATGGCTACGCGAGGAGAACGTCTATCACAGAGTTTCCCCTGCAAGGGCGGCACGGGGTGGGGACGAGAGCCTGGAAGGCCAAACCCGGAGTCCGTCTGGTGGGTGCGGTCGCGGGCCGGGCGAACACGCGAATCCTCCTTTGCCTGCGCGATGGCTCCGCGCAAAGCGCACGGCTTGGAGATTTCTCCCGTCACAAGCGGACCTCGGAGGCCTCCAGCGCCGTGAAGCTCGGGAGAGGGCTGCGGATCGCTGCGGTGATCGCATTGGAGAGCCCGCCATTGGGCGCGGATGCGGCCCGGCGCCCTTCTTCCGGTGCCGGGCACAAACCCAGAGGGCACGGCCGGCCTCAATTGGGCCGGGGGAAACTTGCGGCGCACCCAGACAACATGGCACGGAAATCGAAGCGGGATGGGAAGGGAAAAGCCTCAGGCCCGACGAGGGGCGACCGAGGCCAATAAGGACCCGGACCGGTTAGGAGGGCGAGATGGTGAAGTACGCGTAGTGATACTGAATCAGGTTGTCTCGCATGCCCAGGGTGTCGTTCCCGTCCAGTACTCGGCCAGCGATGCTGGTCGCGGTCCAGGTGAAATGCCGCGAATTCCCGTCTCCACTTCGACCGGTGATCGCGAACTGGCCGCTGGGCAGCAAGTTGGTCAGAAGATCCTGATACCAGGCGGTTATCGGCGTCGAACCCACGACCGTGCGTGCGGCAGTGACCTGAGCCGCATTGCTCTGATAGAGGGCGAGAATGGTCGGGACATCGTGTGAGTTCCAGGCCGCGACCAGACGGTCCACCATGTCGGTGGGGGCGGGTGCCTGGCCCCACTTGAAGTTCGCCACCGAATTCCACCAGTCGATGTAGGCGGGTTGGGTGGCCCAATCCCAGGCGAAGAAGTTTGCCCCGGTGAGCTTGAGCGCCACGGCCTCCTGGAGGAATTGGGTGAGCTCGGTTCCCTTCGGCTTCCAGCCGGAAGTCGTGTAGGCAGGTCCGGTCGGAACGACCGGGAGGGAGGGCTTCAAGGCCTTCAGCTCCTTGACCGACTCCTGCAACTGGTACTGCGGGTTGTGAGCCTGCTCCCAGTAAACCTGGGGCATGTTGAAGTCGCATTTCTCTAGGAACGCCGTCCAGGGGAAGAGTTGATGATAGTTCGGATAGCGAAAGGAGCTCAGCGCAATGGGAAGGTGGGGAAGACCGGAGCGTAGCTGCTTCATGTACGTGCGCGCCACCACATCTTTGCCCTTTTTCTCGAACTCCATCTCCGCATCGATCACGTAACCATCCAAACCGAGCTGGAGGGTGCGACTCGCCGCCAGCTTCGCCTCACCCACTGGATCGTTGCCGTAGATGTAGTGCCAGCCCCAGGGGCTGATGCCTCGGGCCCGGAGCTCGGAGACCACGGGGGGCAACAGGTCATGGCCCTTCGAGTCGATGTTGAAGGCCCAGGTTCCATCGCCGATCTTGAGGAGAACATGCGACAGCCCGGCTTGGGCGGCACGCGAAGCGATCTTGGCTGCGTCTCCCTTTTCACAGTTCGGGATCTGCCAGGTGAAGAAACCCTTTCCAACCAGCGCCATGCCTTCCTCCGCTGCTTGAGATGAACCCAAGAGGCCCGGGATCGAGTTGCGTTGCGGTGCGACCTGCCGGTCTCACCCCCTTTAGGCTCTTGACATTCAAGTGCAAATTGCGTGCCAGGTCCTGGTCGGGTTGGGCCTCTCCGGGGGAACCCAAGATCGAGCAAGCCGCGGGTGTGGAGCGGGGGATGATAGCGGTTTCCCGGCGGTATACTAAGCGTGTCGCCTGGGTCGTCAATGAAACTGGAAACCCTTCTCGAATCCCTGCCAGATCTTCTTCTCTCGGAGAGGGAGATGATCGAGCGGGCCTACGCGATTGCAGAGCGGGCTCACGAGGGTCAGTATCGCGCCTCGGGCGAACCCTATGTGCAGCATTGCCTGGCCGTGGCAAAGATCCTGGCGGATTTTGGGGTTCCAGCGACAACTATTGCTGCCGGTCTGCTGCATGACACGGTTGAGGATGGGGGTGTGTCGTTGGGGCAGATCGAGCGCGAGTTTGGGCACGAGGTCGCCCAGCAGGTGGATGGGGTCACCAAGCTTACCAATCTGCCCAGGGTTTCAAAGGGAGATGGCCGGCCGGCCGGGGTCGAAGATTCGGCGCGTCGGAAGGACATGGATGTTGAGAGCCTTCGCAAGATCTTCCTTGCCATGGGAGATGACGTGCGTGTCGTCATCATCAAGCTGGCAGATCGCCTTCATAACATGCGCACGCTCAGCCACCTCGAGCCGGAGCGCAGGCGGCGTATTGCTCAGGAGACCCTAGAGATCTTCGCCCCTCTGGCCAACCGACTCGGCATGTGGCAAATGAAATGGGAGCTAGAGGATCTCGCCTTCCGCTACGTCAACGCGCAGGTGTACAAGGAGATTGCCGGAAAGCTTGAAGAGCGGAGGACCGACCGCGAGGACAAAATGACGCAAATCGTCCAGCGTCTCAAAGAGGTGCTGAACGAAGCGGGCTTGTCGGCGGAGGTAAGTGGCCGCCCCAAGCACATTTACTCCATCTATCGCAAGATGCTTCGCAAAGGGGTGGCGTTTGAATCGGTCCATGACGTGCGGGCAGTGCGCATCATCGTCAAGGACATCCCCAGTTGCTACGTGACCTTGGGCGTCATTCACAATCACTGGTCCCCCCTGCCTGGCGACTTCGACGACTACATTGCCTCGCCCAAGGACAACTTCTACCAGTCCTTGCATACTGCGGTGGTTTACGATGATGGAAAGACTATCGAGGTCCAAATCCGCACCCCGGAGATGCACCAGAACGCGGATCTCGGAATTGCCGCCCATTGGCGATACAAGGAGGGGGGGCGGCGAGACGAAGCCTTCGAGCGCAGAATCCTATGGCTTCGCAGCCTCATGGATTGGCGCCATGAGGTTCAGGATGCGAGTGAATTCGTCGATGCGCTCAAATCGGATGTCTTCCAGGATCGCGTGTACGCATTCACACCGAAGGGAGATGTGATCGATCTCCCCGCAGGCTCTACGGCCATCGACTTCGCTTACCACGTTCACACTGAAATCGGCCATCGCTGCCGGGGAACCCGGGTCAACGGCAAGCTCGTTTCCTTGGACTATCGCCTGAGGACGGGGGATCAGGTGGAGATTGTCACAACGCGCCGTGGGGGACCGAGCCGCGATTGGCTCAACCCGGATTTGCGGCTCGTGCGCTCGCAACGGGCGATCAGCAAGATCCGACAGTGGTTCAAAAGAGAGGACCAGGACCAACGTATTTCCGAAGGCCGAGAGATCGTGGAACGCGAATTGCGCAGGCTGGGTGTGGAGGGTCTCACCCTCGAGAGCCTGGGGAAAGGGCTGGGGTATGGCAGCCTGAACGAGTTTCTTGCCGCGGTCGGCTCCGGCGACCTTACCGCGGCGAGGATCGTGGCGAAGATTCTCGAAACCGAGCCCGGAGCATTGGAAGAATTTCCGGCACTCACCCCTCCCTCCGAGACAACCACACCGGATGTGAACATTACCGGATTAAGGGGCATGCTGACCTCCATGGCCCGCTGCTGCAAGCCGGTCCCGGGAGACCCGATCGTCGGGTACGTAACCCGCGGGCGAGGGGCCACCATACACCGCACGGACTGCCCCAACATCCTGCGCGTGCGCGACAAGGAAAGGCTGGTGCACGTTTCCTGGGGGCGTCCGGCAAGGACCTACCCTGTGGCTGTTCGGGTTACCGCTTACGACCGGGAGGGATTGCTTCGAGATGTGTCCACCGTGGTGGGTGAAGAGCACATCAATCTGAGCAATGTGGTCTCCAGCATCAAAGCCCACCTGGCCATGATTGATTTGGTGATGGAGGTCACGGACTTGGGCCAACTAAGCCGGGTACTCAATCGCGTCGAGGCTCTCCCCAACGTCATGGAAGCTCGGCGAGTGCGGGCTGGATGAGAGCAGCAGGGAGCGCCCGGCGCTTTCGCCCTCCCGGGCTCCTGTCTTCCTTGGGTGAGGCACAGAAGTGACCGGCACATTGCTGAGCGTTGAACTGGCCCGTGACCTCTTGCTGAAGGAATTCACCAGCCTGCCCGGGGAAGAGGTGAGCCTGCGGGACGGCTTGGCACGGGTATTGGCAAGGGACCTAGTTGCCAACCAGGACTTGCCCCCTTTCTCCAACTCCTCGATGGACGGGTTTGCGCTGCGCGCCGAAGATGTTCGCGGTGCGTCCAGGCGGAACCCTGTCCGACTTCAGGTCGTGCTCGATGTGCCCGCCGGCTACTCGCCGCCTGCTTCCCTTCCCGCGGGGGTTGCCGCCCGGGTGATGACCGGGGCGCCCATTCCTCCGGGAGCCGACTGTGTCGTTCCCGTCGAGCAAACGGATTTGAGCGCCATGCAGCCAGCCCTTCCCGGGGAAATCGGGATCTTAGCCGAGATGCGGCCAGGCGAAAACATTCGGCCCGGGGGGTTCGACATCCAGGCGGGAGAGAGAATCCTAGCGCGGGGCACCCGCTTGCGTCCGCAGGAGATCGCCTTGCTTGCCAGTTTGGGCCAGGTCTCGGTCCAGGTCACTCAACGCCCCCGCATCGCCATCGTCTCCACGGGAAGTGAGCTGGTCCCTGTGGGCCGACCTCTGCGGGCGGGCGAGATTTTCGAGAGCAATTCCTTGATGCTGGAGGCTCTGGTCACCGAGTCGGGAGGTCAACCGATTTCGCTGGGGATCGCACCCGATGATGCGGCGGAGATCGGTTTGAGATTCGACTCGGCCCTGGACCAGGGCGCCGATCTGATTCTTTCATCCGCGGGGGTTTCGGTCGGAGCCTACGACTACGTTCGCCAAGTCGTCGAAAAGAGGGGACGCCTGTCCTTCTGGAGGGTGAACCTTCGTCCCGGAAGACCTCTGGCCTTTGGTCGTTATCGGGGTGTCCCGGTCATGGGTCTGCCGGGAAACCCCGTTTCCTCATTTGTCACCTTTGAATTGTTTGCTCGGCCCGCGATCACCGTGTTGCTGGGGGGCGTCCCGCGGCCGAGGCCGAGGGTCACGGCGCGCTTAACCGAGGATCTCGAATCGGACGGGAGAGAAACCTACCTGCGAGGGCAGAGCCAGTGGGATCTTGGGCAATGGCGCGTGAGGCTCAGCGGAAACCAAGGGTCCTCGGCACTCTCCGCCTTGGTGCGCGCCAATTCCCTGATTCGACTGCCGGCTGGAACTACTCGTGTTCCCGCCGGATCGCCGGTGGAGGTGTGGCTGCTAGCCGACTAACCGAGGAGGGGACGGCCACGCTCAGGAGCAGGAGAAAAACGATCCGATTCCCTCGGAGGGGTTGGCAGGCCTCCGCGATCCAAGGGAGTGGAGGACTCCGCAGCGCGGCTTTCATCTGGTCGTTGTACTCCTTGGGGCGAAACTCGTGCCTTGACAAATCCTTCGAGCATGATATGTTTTCATTTATGGGCCCAGCGTCGCGGCAGCCAAACCAATCCGGTCTGAGGAGGGGCAATGCCTAGGATCCGTTGTCGCTACCTCGATTGTGTCTTCCTCGAGGAGGGATACTGCGGGGCGGCTGCCATCGAACTCGATCCGGACGCGGGTTGCCTGACCTACTCGCAAACTGAGGAAGCCGAAGCTCCGCCGGAATGGGAAGAACAAGAGGTTGAGGAGGAGTGGGAAGACGAAGAGGACGGTTTCGAGGTCGAGGAAGAGGAGGAAGAGGCCTGGGAGGACGACGAGGAGGAGACCTAGTCCAGAGCCCCGCCAGGCGGAGATTTGAAGTCGCAAGGGATCACGATCAGGGATCCAAACCTCAGGCGAGCCCCGGCTCGCCTGAGCTGTTTAGGGTGAGGGGGGTCCCGGCTCGTGCCTATGGCTTGCGAACCGAGGTCTCCAGCGTGCGCGAAATGATCTCCTCTTGCTCGCGTCTCTTGAGGTCTGCGTTGGTCTTTCTCGTTCGAGGGCCTGGGGCCGCCTGCCCCTGGCGGTCTGCCCCCACGCGAGCTTTCTCAAACGCTGCCTGCATGGCCGTTATCGGGGGTTCCTCGGGAGGTTCCGCAGGGCCCTCCTCGGCCTTGCTCTCCAGGGCCTTGAGGCTGAGCTGGATCTGCTTCTTTTTTCGAATGACCTCGAGAATGCGCACATCGATTTCGTCGCCGACGCGCACGATGTCGGCAGGATCCTTGACATAGTTGCCGGACAGCTCACTGACGTGGACCAGGCCAGGGCGCTCTGCCCCCAGGTCAACAAAGACGCCGAACTTCTCCAGCCGCACGACGGTTCCGTGCACGGTCATGCCCTTCTTCAGCTCATTCCAATCGTAGGCCAAGGGCTTGACCATCGTCAGTTCGAGCTTCCCGTTCCCCGGATCGACGGCTCGGACCCAGACGGTGACCGCTTGGCCGACTTGGACCGCTTCCCCGACCTTGTTGACTGTCCCATGACGGAGCCCCGAAAGGTGAACGAAGCCTTCCTTCTCCGCCCCCACATCCACAAAGGCGCCGTACAGGTCAACCCGGGTGATCCGGCCGCTGAGCTCCATCTTGGGTTTCAGCTGCAGAAGAGAAACTGGGTTTGCTCCCTGTGGAGATCCATCTCCCATGGGCACCTTCCCTTGCGCATGCGCGTTGTGAGTTGCGCTACAGCGGGGGGTCTGGTTGAGGACGCTCTTGGGCTGGAGGCCACGGAACCGACGACTGCAAGCCCAAATCGATCCATCGTGGACCCTGCGGGTAGCACTTGCCCGGGCCCCGACACAGGAGGCGGGCGCTGTTGCACAGTCCCTTGCGTGGGCACGATACAGGGGCCGCATTCCTGATCGCTCAGGCTGCCTGCCCCTCCTCGATTGAACCCCTCTCGGTTGCCGCATTCTACCGCAAGAGGGGCGGCCCGACAAGGGCCGCACGGTTGGTGGCTGTCTGCAAATCGTTTAGAATCGGAGAGGCGAGGGGAGAAACGGCGGGAGCAGCTCGCTTCGTGCGCCCATGGCGGCGAGGCGACTCGACTTTGGACATCGCCCTGTGGGTGACCAGGTTCTCAAATTGTGGAGCGAGAGATGAGCGACCTAATGAAAATGAAGTGCGTTCCCTGTCGGGGAGGAGAGCCCCCCTTGACGGATGAGCAGATTCAAGAGTTCCGGACTCAGGTGGCGGACTGGGAGGTCCTCGAAGGGGAGGGGATTAAGAGGCTGCAGCGGACCTTCAAGTTCAAGGACTTTCGGGAGGCGCTCGCTTTCACGGATCGCGTGGGGGGTCTGGCCGAAAGCGAGGGGCATCATCCGGCGATCTTGACGGAGTACGGCAAGGTGACGGTGACCTGGTGGACCCACAAGATCAGGGGACTCCATCAAAATGACTTCATCATGAGCGCCAAGACCGGGGAAATCTATGCCCACGGGGGCTGAAAGGCGGTCGGGAGCGCCGGGGACCCTGGGCCTTGGGGCACAATTCTGTGCGCGATCCGGGGTATTGCGGGGGGACCCAGCCGTGGGAAGGCGAGATCGTGCGGCTCAACCAAGAGGCGAATTGTGCTGGGCAGACAATGCCTGAAACTCGAGGACGCTTGAGGGCGGAGGGCAAGGGAGCCAGACCCGAGTTGCCTATCCAGGCGGCGGACTTTCTCAAGGCCGCGCTCAAGTCGGAAAGGACCCGGGAAAATTACCGCTGGGCACTCGTCGCGCTGGAGGATTTCGCGGCGCAGACAGGCTATGGGGGGGCAAGGCTTTCACGACCGCTAGCCCCTGCCGGCATACGCGACGATTTGCTCGTATCCTTTCTCGATTGGCTCCGATCCAATAGAAAGTATTCTCCGGCCACTCTCGCTTTGTACCTGGCGGCCGTCAAGCGCTACCTCGGATGGTTGTATGCGCGCGGGAAGTTGCCCCCCGCATTTCGGCTGGATAAGGCACGGGAGAAGCTCAAGGAGGAGACCCGCGGCGGAGCGCTCCGCTACCCTCCCCGTCACCCGGATCCGAGCTTGGCCTCGATCCTTGCTTTCTACGACGAGTCCCCCCTGCCGCCGGCCCGGAATCCCGCTTCGAAAAGGAAGCGATTGGTCATCCTTCGGAATCGGGCCGTGGTCCACGCGCTTTATTCCTCGGCCGGGCGGGCCAGCGAGGTCGCACAGCTCGATTGCGCCAGCGTGGACAAGGGCTATGCCACTACCGCCGAGGTGGTCGGGAAGGGCGGAAAGGCGCGGACGCTGATTCTCACCCAGGAAGCTCAACACGCTATTCGCGAGTACCTTGCCGAGCGAGAGCGCCAAGGCGAGGATTTGGGAGGCAGGCGGATGCGGATAGCTCGGCCCGCTTCCGCTCCCCTCTTTGTCAGTCATGGCAGAGGGAAGAGGGCCCGCATCTCGCGAACGACGCTCTGGCGGGTTGTCGCGCAGGCAGCCCGTGCCTTGGGACTCAAGCCCGGCAGCGGTCCCCACGCCTTCCGCCACTTTCGCGCTCAGTCATTGCGGGATGAGGGCATGGACTTGGGTTTGCTGCAAGCCTTGCTCGGTCATTCGAGCATCGAGACCACTCGGCGCATTTATGCGCCTCACACCAGCGTGAGCCAGTTGGTCGACGCCCTCTCCACCTACGGGATCTCTGCGGGAGAGGCCGCCCGGAAAGCCCGAAAAGTCATTCCCGGCGAGCTGCCGGGGGCAGCGACACCTTCTTCCCCATTCAAGACGGGGCGAGGAACTCACTGAGTCTGGATGGGCTCGTCGCAGGGAAGGGAGTCGGCGAGGGGGCGGGTAGCCTCCAGCTGCCCAGCAGGCGCTTTTCCCCTTTCTTGGTCCGACCGGATGCATGAGCGTGGACAGGCTGCCCCAAGATCGTTGAGCTTGAATATAATCGCTGGCATGTCCCTCGCAGAAGAGATTCAACGAGACCTGCTCTCCGGGGGCGGGCTGCCTCCAGGCGCGAAGGTTGTCGTGGGGGTTTCCGGCGGACCCGATAGCCTGGCGCTGCTCAGCGTGCTGAAGGATCTGGGCCACCCGGTCGTGGTGGCTCATTTCGATCATGGACTGCGCCCCGAGAGTGAGGCCGAGGCCGAGTTTGTCCGGAGGCTTGCCAGCGAATGGCAGTTGCCCTGCGTCATCGAGAGAGAAAGGGTTGATGACTGGGCCAAGGAGCATCGTCGTTCGGTCGAGGAGGCCGGTCGGATTCTTCGTTATCGTTTCCTATCCCGAGTCGCTCTTCAGGCAGAGGCGCGCTGGATCGCCGTGGGACACACCGCGGACGATCAGGCAGAGACCGTGCTGATGCACCTCCTGCGGGGAGCAGGCCCAGAGGGCTTGAGAGGGATGCCGATGATCCACGACCTGGGGGCGTGGGTTGAAGGCCTAGACCCGGGGCGGGTCTTTCTGGTCCGTCCCTTGCTCAAGGTAACGCGGGAGCAAACCGAGGCCTACTGCCGGGAGAGGGACCTGGTTGCCCGGAGGGATCCTACCAATCTCGGTCCGGCCTATCTGCGGGGGAGGATGCGAGCCGATCTGCTCCCGTTCTTGAAAAAGTACAACCCAGAGCTGCGGTCCGCTCTCTGCCGCCTCGCCGATGTGATGGCCGGCGAGGTAGAAGTCCTGGAGGCCGCAGTGAATCGGGCTTGGCTCCTCGTTGGCGTGCAGGTGAGCCCGGACCAAGTCCGGATCCCTCGGCAGCAGTTTCTGGCCCAACCCAAGGGAATTCGCCGGGGAGTCGTTCGGCGAGCTTGTCGGAGGCTCTTGCCGGGAACCCGCGATCTCGCCTACCGTCATATCGAACAAGCTCTTGAGTTCGCCCTGCATCCCCCGCAGACGCGTCGAGCGGGGATTTGTCAAGGGCTCAGCCTTCATTTGTCGGACGGTGTACTGGTTCTGCAACGGCAAGCCGCAGGGGCTTGCAGCCCCCCCGATTGGGTTGGTGCGGGCGTTCCTCTTGAAGGCCATATCAGGTTGGGGGAGCTGGACTGGGTGATCGACGGCCGGCAGGCCAGTCATTGGGACCTAGAAGAAGTGAAACGCGCTTCGGGCCGCTGGGAGGCCTGGCTGGACCGCGATCGGATCGAGGGGGATCTGAAGGTGCGCGTGCGGGCCAGAGGGGATCGATTTCGTCCGCTCGGCCTGAACCGGGAGGTTCGTCTCGGCGGCTTTTTCTCAGCCCATCACCTGCCTGTTGAGCTGCGCGACCGATGGCCTCTGATTTGTGACAGTTCAGGGATCCTCTGGATCCCGGGCCTCCAGATCGGTGATCGCGTTAAGCTCCGGAGCATCAGCAGGCGAGTGCTGCACCTGCAAGTATGGCGGGGCCGATGAGATCCAGCCGGATTTCCGTGGGGGGACAATCCAAGGGCGTTGCGATTGCGCTGGTGGGCACGTTCTGCTGGTCTACGACCTCCATTATCATGCGGACGCTTCTCTCCAATACGGCGATTGCCCCGCTGACGCTTGCGGTCTGGCGCGACGTCGTCGTGGCGCTTGCACTGGGCGCGGTCTTGAGCCTGGCCGGGCCCACGGTATTGCGAATCCGCGTGACCGATGTGCCCTTCCTTCTTCTTCATGGAGGCGTCGCCCTGGCGGCGATGAATGGGCTGTGGACCTTCTCCGTAGCCATGAATGGTGCCGCTCTCGCGACGGTCCTGGTTTACGTTGCCCCCGCCATTAATGTGCTGATCGGGTGGCTTTTCCTGCACGAAGGGATCAGTGGCTGGAAGGTCTGCGCCGTCGCGCTGGGCATCACCGGAGTGGCACTGATCGCCACGCTCGGTCGCGGCCCGACGGTGGGCCTGGGCGGAAAGGGAATCCTGGTCGGAGTGGGGACAGGTGCTGCCTTCGCCCTGTTTGGACTGACCGGGAAGATCGCCGCCAAGCGGTTTGCCAATACCTGGACGGCAACCTTCTACGGGTTTGTCTTCGCCGCAGCCGCTCTCTTCCTCCTGCAGAAGCTGACGCATTCTCCCGGGTATCCGCTCAGACCGCGCGAGCTGGCGGGCCTTGCGCTTCTGGCCCTGCCGACCTTGCTCGGCTACGGCCTCTTTTCGGCCTCTCTGCGGCACCTTTCCACGACGGTCGCCAGTCTGGTGGCTTCCCTCGAACCGGCCCTCACCGCGGCCATGGCGGTCACACTCCTGGGAGAACGCATGCTGCCGGGTCAGTGGATCGGTGGCGGACTTATACTGGGAGGGGTTTTCCTGACTCAAGTGGCCCCCCCCGAACAGGAACGGCCCCCGCTCCCCGAGGCTCCCGAGCCGCTCCTCCCCTTCCGCCGGGGGGACCCGCACTTGTGAGCATTCGGCTGGGGCCCCAGAAGAGGGCCAACCTTTTTGGAGGAGGAGTTCGATGTCCATTCGCTTCTGGAGAAAACGCCGCAGCCGCTTCCTGGACCTGTTGGCCGAGCAGGCCAAGTACGCTGTCGCCGGATCGGAAGCATTAGTGGAGTACATGCGCGATCCGAGCGACGAGACGGCCCAGCAGGTAGCGCGGATCGAGGCCGCCGCGGACGAAACCCGGCGGATCTTGATCGACGAACTGAACCGCACGTTTGTCACTCCTTTCGATCGCGAGGATATTTATGCACTGTCTTTGACGATCGATGATGTGCTCGACTACGCCAACACGACGGTCGATGAGATGGTAATCCTGCGGGTCGAGCCAAACTCCTATCTGCAACGGATGGCCGGCCTCTTGGCAGATGCCGCGCGGGAAATCTTCATGGGAGTCACCGAGCTCATTGAGCATCCGCACGTGGCCTCGGACCATGCCGTGAGGGCGAAGGCGCTCGAGAACCGCATCGAGGGCGTCTACCGGGAAGCCTTGGGAGCCATGTTCAACCAGCCCGTGGACCTGGATCACGTCGTCGCCATGTTAAAGTTGCGGGAGATCTACCGCCACTTGTCTAACGCGGCGGATCGAGGCGATCAGGCGGCTAACGTGATCAGCGATATCGTCGTCAAGCGAGTTTGAGCTGAGGGCGAGGTCTCGGCTCCTGAAAAGCGAGAGGAGCAGCCCTGCCCGGCTGCTCCTCATCGTATTTGTGGCGGCGCCCAAGTGCTCATCACCGGCCTGGCAGATCCCCTCGCCCGGCCGGGGTCACTTTCTCCTCGACCTCTTGGCCGACTTGCGCCCTGACACTTTCTTTGCCGGGGCTCTCTTCTTTGCAGCTTTCTTTGCAGCCCTCTTGGCCGGGGCCTTGCGGGCGGCCTTCTTGGCTGGTCTCTTGGCGGCCTTTCTCGCCGGTCTCTTCGTGGTGACGACGGGTGCCACGGCTGGCGCTTTTCGCTCAGGCACCATGGGTGTCATGACGGGCCCGGGAGGCGGGGGCGGAGTCCAAGGGGAGGGCGGAGTCATTGGAGAGGGCGGGGCCGCTGGAGGTTGAGGCGGAGAGGGCGGCCTTTGACCCTCGGGCCTAGCTGGCTGTCCCGGCTCGGGCTTCGGTCCTCCAACGGGGGGGAAGGGGGGTTTCTGGCTCATGGCAATCCTTTCCTCCTTAGTGGTGGCTATCGGGCGAAGATCCGGCGGAGTGGCCAGGACACCCGCTGGAACGTGGCGCCGGAGTTGATCGACAGGGATCTTGAGTGCCTTGCGGCATCGCGGGCAATGTTCGACATGATGCCTGGCGTCCGTCTCATCGGCAGCCGCGAGGGCAGACGCAACTGCCTCTGAACTCATCTGGAAAGCCCAGCCGCAATACTGGCACCGCCACGAAAACGCAGACATCCCTGCCTCCTGTTCGTCTTCACTATACTCATTTTTCATGGATTTGCAACAGTCGGGCCGATGGTCCGGCGTCACACTGCTGCCATTTCATCGCTGCCTGCGTTGGCATGTGGACCCTCGGGTCGCAGGTTCCTCCACTCGGCGCGTAAGGCGATCAGGATACCCGTCAGGATCAGAGCCGCCCCGACGATCTTGACCGGGCCCGGAGTCTCGCCCAGGAAAAAGTATGCCAAGAGGGTAGAACCAATGGGTTCGCCCAGTACGGATACGGTTACAAAGGTGGCACTGAGGTAGCGTAGGGCCCAGTTGAAGGACGAGTGGCCCACCAGTTGCGGGATGATCGCCAACAGCACGATCCACCAGTAGGCCGACGGCAAGTACCCGGCGACCTTCAGCCCAGCCAAGGGCAGGCTAAGCAGCAAGAGGAGCGCCGCCATTCCGTAGGAGAGAAACACGTAGACGCGAAGGGATAAGGTCGGCCGCAGGCGACGGCCGAGCAGGAAGTATCCGGCGGCCATGAAGGCGCCCACCAGAGCCAGGCCATCTCCAAGGATCGACTCGGAAAGGCGTCCCCCAGCCGCCTCGGTACAGGCCCAGCGCCCGGAAGAAAGACAGGTGTCGGCCAGGGCGACGCCGACACTTCCCAAGATGGCAAGGGTCATCCCGACGATCATGTCCCGGCTTGGCCGCTCGTGAAGCAGGACGGAAGAGGCGAGGGTCACCCACAGCGGTGAGGTGCTCACCAAGACGACCGAGGAGGCCACGCTGGTGTATTGCAGCGAAGTGATCCAGGTCGCGAAGTGGACCGCCAGGAAGGCGCCCGAGGCGAGCGCAAGCCACAATTCCTTGCGCTGCAGGGCCAGGAGTTCGGATCGGTCGCGTGCCACAACGATCGGGATGATCACCAGGACCGCAATGGCCAGGCGTCCGGCCGCGATCACCAAGGAAGGCGTCCCCAAAGCCTGGGCAAAGCGGATCATGAGGGAGGCGGTAGAGACGGCCACGATTCCCAGGCTGATGACGAACAGGGGGGTGGTTCGGCCGGGGGGGGACTCATGTGGCGTCACGCGAATGCCTCCAGAAGAACGGCTGACGTGCCCTCTTGCGCATTGCCTCATGTATAAATGATTGTATGAAAGCGCTACCTCTGTCAAGATCCAAGCCAAACGAGAACCCAAGGGTTTGCCAGCATGGTTCGGGCCGGTCAGACCGGAAAAGAATGTCCCGCCTGGACCGCAAGGGACGGGTCCGCCCTCCGGGGGGCGTGAGCGTTTTCAGCAGGGGGATCCACATCAATCTGCGTGTCTCGAGAACAGATGTTACCGGCGCGCCCTGGCCCAGTCCGCTGGGACGGGCTTGCCCCTGCCTTGGGTGGGCCCGACTTAGGTTCTTGGTAGGGGCTCCTGCTTCTTCAGGATCCAAGAAGTCGCCTCCGAGAGAGACCGGGCCACCGCACCAACTGCGACGGAAGGACCTTTCCTTTTTTGATTCGGTCGTAGAGTCGTGAGACGTGCTGGCGCTTCCAGCCTGCCTTGGCGCGATTGATAGCAATGATCTTGGCGGCTTCGGCACAGGCCCACTTCGGGTGGTGGTTGGCCCTCCCCGTCTGCCGCCGGGCAGGTTGGCGCACGGGACCGTAAGGGATCTTTCCGCCGCCCTGGCCTAACCCTCGGGGCAGGGCGGCCTTCACTTTGGGAGTGATTCCGCCGTTGCCAGCGAGTTTTTCGGCCAACTGAAAGCGGTCGATCGACCCAACCTCTCGTTTGATGACGGTCGCCGAAATATCGCCCACGCCAGGGAGGGTCTTGAGCAGCGGCATGTTTGGACTGGTCTGGATCTGCTGGCGCATGCGACTCTCAAGGGCCTGCATCTGGATGTTGAAGCCGTCCAGGAGTTCGAGCTCCTGCTTGACACAGTTGGACGGATCTGGCGGAAGGGCCTTGAGTGTGCCCTCGAGAGCCCAATGCGGCCCTTCTTGGAAATGAGATCGGTGACGCCTGTTGGCGAGTGGGCGTATTTGGCTAGGGTGGCATGGATCCGGTCCTGGATGGCAGTCCGCATACCCGACAGACCACTCCGGGTCCGAGGTAGTTCTCGTTCGTCCCCCACTGAGCCTGGTGGCAGCCACCCAGCCTACCCGCTGGGGCAGGACTTTCCTACAATCCTTCTCGGTGACGCAATTCGTTTGCTTGACAATGACGGTCGGAAAAGATATGATCACCCTCCGAGTTGGATCCGCCCGCAGCGACCTGCGAGCGAAATGATGGTACAGGAATCCCTCTGAGCCGGTCAAGAGGGTCAAGTTATTTTCGCCAAGGAGACGAACCATGGCACACGAACTGCCCGCCCTGCCGTATGCCTATGAGGCGCTGGAGCCATACATCGACGCCCAAACCATGCGGATTCATCACGACATGCATCACAAGGCGTATGTGGACGGCCTCAACAAGGCCGAGACGATGCTCAAGGACGCCCGCGCCAAGGGCGACTTTGCGCTCGTCAAGCACTGGGAGCGCGAGCTTGCCTTTCACGGATCGGGACACTTCCTCCATTCTGCTTTCTGGCAGGTGATGGCCGCAAGCGGGAAGGGGGGTGGCGGCAAGCCGGGGGGTGACCTGCTCAAGGAGGTGGAAGCGACCTTTGGTTCCTTCGAGGTGTTCAGCAAGCAGTTCAGCGCGGCCGCGGGCGCGGTGGAGGGATCGGGTTGGGCCCTGCTAGTCGTCCAGCCCTCTAAGAAACACCTGGAGATCTTGACCGCCGAGAAACACCAAAACCTGACCCAGTGGGGAGCGACCCCCATCCTGGTGTTGGACGTCTGGGAACACGCCTACTATCTCAAGTATCAGAACCGCCGAGGGGACTACGTTCAGGCCTGGTGGAATGTGGTCAACTGGCCCGAGGTGGCTAAGCGCTTCGCGGCGGAGTTCAGCAAGTAGCCTGGGGTCACGCGCAGGTCGGGAGGCGGTTAGGATCGACGGCTCTCGGTGAGAGACTGAGGCATCAGGGCAACCCTTCCGATCTGGAGGAGATCCGACCATGACACACATCATCACTAGTCTCTGCTTGCGCGATGGCAGCTGTGTTGAGGTTTGCCCCGTCGAGTGCATTGTCCCGGGCAAGCCGGGGGACAAGTGGCCTTGGTTTTACATTGATCCCGACACCTGCATCGACTGCGGGGCCTGCATCCCCGAATGCCCGCTCGAGGCCATCTTCCCTGAAGATGAGGTGCCGGTCGGGTACAAAGCCAAGGGCGGGGAGCGACTCAGTCGCCCAGAGGGAGGCTCCGCGTTCGAGGGGACCAATCACAACGGAGAGTCGGTGCGCGTCGAACACACGGTCGTGCTCAGCGCGGGGCAGGTGGTGGATCTGCGCGCCGACATTGAACCCAACTACAAGTTCTTCAAGGAGGGCCCAGGATACTCGGCCCGCTGAGGGACACGCTTACGAAGGCGGGAGCCGAGCTGGCTCCCGCCTTTTTCATCTGGCCGGCTCCGGGGAGGAGAGGAGGGTGCCCATGAATGGTTTTCGAGTGGAACGTGACTCCTTGGGAGAGATCCGAGTTCCGGCCCAGGCTTTCTACGGCGCTCAAACGCAGCGGGCCGTGGAGAACTTCCCCATCTCTGGGCTGCGTCCCTGGCGGGCCTCGATTTGGTCGCTCGGGGTGATCAAGCGGGCTGCGGCGGAAGTGAACCGGGGTCTGGGCCTTCTGGAGCCAAGTAAGTCCGAGGCGATTGTGCAGGCCGCACAGGAGGTGATGGACGGCCAATGGGATCGCGAGTTTGTCGTCGACCCGTTCCAGGCCGGAGCCGGGACCAGCCATCATATGAATGCCAATGAGGTTATCGCCAACCGCGCCACTCAGATCCTCGGCGGTCAGTTGGGCGAATACCGCGTGCACCCGAATGACGACGTCAACATGGCTCAATCCACCAACGACGTGATTCCCACTGCCATCCGCCTGGGTTGCCTGTGGCGGCTGGATGAGTTGCTGGGAGGCCTGAAGGAGTTGCATGCCGCCCTCGCTCAAAAGGCTCTGGATTTTGATGACATCGTGAAGTCCGGACGAACGCACTTGCAAGACGCGGTTCCCGTGCGGTTGGGACAGGAATTCGGGGGATATGCGAGTGCGGTGAAGCGGGATGCCGAGCGGATCGAGCAGGCGGCGGAGGGCTTGCGAAGGCTTGGCATTGGAGGGACGGCCGTGGGAACTGGGTTGAACGCCCATCCCGATTACCGCACGCGCATGATTCACAAGCTGAAGGAGTGCAGCCGGCTGCACTTGGTGGCCGCCGATGACCTTTTCGAAGCCATGCAATCCCAGGCCGACGCGGCCCACTTTTCGGGCTCGCTTCGCACCCTGGCCCTCACGCTCGTGCGGATTGCGAACGACCTGCGCCTGCTCGCCTCCGGGCCCGCCACGGGATTGGGGGAGATCGTCTTCCCGGCGGTGCAGCCCGGCTCCTCCATCATGCCGGGCAAGGTGAATCCGGTGATGGCCGAGATGCTCGATCAGGCCATGTACCACGTCTTGGGCTGCGACACCACGGTGGCGATCGCAAGTCAAGCCGGACAGCTCGAGCTCAACGTGATGATGCCGGTCATTGCCCACAACCTTTTTGAGATGATGCAGGTGACGATCGGGGCGGTTGGCGCTTTCACCGAAAGAGGCGTCAAGGGACTGCGGGCCAATCGCGAGCGCGCTGAAGGTTGGCTGGCCCGCAACTCGATTGTCGCCACCGCGCTCAACCCGCTGATTGGTTATCTGGCGGCGGCCGAGCTGGTCAAGGCGGCGGAGGCTCAGGGGCTCAGCATCTACGAAATCGCCGTAGCGCAGGCCGGACAGGGCAAGCTGCGAAACAGGGAGAGCGGGGAAAGCGTGACCGTGCAGGAAGTGGAGAGCGCGTTGGGGAACCTGCGCCGAATGACCGAGGGCGGCATCCAGGCTTGAGACGGCCGAAGACCATGAGGGAAGGGTCCAGCCGACGGAAACTGCGCCTCCAGCTCCGGCATCTGGCCGAGATGCGGCGGGCGGTCACGGCCGCGGCACCGGAGGAGGGATGTGGGCTCGTCTTAGGGATCGGCGAGAAAGGGCTCGAGGTCGTCCCTATTGAGAATGTCATCCACAGCCCCACGCGCTTTCGGCTGGAGGGAGCGGCCCAGGTGAAGGCCATGGTTGGGGCCGCGCAAAGGGGATGGGAGCTGGTCGCGATCTTTCATTCTCACCCCAGCGGACCGACTTATCCCTCGCCAACCGACCTGGCGGAGGCGGCCTACCCGGACGCCCTCTATTTGATCTGGGCCCCGGGGCCCACGAAACGGTGGGAATGCCGCGCCTTCGAGCTGAGGGGAATCTCACTCATGGCGGGGGCGAGCAGCTTTGTACCTGTGGAGGTTGTGAGCGAGGAATAGGAGCCCGAGGGCTGGAGGGCGCCGTCGGCCCTTGCCTAGAGCCAACTCGCCAGAAGGCCCAGGGCGAATCCCGCGGCCAAAGCGATCCCGGCGGGTCGCAAGTACCTTCGGGCCGAATAGAGCCCCTTCAGAACCTGCTCCACTGCCATCAACAGGTAGAGCTGGGTCTTCAACCAGGTCAATTCAAAGTTCATCATCTCTCGGGCTCCTTACTTGGAAGTGCTGATCCTCAGGATCTGACCCCGCTCATCCGCCACAACCCGCACCAAGCGAGGCAGCAGCGCTCCACTATCCGTGCGAACCTTGCCCCGGTAGGTGAGCGCATACTGCGTCCGCCCCCCGGCGCCGGACTGGGTGCTGAGGCTGGGATGGACCCCTCGCAGTTCTGGGTATTCCCGGTATACCCGGGCACTAATTCGTTCCACAAGCTGAGAAGACATGCCCATGAGAACTAAGCCTTTCCCGTTCGCACCAGGCGGTTACTGCTGGTAGAGGCCAGGGCCTCCTCGAGCCCTCGCCGGCGCCGGCGGATGAAGGCGGGCACGTCCAGATCTTCTTCGGCCGAAGGGGGCTGGACGCGGTGGGCTGCATGCGCCGCAGAAGCCGGGGTCGTCTCCAGCGATAGCGCGCGCTCCTCTTCGGGTTTGACCGAGGTAGCTTGCAGGAGGATGTGGGAGGCGCCAGCCAGAACACTCCCCAGCGGCTGCCCACCCACGCCCGTGACCACGACAATAGCCTGGACGCGCCCGCTCATGCCCGGATCGATGGCGGCTCCAAACACAACCTCCGCGTCCTTGGCGCCTGCGGCCTGGATCTCCTGCATCGCCTTGTGCACTTCCATCAGCTCCAGGTCTTCCCCTCCGGTGAAGTGGACCAGGATTCCTGCGGCATGATCCAAGGAGCCAATTTCCAGCATGGGATTGCGCAGGGCAGACCGGACCGCGGACACGGCTTTGTCCGGCCCGCTGCCCTGACCCACGGCGAAGTAGGCGCCGCCTGCGAGCTGCATTAGCGCTCGCACATGGGAGAAGTCGACGTTCACGAGTCCCGGGCGAGTGATCAACTCGGTGATGGCCTGCACCCCCTGCCGGAGAACATCGTCGGCCAGCCGCAAGGCGACGTCAAAGCTGGTCTGCCGCGGGGCCACCGCAAGCAGCCGGTCATTGGGGATCGTGATCAAGGTGTCGCAGTATTCGCGCAGGCGCTCCATGCCCGCTTCCGCAATCAGGGCCCGTTTGCGTCCCTCGAAGGAAAAGGGCAGGGTGACAATGGCCACAACGATCGCACCCTGCTTGCGCGCGATCTCAGCGGCCACTGGGATGGCGCCCGTTCCTGTCCCACCGCCCAACCCACAGGTCAGGAACACCATGTCGCCCGGCCCCAGCACCTCCGCCAGCTCCCGCTCGCTCTCGCGGGCGGCCGCCTCACCCACATCCGGCATTCCTCCTGCACCCAGGCCCCGGGTCGTATGCGGCCCTAGGGCGACCTTGACTGGCGCCAGGCAGGTGGCCAGGGCCTGTTGGTCTGTGTTGCATGCAATGAACTCGACGCCACCCAATCCGAGCTCAATCATTCGGTTGACTGCGTTGGACCCTCCGCCGCCCAGGCCAACCACCTTAAGCACCGTGACCCCGGGCGCCAAAGCCTTCTCGGGCCGGGTTGGGCTCAAGCTGAAGTCCTGGGGTTTCCCCAAGAATGCGTTCGTCACAGAGCACTCCTCTCGCCCACCGATCTCAGCGGCTCGACAAGGCATCCGGCTGTCTGGAGACGCTCAACGAGGTCCATCGGCGGTTCGTCGCCCAGGACCGTCACCCGCTCGGCCTGCATGGCCTCCTCAACCGAATATCCGCAAGTCGGCCGGTAAGTGCGCAGGTAGTCTTGAATGGTCTGCCAGGCTCCCTGAGCTAGCTCCTCGGCCTCAGGGGGGATCAGGAAGTAATGTTCGAAGCGCTTGCCAGCCGGATCTGGCCCCGGAGGGGTCGTCTGGCTCTGCAGCCGCTTCAGTCCATCCACCACGGGCAAGCTGGTCCCATCCGACCGGTACCAGGCCTGGTCGGCGAAGGGGCTGGCCTCTTCCGTCGCGAGCAACCAGAAGGTCACATTCTGCAGCCAAAATGGAAGCCTCCCCATGCGGGCCTGCCGGGCGATCTGAAGATTGATCTCTGAGTGGCGCTCCGGATCGGCCGGAGGAAAGTTGGGGTCGATGCGGCTGTGGAGCACGGCTCCCCCGCGAACCATCACGATCGGTCGCGGCTCGCCCAGGTGGCTCTGGACGATTTCCTCGACCCACTGGAAACCAAAGAAGCCCCGATGGTCTTCGCTTCCCGGCGGGGTAAGGTAGGGGCGAGCCTCCGGCCAGCGTTCGCACCCGCCGCGACCCCAATCCCAAGGGCGGTTGTAGGCCCAGGCGTCGACCGCGAACTCCATGCTCGAGAGCAGCTCGGCCTTCCCGCGGCGCTCGATGGAGGTCAGGGCCGCATCGAGGAACGACAGATCCCAGTAGTCTCCTCCCGGGTAGAGCGGAGGGAACAGAGGAATCAGCCCTTCCTCCTGTTCCATTTCCGCAATCGGAAGAAAGACATCGAGGAATTGCTCGACGGGAGAGGCCTGCGACCACTGGCCCGGTCGCCAGGATTCTTGCTGGTTGGGAGCCGAGAATAGGGCCAAGTAGCGTGCTCCCCAACCCGCGTAGCTGCGGAAGAGCAGCCGCAATTCGGGGCCCAGGGGGCGAATGGGGCTTTCAGGGAGGTGCAGGATGGGTTGGATCCCGGATTCTCGGAGGGCGCAGATGAAGCTTTCAGGAATGGCTCGCGCGAGACCGGAGCGAAGGGTCAGCCACCCGAGTTCGAGAGCCTGGAACTCGGGCAGCCAGCGTGCAAGATCCTTGGTTGTGTAATGCAGGTCGTCCGGGTAGTAATGAAGCCCCAGGCGTGTTCGCTCGGCGGTAATGGCAGCGTTCATCGGCGTCACCCCGTGGATGAACGTTGCAAGGCCTGTGCCAACCGCCTTGGCTATCGGGAGACTGCCAACTTGATCAGATGGCCTGCTGCGTCAAGGCTCAGCCTTGCGAATTGAGCGTGGCCCGGGCCGTGGCCTTCGATTCGCTTGTCGAGCAAGATAACCCAAGCCGGAAGACCGCCAGCCGAGCTGGCTACCGCAGGATCCTTGGGGATGGCTGGATCTCGGCGAGGCACGATCTGGGGTTCAAACACCCGTGCCCGGCTGCCTGTCATGCCCGGCAGGCTGGCCTTGAGGACTTCCTTGAGAGAGTTCTCCAGATCGGCCGGCAGGGTTGCCAAAGAAGTGTCGTCCAGCGCCTTGACCGCGAGTAGGTCCAGGTCGGCCGGACGCGATTCGCGACGCAAGGCGCTCTTGGTGCCCGTCCCCTGAGCGAATTCCCGAGGCACAAAGAACGGATCGCCAAGGTGGATGAAAGAGATCAGCGTCTTCTGGTCTTCCCCATCGAGGTATCCTTGACGCCGTCGCATTTCCTCGGCAAAGGTCAGCTTCGCTTGCCTGAGTGCCTCGCCGGAGGGAAGGCCTCGAGTCAGGCTCTGCCAGTAGTGGAGGGCCACAAGATCTGCTCCAATGAGCGGAGGAGCGGCCGCCCCATAGGCGATCTTGGTAGAACCCACCAGGGCCCGTGTCCCTGATTCCAAGAACTTCAAGGCGAGTGCGGAATCAATCGTCTTGCTCAACACGTTCGCGCCATAACAGGCCTCGCTGAAGACTACAGTCGGGGCCCGGCCTGAGTTGGTCACCTGCGCAGGTCGCAAAGCCGTTGGAAACTCGACCGCGGACGAAGCGGATCCGGGCGAACGTTGACCGTACCACTCTGGCGCATCCTCCAAGCCGTGCAGATTGAAGTAGGAGTACCGAGGGAAGGCCAAGTCCGCCGCCGGAAGTGTGTCGGCATCCGTGGGAGGCGAGATCAACATCGAATTGGACTGGCCAATCGGTCGGTATGCCCCCAGGGAGGCAGAGTGCCAGATGCTGGCCGTATACCCCAGACTCTTCCGAAAGCGCTTCACCCTCGGATGAAGGAGCAGCCTGATCCACCCGTACAATCGAGCCAGTGGGGTCGGCGCTTTCGCGGGAGCCTCGTCAATGATTCTCTGGATGGCCTTCAGGAGAAACTGGGGGTCATTGCCGGTTGGGTTGGGGATACGGCTCACCGGCCATTCCGGCACGTAGTAATTCTCGTCCCGGGTTGCGTAGGGATTGTCAGAAGGAACATCGTGATCGTCGTCGTCGGCGGGATTCGGAAGCCGGTGAAATGGAATGATGTCATGCCCACCGATAATGAGCAAGGCACCAATCATCTCGCCGCGCCGCGCCAGGGCGGCGTCCAGTTGACAGACCAGGCGCTTCACGTCGGCAGCATTGGAAGCCGGCACGCTCTCCAGTTGGAAGGGGCTCAGGGTTTCCGCGTCATCGGCGTAGATGGCATAGGCCGACCAGCCCTTGCGGGCGTGCTGGGAGCGAACCAGGGAGGTGAGGGATTGACAAATCGCCGCGGTCGCGCTCAGCCCATATTGGCTCTGCAGGTTCGCGAGACTCGAGAGTACGACCAAGCTGGGCCGCCTTCGGTCTTCGTCCGCCGGCTTCTTGCGCATGTGCAGCCTTCGCGCCACCCGGTCCAATTCCGCCCGAACCCGCATGAGGTCCTCGTCCTCTTGTGGTTGACCTTGTGAATCGGCTGGTTGGGTGGAGCCCGAGGGGGCCGTCCCGTGGGTTGCCTGGGGCGCGCCTGGGTTGGGGGGCAGCGCTCCTGAAGGTCCTTGGAAGTGTTCCCCGGGCAATGGACGGATTTCGACGGGCGTCTCGTCCGAGACGGGAACAGGAATCGAGGCCTCTGCCGGCGCTGGGACCGGGGGTGAGGTCAGCCCCCCGGATGGACCGCGGAAGTGCTCCCCCGGCAGCGGACGAATTTCTGCGCCCGCCTCGTCGACCAGGAGGCTCGTGGGTGGGCCCACGGCCTCCGACCCAGGGATAGGAGACGGGTCCAGGTTGGGCGTCTCTATGAATTCGTCCGCGCCTCGCGCCGCCGGGGTTGCCCCAGACAACTTGTTCAATCCCGCGGCGAACGCTACCGCCGTGGGAATGGACAAACGAATGTCCGCTTTGAGGTCAGCTGGCCAAAGGGCAAGATAGGGGTTGAAGGCCCCCAGCATACGTGCGCCCACCTCATGGGCGGGGTCGGCAACGGCCGCCAGGTGGAGAAGTTCCACAGCCTGGGTGGTCTTCCCGGTGGCCAGGGAGGCTTGCGCCAAGGCCAGCAAGATCGCCGGGCAGCCCGGCCAACGCTGGCGAGAGGCTCCCCCCAGGCACAGGACCGCCTCGTAATCGCCAGCCAACCATGCAACCTTCAGCTGGGCCCAGGCGGGAAGCAAAGAGTCGGGCCTTGCCCGTTCGACCTCCTCCAACATCCGTTGCGCCTCGGCGTAATTGTGAGCATGGATCTGTGCCAATCCCTGACGCAGCAGCTCGGCCCAGGCAGGCAGGGGGAGGGGTGACGAAATCGGGTCGGTTGAAAGTGAGGAAACGAACCCCAGCGAGTCGCGCGCGGCCTCTTCCTGACCCAGGGCGCTCTGGATATCGCTGGCGGTCCGGTAGAAGGCAACCTCCTCGGGATCCGCGACCTGGGCGATCTCAATGTGCCTGGACGCGGCTCCCAGGTCGTGCAATTGCTGGTAGGCCTGGGCCAGGAAATACCGTATGCGGAAGTCGCCTGGCCATTGTCCCAGCCAGCTCCGCGAGGCATCGCGCGCGAAGGCCGAGGCGCGCACGGTGAGGGCCGCATCCGCAAGGTTAAGCAGGGTCTTTCGATCCACACATCACCTCTTGTCCGGGGCGAGTTCGGGCAGGCCATACACGAGGCCAAGCGCCATCACGGCGGATAGCAATTTGTGAGCGGGCAGATTGCTCGGGTTCAACTGGACAGCCTTGCGCAGCGCATCGGTAGCCTCGGAGTAGGAGCGCAGATTCTTGAGGACCACTCCCATCCGGTACATCACCTCACTGTTGGTTGGGTTCAGCCGCGCGGCGGCCCGATAGGCCTCCAGCGCGAGATCCCAGCGCTGCTGACTCTCCAGCGCGAGTCCCAACTCCAGATCCGCTCGCCAGTCCTTCGGATCCAGCTCGCGGGCCCGCCGGACGGCGTCCAACGCTTGGTCGATCTGACCCAGCTTGCGAGCCACCCGGCCGATAAGCAGCCAGTGCTCCCCCCGTCGTGGGGCCGCTTCCGCTGCCGTTTGGGCGCGCCGGAGAGCCTCTTCCCCTTTTCCGAGTTTGAGCAGCGCTTCCGCCAGGGAATGGGAAAGGGCGTCGGAGTTCGGATGGGCGGGTTCGATCGCCAGAAGAGCCTCGACGGCGCGCTCGGGTTTCCCGGAAAGGATCCAAAGCTGGGCAAGGTGCAGAGTCTCATTGAACGGATCTGGCAGGAGAGAAGCGGCCTGTCCCAACAACACGGCGGCTTGATCCAAATGCCCCTCGCTCTCCTCGATCTCGGCCAGGATGGAGAGCGATTGTCCTTGATAGCGCGTGTCCGCCCCTACCTTTTCGACCAACCTGCGTGCTTCGGCTCGATGGCCCGTGGCAATCAGGGCACGCGCAAGGCAGAGACCCCACTCGACGGGCGCTCTTGGGGAGGACGTCTCGAGGGCCTTGCGGAGGTTCTCCGTGGCCTCTTGGGGATTCCCGGACTCCAGTGCAAGTTCACCGGCTTCGGCCAGGAGTTGCGGCGAGACCGCCTGGGAAAGGAAGAGGGCCTGGCGATAGTGGGTATGCGCGCCCTGCAGGTCGCCGTCGCGACGCAGCGCACGGGCCAGGCTGATTTGGTACTCTGGGTTCTCGGGGGATATCTCAGCCGCCCTTTGGTAATGCGCAATAGAGGCCTCGATTTCTCCCCTGGCTCCAAGCCATTGTCCAAGCAAATGCTCCCAGGTCGAGACGTGCGGCGCCAGAGCAACCGCCTTCTGGAGCGAGGGGATGGCCTTTTCCATATTTCCCGCGGCTGCGTGAATAAGTGCTCCGATGGCGTGCGGCAAGGCGAGGAAAGAGGCCAAATCGCTGGCCAAGCCGAGGCTCCGCAGCGCCTCGTCCGGTTTTCCCATCTTCCATTGGGCGAGGGCGAGCGCGAGGCAGGCGGTGGCATTGCGAGGATCGAGTTGTACCGCCTGCGCTGCCCATTGGTTCGCTTTGGATGGGTCGCCCGTCCTCAAATGCGCCTGAGCCAGGGAAATCAAGGCGGGGGTGGAGGGACTCTCCGCAACGAGGTGCTCAAGATCCTCCACCTCCCGAGGATCCGGATGGGCGAAGGCCAGGCAGATTCGCGCGCCCAGGGTCGCGATGATCTCATTGGGGGCCCCTAAGAAGGTGGCCTGCGCGAGGGCAGCGCGGGTGGCTTCCGCCGTGGCCGAGGATAATGCCTCTGCCCACCCGGGGCTGTCCGCAGCGTGAGCGGCCTGCCAGCGGAAGAAGGCCTCCGCTCGGGCGGTCAAGGCTTCCGCCAAACGCAGTGGATAGTCCCCCGCATCAGGATAGGCCTGGCTGAGCCCCTCCAGCAATCGGATGGCGGAGGAGTAGTCTTCGACCAGAAGAGCGGATTCTGCGGTGGTTGACATCCCCTCGCGCGATGATCCGCAATGGGCCAGGGCATTCTGCAGCGCCAGAAGGGCAGGGTGCTGAAGGGCTGCGTCAGGAGCGGGAGCACCCAGGCACGCGTGGCTCTTCGCCAGCAAGGCCCAGGCAAAACTATCCTCGGGAGCCTCTCTAACCAGCTGGTCCGTGATCCGCAGGGCCTCGTCTGGCGCGCCGGAGTCGAGCGCAATCTGAGCTTCCAGTCTCCGGGCCTCAAAGCTGCCCGGGTCCCCCTCGATCGCCTGTCGGACCCAGGCAAGCGCCTTAGCATGGTCACCGCTTCTGAGCGCGGCCTGCGCGGCCGCTGCCAGGAGCTGAGGGTTGGAGGGATCCGTTTCGATGGCCTTCTCAAAGTAGTGTACGGCCTCGCCAAACCCTCCTGTATTCAGAAGAGCATCGGCCAAGCGAGCCGTCAGGGCCTGGGCTTTCGGTCCGAGTCCGATCGCTTTCTTCCAGAGGGCAATCGCGGCTCCTCGGCGGCCATCCTCCCAGTAGGCCTCCGCCGCGTGCGCCAACAGATCCGGGTTAGCAGGCTCCAAATCGGTTGCCTTCGAGAAGGCCTCGATGGATTCCTCGAATTGGCCGGAGCGCAACATCGCTTGGCCAAAAGTGTCCAGCGCGCGCACATCCGAGGGGTTGTGCTCGAGGGTGTCGCGCAGAATCCGACCGGCCTCGGCATACTCCTTAAGGTCCATCAGAAACTGAGCGGCGCGAATGGGGATCTCCCGATCCTTTCCCGAGGCGATGGCAATGGCCTTGGCCATGGCCTGCCGCGCCATATCGACCTGATTGTTCACCACAAGGGTTTCCGCGAGATCGGCCCAGCCGAGTGCCTGGTTGGGGCTCAGTTCCGTCGCCTGTTCGAGCAGCTGCACGGCCTGGTCGGTTTGCCCCACCCTCCGCAGAACCAGGGCCAAGCCGCGAAGGGCCTCGGCCTGGTCGGGAACCAGCGCGAGCAACCGCTGATAGGCCTCGCGGGCCTCCTCAAGGGAACCTGCCGCTGCAGATGCTCGAGCGAGCATCTGCAGGGAGGATGGATTGTCCGGGATGATCTGGAGGGCCAGACGCGCGTGGGCAATGGCCGAGGCGGAATCCTTCAGCAGGAGAAAGGCCTGAGCCGCTCCGAGATGGGCCTCGCAAGCAGAAGGAAGGGAGGACAAGCTCTCCAGCGGAATGGCGCGAGTGAATGAGGCGAGTGCTTCCCTCGGCTTCCCATCCAGGAGCAGAGCCTGCCCCAACAAATTGAAATAGGAAGGATCGGCCTGGTCGTCGCATTGTTGCTGGGCTGGTTGCAGCAGATCAATTGCCTGTCTGAGGAGAGGGGTTTCTTCGTCACCCCCTTTGTGGTAAAGGGAAATCAGGGCCTTGCCCAGTCGGAGGAGAAGCGCAGTCGATGCAGGGCGAACCTTCAAGCCACTCTCCAGGGCGGCGCGCGCTTCCACCAACCGTCCCTCTGCCTCCAGCAGATCGGCCAGAGCGAGGATCAGCTCAACCTGTGCCGGTGACACCTGCAGCGCAGTTCGAAGCGCCTGCTCCGCCTCGGCCGTCCGGCCCAAATGAATAAGCGCCTCGGACAACGGCTGCAGGAGCTTGGGATCTCTCGGTGAGAGGGCCACTGCGCGTTGAAGAGCGGCCGCGGCTTCGGTGGCTAGGCCTCTCTTGAGTGCCAGTTTGCCAAGGACCAGCAGGAGTTCTCCGGGTCGGCTTGCGGATTCGACCCCGGCCCGTAGGGCAGCGGCCGCACTCTCGAGGTCGCCGCCTTTTTCATGGAGTTCGGCAAGCGCTTTCCAGGCCAGGGCGGAGGAGGGAGAAATCTGAGTTGCCTGTTGCAGGGTGGCCTGGGCTCCGTTCAGGTCGCCTTCCGCGAGAAGAGCAGCCCCCAGGATGGCATGGGCCTCGCCCGAGTCAGGTTGGATGGCCAAGAGTCTGCGGGCGGCATCCCTGGCTTGGCCGGAATCCCCGGCTTGGAGGCTTGTCTGGGCAAGGTGCAGGACCGCCTCGGAATCGGCCGGCCGGTCCTGCACGAGGCGACGCCAGCAGTCTTGGGCCTCCAGGAAATCTCCAGCCATTTCGTGTCCCTGGGCCACAACCTGCAGAGCCGAGGTCCTGGTGGGATCTAGGGTCCAGGCGAGGAAGGCGGTGCTTCGGGCGGAATCCCAGTTCCCCGAGCCCGCCTGGTAGTTGGCGAGGTCGAGCAAGGCCTCAGGGTCGGAGGGCTTTCTGTCCACCACGGATCGTTGGATCTCAGACGCTTCTGGGTAAGCTCCTTGGGCGGCCATCGACCGAGCAGTCTCGACGAGGAGCCCGCAGGAGACTTGCTGTCGGTCGGCTTGAGCGCCGCGGAGCGCGAACTGGCGGGCCAGGGATCCATTCCCTTGCGCGGCATGGATCTGCGCGAGGGCCAACAAATCTCCCGGATCCTCTGGGTTGGAGGGGATCAACTGCAACGCTTCCGCGAACCGATTCAGGCGCACGAAAGCTCGTGCCATTCCAGCCCTGGCCTCGGAGGAATCGGGCAGGAGGTCCTGCAGTTCCTGAAAGGCCGCCAGAGCCGTAACCGGATCATTGTGTTGGAGGGCGTCGTTGGCCAACTCGCTCGTCCAAGTCGCCGCCCGGCGCTTCGCGCTCTCCACCAGCCGCTCAAGATTCTCCCGGGAGGCTTCCGCGGATCCCATCGCCCGTCTCACCCGCGCCGCAAGCAGAGTTTCTAGCTCGCCGGGTTTCGCCGTCTCCGTCTGGAGAGAGGGAGAGGCTGAGTTGGTGGGCGTGGCTGGCAGGCGATTGAAAACGGTAGCGATGTTGCGCTCGAGATCCAGTTCTCCCAGATCATGGGCCGCCTCGAGCAGGGCAATGATCTGATCAGGCTGGAGAAGGGGGACCCAGGACCCGAGAAACTGGTCCAAGGATTCTCCCTCGAGATTGGCAAGGATCGCATGGATCACGGCGGCCGGCTCTGCGGGGAGTCTGGAGGCCAGGACCGAGCAGACCGCTTGCCCGTCGCTCAGCATGCCGAGCAGATAGATCAACACTTGCGGGGCGGCCTCCCCCATCCGGGAAAGCTGCTCCGCCGGGCTTGGGCGCGTGGCGATCGAGAGCGCAGCGAGCGCAAATTCCGAGATGCTCCCGGGCATTCCCTTGGCAAGAGCCTCTTGCGCCGCCCGAGCCCGCGTCTGCAGCTCCCCCGAGAGCGACTTGTCTGCCCTCCTGTTCTCGGGCTCCAACGCGTAACGGACTGCTTCCGTTTCCCTGGCCTTGAGCAATCCCAGAACGGCAGGTCGATAACGGCCCAGATCTTTGCCCGCCATGCGAATCGAGGATTGCAAGAACTCCTCCTCATGCAGGGCCTGCCAAAGGCCCGGCTCCTGGCGCAGCCTTCGCGCGGCGGAGGTCAAGGAAGGAGAGGGAATGGCATCGCCGAGGCGCTGAAGCAGACCGAGTTCAGTGACCATGTCACTCCTTGGGGAGAGGATGGGAGGCGGGCCCCGAGCCTAGGCTCTGGCTACACGACCCAGTGGATTTGCAGCACGATGAAGTAGGCGGCACCCATCATCGCGATCCCCATCGCCATCAAGAAAACGCCTATGCCGGTTGAGGTCTTGGTCAGCTGGTTGATCACCCCAAGAATGTCGGAAACGTCCGTCACCAGCCCAGTGACATCGTGAGTGACTGCCTTGGCTCCCAGCTTGGCAGACTGTGCGGCCAGGGTGTGCATGTCCCGTGAAAACCCGCTGCTGATAAGGACCAAAATGCCGGCAGCCAGGCTGCACAGGCCCGCACCCATTGCGGTCAGGGCGATGAGGATTTGAAGATCCTGCAAGTTCATCGATCCGGAAATCATGTTGGCCTCCCGAGGTTCTCGCGGTTTTCTCGAGGGGTTGGGTGCAAGGGGCGTGCCAAGGAACGGAGGCGATTGGGCGGAGAAAAAGGGAGCTGCGCGTGGCAGCTCCCGCTTTCCCATGGAATCCGAGTCCGGGGGGGTCAGGCCTTCGCGCGGCGGGTGGATGGCTTGACCGCTGGAGGTTCTGAGAGCAAGGCGGCGAAATCTCCCGGAAGATCCCCCACGTCGATTTCGGCGCCGTCGCAGAGCATAGCGGCTCGCTCCACCACGTAGCGCAGCTCTCGAATGTTCCCTGGCCAGGGGTGGGCGGCCAGGCCCTGAAGTGCGCGTGGAGTGGCTCCGCCCAAAGAGGCTCCTGTGCGCTCGTTGTACTTGCGCAGGAAGAGGCCGACCAGGGCTGGGATGTCTTCCTTTCGCTCTCTCAGAGGAGGCAAGTGGAGGTCGGCAACCTTTAGGCGATAGTAGAGGTCCTCGCGGAATTCCCCCTTTTGACTAATGTGCTCCAGGTCTCGATTGGTCGCAGCAATCACCTGGACGTCCGTGTGCAGTTCGGCGATCCCGCCCACCCTGCGGAAGGCGTGATCATCCAGAAAGCGCAGGAGCTTGGCCTGAAGGTCGAGGCGCAAGCCGGAGATTTCATCCAGAAAGAGGACGCCCTCATCCGCCGCCTCCACCAATCCGGGCTTTCGTTTTTGCGCGTCGGTGAAGGCCCCCGCCTCGTGTCCAAAGAGTTCCGACTCAATCACCTCGGCAGGCAGCGCCGCACAATTGACGGGGAAAAAGGGCTTGGCGGCCCGCGGGCCCATTAGATGGATCGCCCTGGCCAAGACCTCTTTGCCTGTCCCCGTTTCGCCGGTGATTAGGACGGGAGCCGAGGTGGCGGCCGCCCGCCGCGCCTCATGCAACACGCGCTGCATGGCCGGGCTTTCGCCGGGAATCCAGTCCAGCGCCTCCGCTCTGGCCGACCTTTGGTAGTAGTCCAGCTCGCGCTGCAGGCGTACGACCTCGGCCGTCCGCTGGATCACGCTTCGCAAATGGTCCGGGTCGAGCGGCTTTTCGAGCAGGTCAACTGCTCCCAGTCGAGTAGCCTCGACTGCGGTCGCGATGCTACCGTGACCGGTGACCACCACGGTCTGTGGGCGAGGCCGCATGTTGGAGATCCTCCGCAGGAGATCGAGCCCGTGGCCGTCCGGGAGATTGAAATCGCAAATTACGATATCTGGGAGCTGCGTGTCAATCGTCCGGCTTGCGTCCCCCAGGGTCGCCGCCTCCAGGATCTCAAATCCGTCGGCCTTAAGAATCCTTGCCATCGAGCCACGCGCCTTAGCTTCGTCCTCCACAATGAGGATACTGTACGACATCAGGTCTCCTCCGTCGCCGCGGGGATGACAACCCGGAAGACCGTTCCGCTCCCCGCATAGCTTTCGGCCATGAGCGAGCCATGATGGGCATCGAGGATGTGTCTGGAGAGAGCCAAGCCCAGCCCGTGCCCTTCTGCTCGCGTGGTGACATAGGGTTGGAACAGATGCTCTTGAACCTGGGCCGGGAGGCCCTGGCCCGTATCCGCCACCCGGACTTCGACAGCCGGCCGACCGCTGGCCAGCGTGGTTCCCTGAAGGCTGATCGCCAGATGCCCCCCCTGGGGCATTGCTTCGGCCGCGTTGTCGACCAGGTTTAGGATGACCTGTTCGATCGAAAGCGGATCGGCCAGCGCTGGCAGGACTCCCTCCGACACGGTGAGATGGGTCTGGATCGCCGATCGGTCGAGGGAGGGCCGCACGCGCTGCAGCACCCGATTCACCAGCTCGGGCATGGCGGTTGGAACCAGATGAAAGTCCTGGCCTCGGGCGAAATCGAGCATGCGCCGGGAGATCTCGCTCAGGCGCCGGCATTCCTCCTGGGCTTCCGTGACCAACGCTTGCAGCCCTGGCTCGAGCTCGTGCAGGGCGTTCATCTCACCCAATTGCAGCGAAAGGTTGTTGAGTGGGTTGCGGACCTCGTGTGCAAAGGAGGCGGCCAACCATCCCAAGACGGCCTGCCGCTGCAAGTGTTGAACTTCGGATTGGGCGGCCTGGCTGACAGCCAAGTCGCTGATGACCACCAGCACCTGCCTCTGCCCCCCCATATCCGTCGGCGCGATCGGTATGGCGCGCAGGAAGGCTGGAAATTCCTCGCCGTTCCGCCGGTAAAGGGTTAGCTCGCTGGCTTCCTGGATCCGGTCGCTCTCGCTCGCGGCTCGCAGGGCCATGACGGCTTCGGGAGCGGTCAGCCAATCCTCGGCTTTCATTTCAGCCAATTCCTTGGAAAGGTAGCCGAACATCGCCTCGGCGCCAGGGTTAGCGCGCACCACGCGGCTGCCTTTCTCGGCGACTAGGAGAACCGCCTGGGCGGTAGCCTCCATCAGGCTCTCGGCGATGGCGCGGAATTGCGAGAGCTGCGCTACGGCCTCCTTGAGCCCCTTCTCCAGACTTCGACCGCGCAGCTCGGCCAACAAGGCAATGGAGAGCAGAGCACTCAATGCCGCAGGGTCGGGCAGGGGATTTCTTTCTTTCCACCCAAGCAGCAGAAGGGCCCGTAAAGCCGCAGAGCGATCCAGATCGTGCACCACAATCTGTCGGGTTCCGGCGGAAAGGGCCCAGGCAGCCAGGGGAGTCTCCACCGGGTCGCCCAGGCGCCAGACGTACGATGCGCTTGACAGTTCTTTGAGCGTCAGCCCCGGGTTGGCGGGAAGCCCGGGGGGCAGCCCCGCCTCGGCGGCTAGGGCCGGGGGCCCGCCATCTCCTTCGGAGAGCAGCACGGCCGAGTAGTCCGCCTGGAGGAGCTGCGCGCCCCACGCCACCAACTCTTGGAGCGATCCCTCCTCCTTGATTCCTTGCACGAACGAGTGCAAGAACTGGATGCCTTCGTGGAGGCGCGGGTAGGTGGAGGACTCCGCCTCCGGCTGCTGGCGCAGGCTCACCAGGGCATCGGGCTCATCCTCGCCAGGAAGACGAATGGCTTGGATTTCCCAGAGATGAGGGAGGTCCTCAGACGGCAGGCTGAGCCGTTGCGTCCAGCGCACTGGCCGGCCCCGCGCCAGGCTGGAGAGCATGGGGCCGATCTCCGGAACCCCCAGCAATTCTGCCAGGGAGCGGCCGATCAGCTCCTCTCGACGGGTGCCCAGCCTGCGCCCAGCCAGCGGGTTGGCGTCCAGCACCGCCCCGCTCGAAGCGGCGACGGCGAAGAGGGCCTCGTGATGCATCTCTCCTAGTCCCAGGGCTTGGGACGAGAGACGATCTCGGGATTTTGAAGTGGGACGCAGCGCCCACATCCGCTGATAACCTACTTTCGTCTAGGGGCTTGACACAACAGCTTGGCGTTGCGACCGCTGTGCCTTCCTGAGTGCAGCCGGCAGAATCCCTTCCATTGCGCGGTATTTGGCAATCGTTCTGCGCGCCACCGGAATACCCCGTTCTCGCAGCATCCCGGCGACCTTGGTGTCCGTGAGGGGCTCGGTCTCCCCGGCAATAATGGAGCGGACCTCATCGCGAACTGAGAGACTCCGATCGAAGAATCTTGAAAGGGGAATGATGCGGCCATTGGGAAGCGTAGCCCTCTTGCGGCTGACTGCGCGCGAAATCGTCGACTCATGAACCCCCAGGCGCTTGGCCACGAGGGCGCGGGTCAACGGCTTGAGATCCCGGTCCGTGCCCAGGATGAACTCCCGCTGCTCCTCAGCCAAGGCTCGGGCCAGCCTCAGGAGGGTGTTCTGGCTTTGCCTGAGACATTTCTCAACGAGGGCCGCCTCCTCGACCTTGGCCTCCCAGTTGTCCCGCTCATCGCCTGCCAAGCTGCGCAGGGCCTCACGAAATTCCGAGCTCACGTGCAGGCGCGCCGCCAGGGGGGCGAACACCTCAACGATCAGCGGGCCGTTAGCCTGATGGGGGGACAGGCGAAAGGTCATTTCGGCATCGGTGTAGCGGTCTGGTTCGGGTGCCGCTCGGGCGTGGTCGGATCCGAGAAAGGCCCGGCCGGGATAGGGCGTTAGATTGAGGTGAATGAATCTGGCTGCCTGCTCGACCAGGGCGCGCGAGATCCCAAGCTGGCGCGCAATCGTTCCGTATTCTCCTCGGGCGAGCTCCTCCAGGTGGTCTCGGATGATGGGGCCGACGCATTCGGGAACGGGCTTCGTCTCGCTGAGTTGATCGACCTGAATGAGCAGTGCCTCCACAGGCGAGGGGGCGCCAATGCCAGGGGGGTCACCTCGCTGGATCATGTGGAGTGTCCGCTCGATCAACGCCAGCGGCTTGTGCAGGTACTGGGCAGCCTCAGCCGGGCTCTCGGATAGAAGGCCATTTTCGTCGAGGCGAGCTAGAAGATAGACCGCAACGGGACGCTGCTCGTCGTCGAGTTCGGGGCCAATCTGCTTCATCAGTCGCTCGCGCAGCCCTTCTGGCTGGGCTGGTTCGGGGAGATCCTCCAGGCTCTGGCTGGAAGCCGAATGGACCGGAGGGGGGGAAAGGAAAACGATGGGCTGATCGCTGGGGGCGTGGCAGACCGGGCAGGGGCCGGGCAGGTAAAGGGGGCGGTGGCAGGTCGGACAGCGGGCTGGCTTGACGAGCTCCAGAGCTGGATTGGAGGCGAGCACGGAATTCAACCACTGGTTGAGCTCGGCTCGCGAGAGGCTCAGCAGGTTCATCGTCTGGGCCAGGTGGGCCGTTGCAGTCTGGCGCAGGCGAGGCAGATTACGTTGCGCAGTGTACATTGCGTCTCCTCCAGGGGGCCGCAATCCGCGCCTCGGCGTTGATGCTTTCTGGAATGCGCCCGAATTGGCGCCCGAGGGGCCGGAGTATAGGTCAAAACCCTTAAGGTGACAAGTTGCAAGTAGCATGCCTACGGGCACGCCGCTTGCACACGGCTCTGCCAAGGGGTTTGGAGGCTTGAGATTGGCTGTTCTTGTGCTTGGGGCGGTCTGGGCGGCCGGTATCTAGGATCCGGCGTAAGCCAACTCCACGTACTCGCTGGGCGTGGCTTCGGCCTGGCCTGCCCCCAGGAGGGAGAGGATGTCAAGGATCATCTGTGCCTTGTTTTCGGCATCGCGGCGCGACCAGGTTCTGCTCTTGACCTCCAGAAAGTGGCCGTGCAGAGCAGGCTTGTCGACCCGATCCAGGTTGATGAAGAACTCGGTGTCGCGATAGCGCACAAGCCAGCGCCGCCGATCCTTCTGAACCTCGATCTCACGCCCAGGCTGGAAGTACTCCCGGTAGAACCTGAGGCTGTGGGTTGCGGGAGCTAGGAATCGCGAGCGGGACAGCAGAACAGCATGCTGGAACTCCTGTTCTCGGGCCGGCCCGGTCAGGGTCAGGCGGTAGCGAACGTTGTACACTTCTCCGTTCTCGTCAATGAACTCATCCTCCCGGTAGCGCAGACGACCCTGCTCCGGATCGGCGAACACAAAGTAAGTGTCGTATTCCCGGTAATGGCGATGACGGATGGTAATCAACTCCGAGGATTCTAGTTTCGCCAGAACTGGCCCAGGGTCCTCAAGCCGGACCTTCACCTGAACCTCGAATGACTCCGCCTCGGTGGTCCCCCCGATGGCGACGAGCTTGGAGAGAACGGAGGTCTCGCGCTCAAGCAAGAAGGCGTCGATTCGGGAGGCGATATCCTGGGCGTTGCGTAGTAGTTCGTCTTGGTTGAGGGTCAGGAGTTGGCGATTCCGCATGAGCCACCGGCCATTGACCATCACGTCCGTCACGTCGGCCGCATGTGCGGAGTAGACCAGACGTGAGTAAACCGCGTCCGGGCTGCGCTGGAACCCGGGCGAACTATGGACGTCACTCGGATCGATCAGGGTGATATCCGCACGTTTCCCGACCTCCAACGAGCCGGTGATGTCCCCCAAGTGCAAAGCCCGCGCCCCCAGGCGCGTCGCCATGGCCAGAGCCAGGCGCGCGGGTAGCGCGGTGGGGATTCCCGAGATACCCTTGGCGAGAAAAGCTGCCAGGCGGGTTTCTTCAAACATGTCTAGGTCATTGTTGGAGGCGGCCCCGTCGGTGCCGATCCCGACGTTCAACCCGGTCTCCAGCATCTTTACCACCGGGGCGACTCCCGAGGCCAGCTTGAGGTTGCTCGAGGGATTGTGGGCGATTCCCGCGCCGGCGTGCAGGAGGGTGCGCATTTCCCCTTCGTCAATGTGCACGCAATGGGCGGCCAGGACTTTCGCCTCTAGCAGCGTCTGCTTTTTTACATAGGGGATAACGGGCATCCCATTTTCGCGGCGCGAGTTTTCAACCTCCAGGGCGGTCTCGGCCAAGTGCGTGTGCAGGGGGACATCCAGCTCGACGGCCAGTTCGGCGCAGGCCTTCAAGATCTCGGCCGTGCAGGTGTAGGGGGCGTGCGGACCCACGGAGGGGACGATGAGGGGGTGTCCCTTCCAACGGACGATGAATTCGCGACAGGCGGCCAGGGAATCTTCAAAGGAAGTCGCATCCGGGGTGGGGAACTTGACCACGGTTTGCGAGCAAAGGGCGCGCATTCCGACCTCCGCGGTGACCCGGGCTACTTCCTCTTCGAAGTAATACAGGTCGGCGAAAGTCGTCACCCCCGACCGGATCATCTCGGCGCAGGCCAGCTTGGTTCCCAGGCGAACGAAGTCGAGGTCGACGAACTTGCGTTCCACCGGGATCATGTAGCCCAGCAACCAAACGTCGAGGCGGAGATCGTCGGCCAGTCCCCGCAAAAGGGTCATGGGGGCGTGCGTGTGGGCGTTCACCAGACCCGGCATGACAATTCGTCCCCGGCAGGCGAACCGCGCCTGAGGCTCAAACTCCCGCTCCAGCTCGCCCTGTTCGCCGACTCCCACGATGAGGCCCTGATCGATGGCGACGGCCCCCGGGTTGAACTGACGATAGCTGTCATCCATCGTGAGGACATGGCCATCCTCCAGGAGCAGATCAATGCGGGTCAAGATTCCTCCGTAGGACGGGCCGAGGCCATTCCATGACAGTCCCTCCGCAACGGTTGCCGGGCGCCGCCCGAAAGTGTCCTTCCCATCCCCGGGCCGCTGCCCACAGGGGTTCCGAGGAGAGCCAGACTCAGTAAGATGGAGTGCAGCATTTCGGTGCATTATACTTACTTGAAAGGGTCCGAACAACAAGCCAGGAACGTCGCCGCCCCAAGCGAAGCCAGGGGGTGATCGATGCGCGCTGTGGATATCATCGCACGCAAGAGAGATGGAGCCGACCTCAGCACCGAGGAGATTGAGTACTTCGTGGCGGGTCTCACCTCCGGCGAGATTCCCGATTATCAGGTTTCCGCATGGGCCATGGCCGTGCTTTGGAGGGGGATGTCGCTGCGCGAGACGACCGACCTGACCCTGGCCATGGCGCGCTCAGGGGAGATGCTGGACTTGAGCCGAGTTGTCCCTTTTGCGGTGGACAAACACTCTACGGGCGGGGTGGGCGACAAGACGACCCTGGTCGTGGAACCCGTGGTCGCCGCGTGTGGGGTCCCCGTCGGGAAGATGTCGGGAAGGGGGCTGGGATATTCCGGAGGAACGCTCGACAAGATGGAGTCGATCGCTGGATTCCGCACGGACCTCTCCCGCGACCAGTTCCTGCAACAACTCCGAGAGGTGGGACTCGTCCTGTGCGGTCAGACGGCGGAATTGGCACCCGCCGATGGTCGGCTGTACGCCCTGCGGGACGTCACCGCGACGGTGCCCTCTCTTCCGCTGATTGCCTCGAGCGTGATGTCGAAAAAGCTCGCGGGAGGAGCCCAGGGAATCGTACTGGATGTCAAGGCGGGTCATGGGGCCTTCATGCCGAATGTGCGCGAAGCCTCCCGACTCGGTCGGCTCATGGTTCAGATTGGCACCCGTCTCGGTCGCCAAGTGGTGGCGCTCATCGCTGATATGAATCAGCCGCTCGGCCGCGCGGTGGGCAACGCGCTGGAGGTGCGCGAGGCTGTGAACACCCTGAAGGGGGAGGGGCCTCGCGATTTTGAGGAGCATTGCCTGACAGTGGCTGCCCACATGCTAGTGATCGCCCGCCAAGCCTCCTCCCCGGCCACGGGACGTGGCCTGGCAAGAGCTGCGCTCGACGACGGGCGTGCGCTCGAGAAGTTCGAAGCCCTCGTCCGAGCCCAGGGCGGGGACCCCGCTTTCATCCGCGATCCCGACCTCCTGCCCTCGGCTCCGATCCGAGGCTCCTTGGCCGCCTGGAGCAAGGGGTGGGTGTCGGAAGCCAATGCGAGGTTGATTGGTCAGGCCTCGATGCAGTTGGGTGCGGGTCGATCTAGAAGAGAGGATCCTATTGATCACGCCGTCGGGATTGTGTTGCGGCACAAGGTGGGGGATTCGGTCCAATTCGGGGATGCGCTGTGCGATGTGCATGCCCGCACGCAAGAACACCTGGAGCAAGCACTGCAGGAGCTCCGGCCGGCGTTTCAGATTGCGCGGCGGCCGGTGGATTCCCTACCCCTCTTTTATCGCACGATCCGCGCCTAGCCTGGGGGCGGGAACCGGCCGGAGGCGCAGGCTTAATCCTGGCCCCATAGCCACTCCCACCAGATGCTCCAGTTCGCAGGAACCTGTGGTGGGGGGGTGGGCGTGGGCTGTGCCGCCGGAGCGCCAGCGGGAGTCACAGGCTGCACAAGCACCTCTCCTGGCCGGGCCATTTTCCCTTCACTGCGCGCCCACTCCGCAACGGCTTCGTCACTGTGAGCCCCAGCGATCGACGTGCCCAATTGACTGGATTGACTTGCAAGTGCCGTGACTTGAGCAGCCAGCCGATCCTGGAGGGCGCGAAGATCACTGGCCTGCCCGATCCGCCTCCAGAGTTCCCCGAGCAAAAGAAGAACCAGCAGGACCGCCAAGGCGACCAGCCAGGAGTTCGAGCGATGCGGAGTCCTTTTGGGGAAGGATTCCCTTGAGTCGTGGCTCATCTGCTGACCAATATACGCCGGATCCATGGTCCCGGCAAGGACAGGACTCGCGGTAGGCGCCGCGGAAGGACCCTTTCTATTGAGGGATCTCCCCTCGGGCCACCTGCTCGATCATGCGGGCAACGCACTGGCTGGCTTCGCCAATATGTGCGACATAGGCACGGGCCGCCTCTCGGACCTTCCACCCGAGATCGCGAACCGTGTTCACTTTCTCCAGGAAAGCCCGCAGGTTTTCAAGGCTAGTAACCTGGGTGGCAACTCCTCGTCCGACAAGATCCCAGTCGTCCAGAGGCTTGGAAAGTCCCAGAATCCCGACGGGAGTGCCCAGGAGGGCCGCCTCCAGGCCGGCCGTGGTACTGAACATCAGCGTGGCGTCCGAACCCGAAACCAAGGGGTACAGCTCTGCCTCCGCGACCTGAGCAAATCCCTGGGCCTCGCTCATCCGCAGAAAGTCGCGGAAGCGTTCCGCGCTCTCTCCTCGGTGGAGTTTGAAAACCACGCCCAATTCCTTCCAGCCCGGCTCGGAGCGCAGGGCTTGCACCCACTTAAGGAATCTGGACAAGGCCTCCTCCTTCTCCCGGGCCGACACCAGAAGCATCTTTTCGATCGGGCTGCTCAGGAAGGTCAGCAGGAATCCGTTCGGCGCGAATCCCAGTCCGGCACGCAGCGCCTGGTTGGACCGCTCCCCCCGCGCGGTGGCCAACTGATCGAAGCGGGGATTGCCAGTGATGCGGATTCGGTCCCGGGGTACCCCGACCTTGCGAAAGTACTCCACGGAGGTCTCTCCCCAGGCCGCATACCAATCGCACTTCCCCTGGCCGTACTTGCGAAGGCCGCCCTCAATGCCGAAGAGGATTCTCCTCCTCCAGCGAAAGAGCAATTTGCGCAACGTGGGCTCTTGAAATAGGTCTTTGCGCAAGCTCTCCTGAACGAGAAGGGTTGGAATACCCAGCCTGCGCGCGCGGCGGATGTAGGTATTGGAAGGGAAATTGCGATCGTTGAGCACCACCACGGCCGAAGGGTGAAGCCGAGTTACTTCGGCTTCAATTCGGGCCCGGAGAGGCACGGCTTCTAGTTCCCAGTCAAGATCCGGGCCGGGCAGCGGGTGCTCCGCCAGTCGAACAAAGGGGATGGAGGCTTCCTCCAGGGGCGAGACCCGGCTCTCCGTGCGAAGGATTTCGCAGTCTGAGAAGAGGACCAGTGGGGTTCCCCCCTCGCGGAGCATCTTCATGACGGGAAGCAATATCGCCAGGTGCGAGTCGCTGGCCGTGATTTCGAAAAGAACCGGAGCTTGGATGGACATGCGCGGGTATCCTCCGGCTGGCAGTCTTGGTCTTACGAGGGCACGCAAGGGGGGAGGGTGTCCACCTGTTGAAGAAGCCTCTCCCGCGCTTCCTGCAGGTTGACGAGCTTGGCCCGCTCCTTTTCCACCACCGCCTGGGGCGCCCGGTTGGCAAACTCGCCTGCCAGCAGCGCCTGCAGGCGATGGATTTGGGATTCCACCTGGCTCAGGTCTTTCTTGAGGCGAGCCAGCTCCACGGCCGGGTCCGTCGCTTCGCTCAGGGCGAGGTGGACCTCGACGGGACCCGCTGCCAGGACCACCCAGCCCTCGGCCTCGACGGGTCGATCCTTGAGAAACTCCACCTTGGTCAGGTCGAGATGTGCCAGGAACCCCAAGGCAGCCCCCATGGATCTCATTGTGGCGATATGTTTGTCGCTGATAATCCGGGCTGGGATGCGAGAAGCCGCCGGGACTTTGCGTTGGGTGCGCAGATTCCGAATGGACCGAACCACTTCCATGAACAGCGTGAAGTCCTCTAATGCCTCGCGGTCGCTGGAAACCAGCCCTGCGGGCCAAGGCGCGATCATCAGGGCCTCCGGCCATCCCGTGGGCGGGCCGAAGTCCGGGCCCAGTCCCTGGCACGCGCGTTGGAGGTGCCCATAGAGTTCCTCGGTCACAAAGGGCGTGTAGGGGTGGAGCAGGCGCAGGCTGGTCTCCAGCACTTGAGAAAGCAAGAGCGCAGTCCCATAGGCTCGTTGGCCTCCTTCCGCCAACTGCAGTTTCGAGATCTCGACATACCAGTCGGCGAATTCAGTCCAGAAGAAATCGTACACTAGGCGGCCAGCCTCCCCGAATTGATAGCCGTCCAGGAGACCCGTGACCGTGGTGACGACTTGAGAGAGTCGGGACCGTATCCATCGGTCCGCCAGGGTCGGAGAGGCGTTGGGGCCCGAAAGGTCCCTCCCCGTCGGCACGCGCTCCAGACTGCCTATCACAAACCTGCCCGCGTTCCAGAGCTTGTTGGCGAAGTTTCGGTTCGCCTCGACCCGCTCGAGGCTGAGGTTCAAATCGTTGCCAGGGCTGCCGCTGGTCAGCAAGGTAAATCGGAGCGCATCCGTCCCCATGGCGGGCAAGCCTTGGGGGTATTTTTCAGCTAGCTCACCACTCGTGCCGGAGGCTCGAATCTGGTCCACGGAGGCCCCATCCATCACCCAGCGCGGGTCCACCACATTGCCTGTGCTTTTGGACATCTTGCGCCCTTGTCCGTCGCGCATGATGCCGTGAAGGTACACGGTGCCAAAGGGTGGTTGGCCGGTGAACTCGATCCCCATCATGATCATGCGAGCCACCCAGAAGAAAAGGATGTCATAGCCTGTTTCCAGCACCGTCGTAGGGTAGAAGTATCTGAGGTCGGGGGTGGACTCGGGCCATCCCAGGGTTGAGAACGGCCACAGACCCGAGGAGAACCAGGTATCCAGAACGTCCTCATCCTGTCTCAGGTTATGACTCCCGCATGCCTTGCATTGGGCGGGCTCTTCGAGGGAGCAGGTCATGTGACCGTCCGGGCAGTACCAAACCGGGATGCGATGTCCCCACCATAGTTGGCGCGAGATGCACCAGTCCTGGATGCTTTCGAGCCAGTTGGTGTAGACCTTCTCGAAGCGCTCCGGCAGGATGCGAACGCGCCCGTCCCGCACTGCGGCCAGGGCGGGCTCAGCCAGAGGTTTCATGCGAACGAACCATTGAGTGGAGAGCATGGGTTCGATGATTTCCCCCCCGCGTTGGGAGCGGGGGATGTGCAGGAGGTAGGGTTCCTCCTTGAGGACGAGGTCCTGTTCGCGCATATCGCGCCATATGCGCTGGCGGCACTCAAAGCGGTCCAGACCTTCGTACGGTCCCCCCGCCTGGTTGATCCGCGCCCGCTCATCGAGAATGGGAATGATCGCCAATCCGTGGTCCTGTCCGATCTGATAGTCTGTGGGATCGTGTGCGGGGGTGATCTTCAAGGCTCCGGTACCGAATTCCCGATCGACGCGCGCATCGGCGATGACCGGGATCTTCCGGCCCAGGATGGGGACGAGAACGGTCCGGCCCACATACTCCCGGAAGCGAGCGTCCTCGGGATGGACCGCCACGGCGGAGTCGCCCAGGATGGTCTCGGGTCGGGTGGTGGCCACCGGAATGTATTGGCCGGAATCTTGGAGCCGATACTTGAAGAAGTAGAGGGTTCCCGGCTCTTCGGAGTACTCCACTTCGAGATCGCTGACCGCGGTGCGGAGACCTGGAGACCAGTTGATCAGGCGGGGCCCACGATAGATCAGCCCCTTTTCATATAGGCTGACGAAAGCGTGGCGCACGGCCTGGGTGAGGCCCTCATCGAGGGTAAAACAAGTGCGCTCCCAATCGCAACTTGCCCCCAGACGGCGGAGTTGGTCAAAGATAATGCCGCCGTATTTTTCTTTCCACTGCCAAACTTTTTCGACAAAGGCTTCGCGGCCCAGATCCTCGCGGCGCTTTCCCTCGCGTTCCAACATTCTCTCCACCTGCAACTGGGTTGCGATTCCCGCGTGGTCCGATCCGGGGATCCAGAGAGTAGGGATTCCTCGCATGCGGTGGTATCGGATGAGTAGATCTTCGATGGAGACGGCCATTGCATGCCCCAGGTGGAGCTCGCCCGTCACGTTAGGAGGGGGGATAGCAATGACAAAAGGCGTCCGGGAGGGATCGAATCCTGGGCGGGTGGGGTCGTTGGCGGGGCGGAAATACCCGCTCCGTTCCCACCAACGGTAGAGCGGTTGTTCAATGGCCGCAAAGTCAAACGTCTTGGCTAATGGTTGCCTTTCCAATTCGGCCTCCCGTCCAGGATCACATCCGCGCCAATGGAAAACGCCCTTTCGTCCTCGAGGACGAAAGGGCGTTGGCCCCTCGCGGTACCACCTCGCTTCGCACCCCTCAAGACCCCGCGGGGTGCACACTCAACGGCTATAACGGGCCGCCCCGCGCTGATCTAATCCGGAGTCCGTTTCTGCAGCGGGCGATCGCGCGACCTTTGGCGGAACGCGCTGAGGGGGCTTCCAGCCTTTGGCCCGACCTTCTCTGGCAGCCGTTATCCGCCTACTCCTCACAATCGTTGCCTTTTCAGATCCCCGTTTGAAACGCGATGTTAGCACCGGGGCGGGGCGGTGTCAACCTGGAGCCGCGGACAGTTCCCCTGGGCCCCCCGATCGTAGGCCCTGTGTTCCTTGTGGTCCTGATTGCGGACCAATACAATTCAGCAATATGTTTTGCGTTGCTTGACTTATCCAACTCAAATGTGCTATTGTCCCGGAGGCGCGACCACGAATGGGACAGGCGGGCGGCCGGCGGAGGTGTTTTTTTCATAAGGCTGCCATGTCGGTCGGCTGACCGCTAGGCCGATGAGGAATGGTACCGGAGAGAGAGCCAGATGATACGGGAGCGGATCGCTGAGGATGTCTACTATTTCTCCAGCGACATCTACGTCCAAGTAGTCGCTGGGGCCGTGGTCACACCAGAGGGCACGGTGCTGATTGACACTCTCGCCCTGCCCGAGGAAACACGGGAGATCCGCTCCTTTCTTGAGACACGCCTTGAGTCGCGGGTACGTTACGTCGTCAACACGCATTTCCATGCAGATCATACCAGCGGATCGTGCCTTTTTCCGCAAGCGACGGTCGTGGCACATGAATTCTGCCGGTCTCTCCTGGACACCCGGGGTCGGGCCGCGCTGGCGGCGGCTAGGGCAGATAACGCCGCCTTGGGAGACCTGCAAGTGGTCCTGCCGGCCATCACTTTTCGCCAGGGAAGCGCCAGCCTCCAGCTTGGAAAGCGAAGCCTGCGCTTGATTCACCTCCCGGGCCATAGCCCGGATGGTATTGGAGTTCTGCTTGAGGAGGATCGAATTCTCTTCGCGGGCGACGTGGTCATGCCGATTCCCCATGTGCGCGACGGCGATATGGAACAGATGCGCCAGAGTCTGAAGACGATTTCCCGGATGGGCCTGGAGAATGTCGTCCAGGGCCATGGTGAGGTCATCCTGCGAGGGGAAATCGATGAGATGATCACCTCGCATCTGACCTACCTCGACCGGATCGAAAAGGAAGTGCGGGGAGCCCTGCGCCGCGGCTGGACCAAGGACGATCTGCAGCAGATCAGCATCGAACAGTGCGGAATGAGCCGGATCTTGCTGAACGGATTGGCGAGCGAGCTGCATTTGCAAAACCTGATTGCGCTCTACGACCGCTACCTGCGAGAGGGACCGGCAGTTCCTGGACCGGTGCCTCGGGCACTCACCGCCAAGCGAGGCCTTGCGGGTCGACGCGTCAACCCCCCCCGCCCGCCAAAAGCTGAGGCACGGAAGAAGGCCGTGGGCGGGTCGTGGCACTCTCGAGTAGCGGGGCGGGCAGGGGGACACCGTCCAGCCACCCGCAGAAAGGCCCGGTCAACGCACCTCGCCAGGAGGTTGGTGTCTTCTCGGGCGCACCTGAGCCCACGAGCGCCTGTCCATCGCAAGGTCGGGCTGAGGAAGAAGAAAAGCTAACCCTTCCTCCAACTCGCGCGAGACCTGGGCTGGCCTCGTGCGCCCCCCCGAATCGGCCAGGTAGGGGGCCTCCGGCGGAGAGGTCTCTCTGATTCCTCAGCTAGTTTGAATTGACTGCCCCTCAACCCGGGCTGCGATATACTCGCAGCCGACCCCAGCAACGGAGGAGTGCCCGCCGTGTTATCACATCAGGCGCACGAGTGGGCCAGCTGCGTCGGTGAACCCCAGTTCGGATGAGCCGAAGCTGATCCGCCAAGCCAAGCGGAACCAGGAGGCGTTTGGTCTCCTCTACGAGCGCTACGTGCGGCGGATCTACACCTACGTCTACTACCGGACGGGAAACGAGCACGAAGCCGAAGACCTGACCGCCAGAGTTTTCCAGAGAGCGCTCACCCATCTGGACTCGTACCAGGATCAGGGGTTGCCCTTCTCGGCCTGGCTCTATCGGATCGCCCACAATCTTGTTGCGAACTGGCACCGCGATCACAGCCGCCAACGGGTGGTCGGCCTGGACGAGGCCGCGGGGCACGTCGCCGGAGATCCTCCTGATCATCTAGCGGAGGAAGAGGAAGAGCAACGTCGGTTAATGGAGGCGATCCGGGGCCTCCCCGAGGAGAGACAACAACTGCTGATCCTTAAGTATTCCCAGGATCTGTCCAATGCTGAAATTGGCGGCATTATGGGAAGGACCGAGGGAGCGATCAAGAGCCTCTACCATCGGACGCTCCTCTCCCTGAGGGAGGAGTTGGGACACTTGGAGAGCGAACAAACTGGTGCCGGGCTCCGAGGTCAGGGGGGACCTCGGGCCAGAAATGGAAAACGACCCGGGGGGCGAGGCTGAAAACATGTTGTCGGGTTGCCGCCTGGTGCAACCTAGGCCGCAAGTTCTGCCCCCGGAAGGGCCCTGGGATCAAGCAGGGCTGGGGTTGGAGCAAGGGACATGGTGAATATGAGAAAGGCACTGACGACAAGGAAGCTCATCACTTTGCTTCATGCCAGCTTGGGGCCTGTAAACCCAAGACAGGAATTCGTGAATGGCCTCCGAGAACGTTTGGCCAACTTACCCGGTATGCCCGTTTTGGTGGAACGCCCCCGGCATTGGGTTGAGTCGGCCGTGCTTGTCGGCGTGGGTATCATAGGGATTCTCGCCTCGGCTGCGGCGGTGGCGGCGATGGGAGTTCGCTTCGGGGGCCGCATCCTCGCATTGGACCAGAGCGGTTCGACGGTCACCTCTCGATCCAAGGAAGCGAAGACGGTCTAATCTGCCTCAGGGTTTCCGTCTGCACGATGGTATCGCGGCTAGGTGAGCTCACCTAGCCGCGATGATTTCTCGGAATGGGGAATGCCCCGCCGGCCACTCCCCTTTGGGCCTTGGCCCACCTTGGGCAGCGGAGAACATTTCCTCGCGCCTGTCCATGGGGATGCCTAGTCCCAGAATGGCCTTGGCACGGACTCTGGGGCTCGCCTCATGGCCGGCAGCACAAGATCACCAACGGAATCCATGGGCTCTGAAATCGGATATTCGTTTGAGGATTTCCCGCCTGCAGGATTCCATCCGCGGATTGTTTTCTCCATTTCTGTCGCTCGGGCATAGACCGCCGCCGCGGCTTTGCTAGCGAGAGGGAAGGGTTCCGCGGACGAGCTGGCCGAGGCGGTCGATGAACCCCCTCGGTCCCGGCAGGGGCAGGGGGCAGGATGGTCCTGACTCCCTGCAAGCGAATCCGCTCCACCCGTGTGGATGAGGTGAGAAGGAGGGGAAGTGGCGCCCAACGACGGCCTTCGGTTCTTCATCCATCCTTGCGACACTTCTTCGATGCCCCTCCTGCCCAGTAGCAAGCGAACGGGTCCTGGGATTCCCCAATCCGTCTGAGTTCCGATCTGGGGCAAGAGACTGCCACGGTGGCCATGATTCTCTGCTTGACCGGCCCTCCTCGAATCATCTCGATCAGGTAATCACGGGCTTAGGGGATAGAGGTGCGAAACTCGGCAGGGCTTGTGAACCTTGACGGTTCCCGTCCCGCACTTGTTGGGGTGTCCCCGCAAGGTCGAGCTCGAGCCTAATTGTCCTTCCTCGCACCGGTTGCGCGTAGCCACCCCGCATTTCTCCTCTCTTTCCTCTCGAGTTCATGTTCCCTGGTCGAGCTGTGCAAGACTGTGCAGGCGGCATGGCGCCGGGCCGGCCGCTTTCGGTGGGGTTCGGAATGGCTGAGGGTTGGTGTTATGCAGAAAGAGAAATGTTGGGCCTGCTCCTGGCGGGCGGAACAGGGCGCTTATTGGGTTGCGAGGGGGTCTGCCCGCATGGGTAGGATGAGGCCGGACGTGGAAGATGGTTGCATTCGGGTTGCGCGGGCGGGGCGCACGACTTGCCGGCGTGGGCGGTGTCATTTGGGCCTTCTATTGGCGAGACAGCGGACGCGAGGGTTTCCCGGAGTGTGTGGGAAAGTTCCTGGAGCGGGCAAGGAGATCGAAGGATTCGGGCAGGAGCTTGAAAGCTGTGGGGCGCTCCTTCCCGGGACCGGTCTGGGGCAAGCGGGGGGCTCCTGGTTGGAGAGGGGAGAACGATAGCAGGGGGGGAGCCCGAGGGTTTTGCGGGTGCGTGGCGGGGCGGCCTCTCACGGTGCGTTGTGGCATAATGCAACTTTAGATACATTGTGTTGCATTATATCTCCCTGAGATTCGGGGATTGGAACAGGTTGGGCCGCCCTCCGCTCGAATGGGTTCGCGGGCTTCTGGGGAGGGCCATTGCGTTTCGTTGGTCGCAGGTCAGGGAGGCGGGTGGAAGGTGAGACTTGTCAGCCGCGATGTGTTCTTAGGAGATGCCCCCTGCCCTCGAGGCACGCGTAGAATTCAGTGGGGTCCTCGTATTCTGCGGGGAGTGGTCAAGGACGGGGAAGATTGAAGTGGACCAGGGATGTGGAGACGTGAGTCGCTAAAAAGGCTCTGCCCACCCTTCACGTCTTCCTGTTGGAGGCGGAAGCCGTGCGTACGGCGCCTCTGGGCGCTATGGCGGCTTTTCTATGACTCTGTTTAGGTTGACTCTCTCCTTGACCGCGGTCTTCTTCGGCCAAGACAATGCAGGGCCGGCCCAATACTACGTGGAGGGAGCTGTAGACCTGCTCCGGGCGCTGTTGGGCGAACACAATCTGGATGGCGAATATGAGCACCCTGGCCTTCTGCGAGTCGCTACCCCTACGCTCTATGGTCTAGAGTGGTGAGGCCGCTTCGGCTTGCCTGCAACTTGGCGAGGCGATGGGGCCGCTTGGCATGGAGGCTGACAGCCACTAGCCCTCGGTCGAGGCCTCTGCTCAATCCGCCGAGTTTGGTCCTTCTCGCACCAGGATCCTCTCCGATCGGACATCTCTTGGGGCCGGCTTGCAGGGCTCTGCATGCGAACGGAACAACCAATCTGTGGGGAATAGAACAAATGTTCTGATGTGGGCTAGAGATTTGTTCCCTGCCTGGAGTGGGCATCGAGCTCTTCGGGTCGCCGGGAGAATCCACCCAGGCAGGCGGTGAGGAGTCCAGAGGCTGTTTGCCCTCCGATTATGGAGGGACGGCTTCTTTCGGCCCCGCCAGCTCTCTGTCGATGGAGTCGCCAGGGTGACTTTCACCGACGGGATCAGGTCTGGGTGCTGAGTGGGGGTCCCTTGAGCCCATCTGCCAACTGCTTGGCGAAGTCTGTTGACCAATTCGTGTTGTAAGAACTGCCCTCAGGGGATGCGGCTAAGCTCTTGGCCCTGGCTACTGCGGGATGGTTCCGCTAGCGATGAGCCCATCCCAGCGGGGAGACAAGCTCGGAGCCTATGTTTATTGCTTCGGCCCGTCGTAGGACCACCGCAAGGGAGCGGAATGGCCTGCGCCCTCGCCCTACCTCGTAGGCGGTAGTAAAATGGCCTCCGCGAAGCTCCATTGTGTCGGCATTGCTTCTCGACTTGACGTGGCGAAGCCGGTGAAAGTCCGGCGCTGTCGCGCAACTGTGAGTCGGGACCTCATCCCCCTGCTCCATAGAGCCAGTTGGGCTGAGTTGCCCGATGAGCCAGGTCGCCCACCCCGGTCGAGCGCCATCCGCCTTCGCACGAAAGGTGATGCGCCATTCGCCCCCCGGATCTGGCAGCCCAACCTGATACTCGTCAGTCTCGGCCGCGCGTCGAGTCGCTCGTGGCTGGCGGGCATGCTGCCCGCATCTACCTCCTGACCGCCGTGGCCCTCGCAGCTGCGCTGGTGATCAGCGTGGCTGTCGGGGCCGTGACGATCCCAATCCGCGAAGTCCTGGCCCTTCTCCTTCCGGGTCCGTTCCGGGGTGTCCTGACTCCAAATCTGGTCATTCCTGCCAGCATTCGCACCATTGTTCTGGAAATCCGCTTGCCTCGGACGGTGCTGGTGGCGCTGGTTGGGGCAGGGCTCGCTGGAAGTGGAGCTGCCTATCAGGGTCTCTTCCGCAACCCACTGGCGGACCCCTATCTCCTTGGCGTTGCCTCCGGCGCAGGGCTGGGGGCCGTCCTGGCCATGAGCTGGGAGGGTCCCGGAGGCGAACCCGTGTTTGCCAGACTCGGGGCGTCTGTCGGCCTGTATTTTGTTCCTGCGGTCGCCTTCGCAGGAGCGCTGGTCACTGTTTTCCTTGTGTACCGCATCGCCCGGACCCGTCAGGACCGAAGTGGGGTCCCCGACTCGCACCTCTCCTACCTCATCCTGGCCGGCGTGGCCATAGGCGCCTTTGCCAGCGCGGCGACCTCCTTTCTCATCCTTCGCTTCCAAGGGGACCTGCAGAGGGCCATCGTGTGGATGCTTGGCGGCTACGCGCTCGGTGGCTGGGAACCCGTTTGGGCATCGCTCCCATACATCGTTGTCGGCTTGATCGCCCTCAGCCTTCTAGGCCGGGCGCTCAATGTTCTCCAGTTTGGAGAAGAGCAAGCCCTGCAGTTGGGGCTGGATGTCCGTCGCGCCCGGCTGGCAATCATCGTCATTGCCTCTCTGACCACAGCCGCCGCAGTATCGTTTTCGGGGATCATTGGGTTCGTCGGGCTCGCGGTTCCGCACCTGGTGCGACTCCTGATCGGTTCGGACTATCGGCGCCTGGTGCCGATGTCAATTCTCTCAGGAGCCATCCTCCTGCTTCTGGCCGATGTCCTCGCTCGGACTCTTGAGGCGCCCCAGGAGATCCCCGTGGGAGTCGTGACCGCCTTGCTTGGGGTGCCCTTCTTTCTGTATCTCTTGCGCACCTCGACTCGTCTGTCGGTCTAGGACGATGAGCGATCTGGTCCTCGACAAGGTTACCGTTGAGTACTCCGGTCCCGAGGGGCGCAGGCTGGCTCTGGAGGGGGTAAGCCTAACCCTATCCCAGGGAGAGGTCCTGGCGCTTCTGGGGCCGAACGGCTCGGGGAAGACGACCCTGATTCGGGCTGCCAGCGGGGTCCTCCCTCTGCGCGAGGGATGCGTTCGGATCGCGGGTGCCCAAAAGGCACTGCATGATTTGCCGCCAGCGGAGAGAGCACGCTGGGTGGCTGTGGTTCCCCAAGCCGCCCATCTGCCAGGCGGGTTCTCGGTTCTCGAGGCCGTGTTGCTTGGCAGAACCCCTTATTTGGGATGGACCGGCCGCGAGACGGAAAAGGACTTGGAGCAGGTGCGTTGGGCGATGGAGCGAACGAACCTGCTCGAGCTCGCTGGCCGATCGCTGGGCACACTATCGGGAGGGGAGCAGCAGCGAGTGCTCATCGCCCGCGCCCTGGCACAGGGCTCGCCCATTCTGCTGTTTGACGAACCCACAGCTCACCTGGATTTGCGGAACCAAATCGAGATCCTGTTGCTGATCGCAGAAATGGCCCGCGAAGAGGGTAAATCCGTGCTGATTGCGCTGCACGATCTCAACCAGGCGGCGCGCATTGCGGATCGGGTGGCACTGCTTTCCCACGGACGCATGGTTTCCCTCGGTAGCCCTCGCGAGGTCCTCACTGCCGAAGTTCTCACGCGGCTGTACGAGATCCCCGTGCTCGTAATCCCGCACCCGGTCCGGGGCTCGCCGCTCATCGTTCCGGATGGGGCGGATAGCGACTCAAGGATGTCCGGCGATGCGGACCGGGAAGGGACCGGAGCCCGAAGGGAGGACCCAGATGCCCAGGCTGACCAAACTTTACACCCGCAAGGGAGATCAGGGCACCACGCACCTGACCTCGGGTGAGCAGGTATCCAAGGATGAGTTGCGGGTGAGGGCCTACGGATCGGTCGACGAGCTCAATAGTGCCCTCGGGCTGACCCGGGCATCCAGTCCTGATTCAAAGGTGGATGAGCTGCTTGGACGCGTCCAGAACGAGCTGTTTCATCTCGGTGCGGAGCTTTCCGCTTCGGGGGGGACGAAGAAGGAAGGCCCGAGAATCGAGGCCCGGCACGTCCGGATTTTGGAGACGGATATCGACGAGTTGATGGGCGCGGTCGGGCCGCTTGAGAATTTCGTCCTGCCCGCGGGTACCCCCGCCGCGGCGGCATTGCATCTGGCGCGCTCGATCTGCCGGAGAGCTGAGCGGGAGCTCGTCGCGCTTTCCCGGGAGGAGCAAGTCAGCCCGGCCGCCCTATCCTATCTCAACCGGCTTTCTGACACGCTCTTCGCCATGGCCTTATACGAGAACAAGCAGCGAGGGAAGTCGGAGGTGTACTGGAACAGCCGGGCCTAACCGCTACTCAAAGGGCCCCAAGGGCCCCGCCGGCTTGGCTCGGCCGGGTCGCGTTTCGATAACGTCAAGAAAGGCTTCGACAACCTTGGGATCAAACTGGGTGCCTTTGCACCGTTCGATCTCTACAACCGCCTCCTGGTGCGATCGGGAGGACTTGTAGGGCCGTTCGTCCCGGATGGCGCCGTAGGAATCCACCACGGCCAGGATTCTCGAACCAAGGGGGATCCCCTCCCCCTGAAGCGCATCGGGGTACCCTTTGCCGTCGAATCGCTCCTGGTGATGGCGGATGAACTCAGCCGTGCGCCGGAGTCGGTGAACCGCACTGACGATGCGCTCCCCTACCTCAGGATGCAGCCGGATCACGGACCATTCCTCCTCTGACAGCGGTCCGGGTTTGAGCAGAATCGGATCGGGGACGGCGATTTTCCCGATGTCGTGAAGCAACGCCCCCCAGCGCACGTCGTCGACTTCATCCGAGGGACACCCAAGCCGCCGAGCGGTTTCCTCCGCCCATGGGGCAAGCCGCTTGCTGTGGTCCCCGGTATAGCCATCGCGGGCCTGAGCTGCGCCGGCCAAGGCTAGGACGGCCCCTGCGCGAACCTCTTCCAGCTGGGTCTCCAGGCTTAAGTGATGGAGTGCACTGGCCGCCAGGTCTGCAATCCCCTGGAGTACAGGGGTGCTGCCCATCGAGTGGTCCTCGTCTTTTCTTGAGACGGCGATAAGCGCGCCCAGCAGCCGTTCCCCAATCCTGAGCGGAGCCAGGAGAAGCCGTATGCCTGTGGGCGCCCCAATCGCCTTGTCTAAGGCGAGTGCGGCGATAAGGGGACCGCGCTGGACCGGGTCGCAATCGAGTCGCTTAGCCTCCCATGCGCGCGAAAGAGTTCCCAGGGAGGGGTAACGGGCCCCAACTTGATCTTTGAAGGCACCGCTTGCCGGCACGATGTGGAAGGAGGATCGCTCGGATCGGCCGACGGCAACCATGGCACCCGCCCAGAAGGGAAGGGCAAGTCTGATTGGATCAAGTGTCAACTCGCATATCTGGGCGGCCGGCTCTTTGGCGCGAGAGGAAAGCGTGAGGTCCCCCGGCAAACGGCGTTGCGAAATGAGCAATAGGGACGAAGTCTGGCTCGGCGGATCGCCGAAGGCAAAGGAGTCGCGCGTGAGGACAGCCTGGATATGCTTCACCCGGTTTGGGTTGGGTGGGATGGAGTCATCAAAGTAGCAAACAACGATGCCAAAAAGACGGTTCTTATTGTGGATTGGCCAGAGGGTTGCGAAACGCCAGCCCCCTGCCCTGGCCTGATCCTTCGGCACTCGAAGACACGAATTGATGGATTCCCTGCTGAGAGTCCGGGGTCGGCCGGAAAGCATGTCTTCTGTGTAGCGCAGGTGCTCGATGAAGCTGCGCTCCCTCTCCAGCCCGCTGTGGGCGAATCCCTGAGACCAGACACACGTCAAAGGCGCTTGCTGGCGGAGAATCCAAAGCGCTGCCCGGTCGGCACTCGAGAGTCGGGCGGCCAGCTTGCCCCGGTTCAATGCCCCGTTGGTGGGGCCTGTGGCGACGACAGTACGTCTGGCAGTGTGGGCGTTGCCTGTCAAGGTAGGTTCTCCCTCCCGCGGTTGGGTTGCAAAGTCCTTGCCTGGCTGCAGGCGCGCGCCGTGGCTTCACGGAGTTGGGTTGGCAAGGTTCAGCACTTGAGCCGGCCACGTCTTGCCTGTGCGCTGTTCCGCGGCGGGATTGCTCCCCCAGAGATGAGGTTTGGTTGCGTCATGCGCGTAGCCTGAATATGCGCTTTATGGGTTGGGTGGGTGTTTGTGATGGGGTTGGTGTAGTGGCTATGCGCATGTGGGCTGAAGGCGCATGCAATTACGTCCGAGCCCGCTGTGGAGCCTAATCCGTGCTAGATTGAGTGCGTTTCAGGACGTCAACTCTAAGGCCCCAGCCCACAAAGGAGGAGTGATGGTGCAGGTCGAAGCCGTTGCGATTTCGAAACCGGAGGAGGTGAATGTAATCATTGGCCAGGCGCACTTCATCAAGACAGTGGAGGACCTGCACGAGGCGGTTGTGACGTCTGTCCCAGGCGCAAGATTCGGGATCGCGTTCTGTGAGTCGTCCGGGCCGGCGCTGGTGCGCCTTTCCGGAACCTCCGCCGCCATGATCGACTTGGCGCGCACAAACGCCCTAAGCGTCGGAGCCGGCCACTCCTTCTTCCTCTTCCTGGAGAACGCTTACCCAGTCAACATCCTGAATGCGATTAAGGCTGTGCCCGAGGTCTGCCAAGTCTTCTGCGCAAGCGCCAACGCTGTGTCCGTGGTTGTCGGCGAGGCCGGTGGCGGCCGTGGAATTCTGGGCGTGATTGATGGGGCCAAGCCCCGGGGTGTAGAGACTGATGCGGATGCCGCCGACCGCAAATCCCTGCTTCGCCGAATAGGCTACAAGCTCTGACAAACCCCATTCCCTTCGACCGCCGCCCCTACCCTCGCGCAAGGACCTGGAGGTCCGTGCCCCTTGGGCCGCGTCACGACGAAGCCCTTCCTCTCCCACCCTCGCCCGATAATCAGGCCGACGCCCACCCCCCTCGGAGCTCCCCCCAACCACGAAAGCCCACCCCAAGGCACCCCATGTACAGCCAGCGCTGCAGCCCTCGGCTCACGTCTACTCTCAAACCGATGGCCAACATAGACCTTGGCAAGAAGGCTTTCACCGTTCTTCCGCACCCCTAGCCCATCGCGCACCTCTGAGAGAGGCTTGCTCTTATGCTATACTCGCACCATGACCGCTGCTTTCCATATCGCTGTCGACGTGGGTGGCACCCACATCCGCGCCGGCCTGTTTCCTGACTGCGAGCCAAGAATCCTCCGCCGCGCCAGGAGTGATACACCCCATTCATCACGCTCTGACGATATTCTCGAGGCCATCCTTCGGACCATACGCCAAGTCATGCCTGCCGAGGAGGATTCGCTCACTGGCGTCGCCATCGGAGCGCCGGGCCCCCTCGATCCCTTTGAGGGGGTCGTTATTTCCGCCCCCAACATACCCAGCTGGCGCAACGTGCCGCTGCGGCAATGGCTGGCCGACCGCCTTCCCTGCCCGGTTCAGATCGGCAACGACGCCAATCTAGCTGCGCTCGGCGAGTGGCAATTCGGCGCGGGCCGGGGTGCCTCCGACCTGATTTACCTCACGATCAGCACAGGAATTGGGGGCGGCGTCATCGCCGACGGCCGCCTCCTTCTTGGTCGCCGGGGCTTGGCCGCCGAACTCGGCCATGTCACAGTCCTTCCCGACGGGCCTCAATGCAACTGCGGCCAACGTGGACACCTAGAAGCCCTGGCCTCTGGGCCCGCCATCGCCCGCGAGGCGCGGCGGTCTCTGTCCGAACGTTCTCGCCCCTCCCTCCTCCGTGATCTTTCCGGCGCGGACCCTGGCCAAATCACGGCCCAGATGATCGCCGAGGCTGCACTCGCCGGAGACGACCTCGCGCAACAGGTCCTCGCCACTGCTGGCCGCTACATTGGTCAAGCCCTCGCCAGCATGCTGTGCGTGTTCAACCCAAGCACTATCATCCTCGGTGGAGGGGTATCCCAAGCCGGCCCCCTCCTTTTCGACCCTGTTCGGGAGACCACCATCTCATTTGCCATGTCTCCCTCCTATCTAGAGGATCTGCGCATCGTCCCGGCCGCATTGGGCGACGATGTTGGCCTTTTCGGCGCCTATGCTCTCTCTCTGGGGCTGGCAAACCAGCCCCTTCCTACCTCGTCACCAAGCAGTCCTCCCTGACCTCCAGGAGTCCCTCATGCCAATCCCGACCTACAAAGTTCCCGGCCCCAAGGCCGCTGAGTACATTCGCCGCGACGCCACCTTCATCTCTCCCTCCTACGCCCGAGATGTGCCCTTCGTCATGCACCACGGACGGGGGTCGGAGGTGTGGGACGTAGATGGCAACCGCTATGTCGACTTCGCCGCCGGAGTAGCCGTTTGCTCGACCGGACACAGTCATCCCGACGTCGTCGCCGCCATTCAACGTCAAGCGGCCGAATTCATCCACATCTCGTCCGACTATTACCACCCGAACTGGATCGCCCTCGGTGAGAAGCTTGACGAAATCGCCCCATTCAAAGAGGATGCCCTTTGCTTTATGACTAACTCGGGCGCCGAATCCGTCGAGGCGGCGATCAAGCTCGCTCGATACCAGACCGCGAGGCAACGATTCATCGGCTTTCACGGGGGCTTCCACGGCCGAACCATGGGGGCACTGGCCTTCACGGCCAGCCGGCCTATGTATCGGCACCGCTTCTTCCCGACCATGCCTGGGGTTACCCACGTCCCCTTTCCCAATCCCTATCGTCCGGTCTTGCTCCCCACCCGCCCCGACTACGGTGAGACGGTCGTTGATTACATCGAGCAACAGGTATTTGGGCACGTCATGCCCGCCGAAGACTGTGCAGCCATTCTCGTCGAACCCATCCAGGGCGAGGGCGGGTACATTCTGCCGGCCGACGGGTTTTTCCCCGCCCTACGCAAGCTGTGCGATCGCTACGGCATACTCCTAATCGTCGACGAGGTTCAAACGGGCATTGGACGCACCGGCAAGTGGTGGGCCATCCAACATTGGGGAATCGAGCCCGACTTGGTTTGCGCCGCCAAAGGAATTGCCTCCGGTCTACCCTTGGGGGCACTCATTGCCCGCAAGAGCGTCATGACCTGGCCAAGCGGCGCGCACGGCAACACCTATGGCGGCAATCCTATCTCTTGCGCCGCAGCTCTGGAGACGCTTCGGTTAATCCAAACCCAATACATGTCCAACGCCGCAGCGATGGGCGACCTCGCGCTCGCCCGCCTTCGCGAGATGATGAGGATGCACCCCTCGATCGGTGAGGTTCGTGGCAAAGGGCTCATGATCGGCATTGAGTTCGTCAAGGACCGCACCACGAAAGAAGCCGCCCACCACCTGCGCAATCAAATCGTTCACCTAGCTTTCTCCCACGGCCTGCTCCTTCTCGGGTGCGCCGACAGCACTATCCGAATCGCCCCGCCGCTCAGCACTCCAACCCAGAACATTGAGGAAGGGCTCGAGATCCTCGATTACTCAATAACCGAAGCCGAGCGCACCGAGGAGTGGTAACCGGCGCTTCCCCGGACCGCCACATTAGCCGAGGTCTTGTGCTCCCTGACATCCGCGTTCGTCAACGAGACATTCTGCTCGAGCTCGCCCGTTCGATCACCCAGGAGCTGGATCTGGCACGGGTCCTGGAGCAGATCCTTCGCTATTCCGTCGAAATGCTCGCAGGCAAGGCCGGGATTATTGCCCTGCATCAGCTCCCGGGCCGTCCCACCCCCGAATCCTCTACCCGCCGGTGGCGGATTGCCGCCTCCCACGGTCTGCAGACAAATTTCCTTCGCCAGCTGGACCCGCTCCTAGATGACATCCCCGACCAGGGCGACCCAGAACGCTTTGCCCTCCCCGAAGTGAATCGTCGACTTCGGCAAATTGCGCGCGTCGCCTCGCTTGGCGTCCTCACCGGCCTCGGCCTCCCAATGATTGCACGGGGTGAGGTCGTGGGCGTGGTCTTTGTCTTCCGCGACAGCGAGGGTCTCTTCTCGCCAAACGAGCGGGCTCTGCTCGAGAGCTTTGCCGACCAAGCGGCAATCGCCGTTGCGAATGCCTCGCTGTTTACGCAAGTGGCCGAAGAAAAGCGAAGACTTGATGCAATTCTTGACTCCTCTGCCGAGGGCATAGCTATTCTTGGCGCCGACAATCGCATCCAGCGGTTCAATCGCAGTCTTCAAAAGCTCACCGGTTATGGCCCCGACGAGGTGCTGAACCTAGACCATGACCAAGTCATTCGCTTCCAACGGGTCGAAAGCGGAACTCCGCTTCGGCAGGCCGAAGCGGGGGGCTGGCCACTGTCGGATCAGGCGACGCTCTACCTGGAGGGGACTCTTTTCCGCAAAGACCGCACGCTTGTTACCGTCGGCCTCTCTTACGCCCCGGTTTTCTCCCTCGAGAAGAACCTGATTAACATCGTCCTGG
>JBEKSY010000007.1:0-129877 GCA_049516595.1 Anaerolineales bacterium
TATTATCACTGTCATTCCCACGCATGGCCCTCGACCTCCGTCATCGTTTGATGACTACAACACCCGGTCGAGGGTCGTAGATTCGTTCCCGACGGCTTCAATGACACGTTTTTCCGCAACCTGCTAGTGGGGTCGTTTTCCCCGGAAGCAGATATTCGATAGTGCTTGGGAGGCCGTTTCGCGGCGGCCGCGCCATATCGCCTTACTCTGCCGTCATCGATAGGCAGACCAAAGGGCAGGGCTGGGGCATGTAGCGCCGCTACCCCGACCTTTTGGTCAGGAGAAGCTGGTCGGCGGCTTGCCCCCTGGGGCCAGGATGCAATTATACCTTGCGCCCTCGAGTTTTCCACCGGCCGAAGAAGCCGATTAGGAAGGACAGGAAGACGAGGCGCGGGTCCCACCGAAAGGACCGGTCGCGAACCTCAAGAAGGTCAAAGGCGAACGAGTTGCGAGGGCTGGTGTCCCAAGGCAGGCAAACCGTCACGGGGCCTTCCATCCAGGCTGGACGGACAGGCGCTCGCAGAAATCCCACACGTCCTGATCGGACTTGGGGCAACGGTTGATTTCCTGCACCCCTTCATCGAGGGCCAGAGCGCGAGCCCAACAAAGCTCATATCACCCTTCCAAAGGCTCAGCCGGTTCGGCAGTTCATCCAGGCCCGTTCCCTTGAGTACCCTGCCGACCCGCAGGGTACAAAAATCAACCTCCGGGGCTCGTCGCACACCATAGTGGATCACTGCATCTTTCTGCATGGCACACAACCTAGGCCCACGGAAGTCGCAGCCGGCCAAGCTACTGCACTCTGGCGAGAAGAAGGCGACCTTCCATCCTCGAGCACGATTGGAGCAACGATCACAAGCCCGTCGGGAAAGGATACGAGTCTCATCAGGCCCGAGAGGGCAATACCAAAGGCGCGCTTCGCGGTCCATCGCTCTAGAGCCGGTGGCCTCGGCGCGCAGCGAGCCGCGTACCCAGTCCAGTCTCATAAGCTTATGCGCCCCGTCCGAGCAGGTGCTGGTACACTTGAAGCGTAGCGGAGTTGATCTTCGAATCCGTGAAGCGCTCCACCGCCACCCGCCTTCCTGCCTCGCCCATTCTTTTCCGCATCGCCCCGTCCTGCACCAAGCGGGCCAGGGCGGCGGCGAGCGCGGGGGCGTCTCCGGGCGGGACAAGCAGGCCGGTCTCTCCCTCGACCACGACCTGCCGACATCCCGGGATGTTGCTCGCCACGACCGGGCGACCACAAGCCGCGGCCTCCAGGAGAACGGTCGGCACGCCTTCCCCATAAGCTGAGGGGAGCGCAACGATGTGACACCGGCTGTAGGCGTTCTTCATTTCAACCTGCCAACCCCACCATTCCACGGCCCCCTCCTTCACCCAACGTTCCAGGGTCGCGCGGTCGACGGTCCCCGGATTGCCGGGGTCCGGGGCCCCCACGAGCGCAAAGCGGGCCCCGGTCTTCAATCTCAGAAGTTGTGCAGCCTCGACGAACGTCCCCACCCCTTTGTCCCAGAGCAGCCTTGCGGGGAGGACAATGGCTATCGGCCCCGGAGGCTCAGGGAGGGGTGAGAAATAGTCCACATCAACCCCGACTCCCTCAATTAGCCAGACGCGCAGACCACGGGCCAATCCTTGCGAGAGGAAGTACTCCTTGTCCGCCGGGTTCTCGAAGATGGTGGCGCAGTTCGGGTGGGTCAGGGCCAGGCGGTAAAGGGCCTTGATGACTTGGCGCACCGCCCAGGATCGAAAATCCTGGCGGATGAACATGTAGCCCAGACCCGTGATGTTGTTGACCACGGCGGGCACGGTGGACAAGTTGGCCGCCAGGGAGCCGTAGGCTACGGCTTTGGTGGTGAAGTGGTGCGCGAGTACCGGTTTCTCGCGCCGGTAGATGGAGGTAAGCATCAGGAGCGATTTCAGCTCGCTCCAGGGGGTCAAGCTCTGACGGCCCAGCTCCCACTCTATCCAGCGAAGACCCTCCCTCTGCAGCAACGGCACGTGTCTTCCACGCGGCGAAACCATCACGGGCTCAAATCCCTGTCTTTTGAGCTGCCTTGCCAAGGAAAGGCGGAAGTTGAACAGATACCAATCGGTGTTGGCTACCAGCATCACCTTCGACCCGGAGCCGTCCGCACCACGAGAACGGTGCGAGCTCAAGCGATGGCGGTCAGCCCGTCCTTCCGGGAGGGCGTTTGGACCAAGCCCTTGCTTCGTCCAGTTAATCCAAGTCACAGAATGTGCCCGCCCCAAGATCGAGGACTATCATCGGTAAGATGTGGCGGCAATACCTGTTGCGGCCGTCTGGGCATCGTGAAACCGACAATCTTCTGGCCTTCAGGGATGTCCTAGAGCCGGGAGGCGAGAGTGCCGTAACCCTCTTTTCCTCCTGGCCATAAGACCTTGCCGTAGCACTCGAGGATCCACTGCATCAGCGTTGTGCCCGTTCGCTGAGAACCCAAAACAAAGATCCGTCGCCACTTTACGCTCTTGCTCCAGGGATAGGAGCAGAAGTGGTCCCGAACCGACTCACCTGCCGGAGCACCTGCGCGGATCCGGTGACCTGCCTGCGAGCTCGAGGCCGAAGGGAGCGAGAGGGTGAGGAGCCTAGTCCCTCTGGAGGTCCGGTTGGACTGAAGGGTGCTGGGTTTCGTTGGTATTCCACGGAGATGGAACCTGCCTGGATTTGCATCGGCTGCTCGTCCGGGACGCCCGAAAGGGCACAGCCAACGTGAGCCCCGTGGGCCCAAGGAATGGTTGCGGCAAGACACCGGGGCCCGAAAGGCATCGCAGGCCGATCGGACCCTACCTCTACAGTACGGCGTGCCCTTTCTCCACCAGATACGCCTGCAGAGACACAGGCCAAGGAGGCATGGGCTCCAGCCCTATGTTCACCAGGCTCCGCGGGCTAAGAACCGAGTAGGCCGGCCTAAGGGCCCCGGCGCCAAATGCCCCCGTTGTCGTCGGCGCGAAATCAGGTCGAAAGCCCACCAGCTCGAAGATCTTGCCAGCGAACTCATGCCATGAACACCCACCCTCGTCGGCGACATGGTACAAACCGTAGGCCCGAGAGCGGAGTAGCTCGACGACCTTCTCCGCCAGATCCTTCGTCCAGGTCGGCGCCAGCACTTGGTCATTCACAACCCGGATGCGCTTCCCTTCCCTGGCCAGGCGCAACATCGTCTCCACGAAGTTCCCGCCTTTCCCACTGGAGCCAGCCACACCGTACAAACCAGAGGACCGAACCACAAAGTGCTTCGGGCACAGATGGCGTACAAAGTACTCCCCGGCTAGCTTGGAGACGCCGTAGACGTTGAGGGGACCGGGAAGGTCCTCCTCGGTATATGGGCTTCGTTTCTCTCCGCCGAACACATAGTCGGTGCTGATGTGAACAAGCGTGCATTCAAGCTCCGCGCAAACCTGGGCCAAGTTTCGGACCGCAAAGGTGTTGACGGCAAACGCCTTCTCGACCTGGCCTTCGCAATCATCTACCCGATGGAAGGCCGCCGTGTTGATCACCACCTCCGGACGGATCTCGTTCAGCCTCTCCCGCACCCGGTCGTGATCGCAGATATCCAGGTCGGCGTGTCGGAGTGCAACTTGCTCCCACGGCGGCATCACGCGTTGGAGATCGTACGCCAGCTGGCCTCCGGCGCCCAGGATAGCCACTTTCACAGATTGACTCCGTCACTCATCAGCTTCTTGTACCACTGCACGGTGATGGTCCGGGGGTCATCCGCTTTCCACTGACCCGATTGGAGCGCCCGATACACTTCGGCGGCCCCGTCCGCCGGCGCGCACTCGGCGTGAAAGCCCAGCGTCCCACGGATCTTCTCGAAACTCACCCGGTAGGACCGGTGATCCGGATCACCGTACCACTCGTATTCGAAAGGCGCGCCAATGGCCTCCGCCACAACCTTCGCCAAAGGCATGATCTGCACATTCTGGTCGTCGGAACCCACGTTGAAGATCTGTCCATTGACCGGGGCCGCCGAGGCCTCCAGGAGCATGAGCATAGCCCTGGAGGCGTCGCGCACGTGGATGAACGGGCGCCACTGGGTTCCGTCTCGCAGGATGGGGATTCTCCCGTTCCGAAAGAAGCCTTTCACCATGCCGTTGATCGCCAGGTCGAAGCGCATACGGTGCGACAGGCCGTAGACCGTGGCCTGGCGGATCACCACCACACAGTATTCCTCGTCCGCCAGGGGCAGGACCTGCTGCTCCGCCTCAAAGTTGGCCTTGGCATAGGTCGTTAGTGGGTTCACTGGGGAGGTTTCGTCGAGCACGCCCTCTTGAAAGCCATAAATGCTGCAGGACGACGGAAGAATGTATCGCTGGACCCCCGCCCGCTTGGCCAGGCGGGCGACCCGAACCCGCCCCCGGCAGTTGATGGACCAGGTCAGTTCAGGATCGAGTTCGCCCGAAGGATCATTGGAAAGAGCCGCCAGATCGATGACCGCATCGACACCGCTAAAGCTTTCCGTCTCCAGATGCCGAATGTCGGCTTCCACCACCCGCAATCCGTTGCCCTCCGGCGGCAACGTGTCGCGCCCGAAAAAGAACCGATCCACCGCCACGACCTGGTCCCCCCGCTCCAGGAACATGCGGGTCAGCACGGAGCCGATATACCCTCCGGCGCCGGTCACCAGGACCCTCGTCATGCTGCCGCCTTCGGGTAGGTGAAGTTATTCTCGGCCTCCCCCAGCGTCGGCAGCCTGGCATCCTTGGGCGACAGGAGCGGTGGGACGATCGGCCAGGGGATCGCCAGCGTGGGGTCATTCCAGGCGATGCCGCGCTCGGCCTCGGGGGCATACTCCTCGGTGACCTTATAGACCACGTCCGCCTCCTCACTGAGCACCAGAAACCCATGGGCGAAGCCGACGGGCACCCAGAGCAGCGTATGATCCCCCGCGGAAAGTCTTGCGCCCAGCCAATGGCCGTAGGTCGGAGAACCCTTGCGGAGGTCCACCGCGACGTCGTAGACCTCACCGCGGATCACGCTGACCAACTTGCCCTGGGCCTTGGGTTCCAACTGGTAATGCAGTCCGCGCAACACGCCCCGCACCGAATGGGAGGAATTGTCCTGCACGAAATCCCAGGGGATGCCACGGGCGATGTAGTCCGAGCGCTTGTAGCTCTCCAGGAAGAAACCGCGCTCGTCCTCAAAGGGCTTGGCCTGGATGAGGACAACCCCCGGAATGTCCAGGTTTTCAAATTGGAACGGCATGAGTTGCTGGTCCATTCGCGTCCAGAAGAAGGTCGACCGCGGACTGGGCAAACGCCATGGATGAGGTAAAGGCCGGCGAGATGGCATTGAGGACGTGGAGTGAAGATCCATCCCGAAGGAGGACAAAGTCGGTCACTAGCTTCTTGGTCGGCCAGTGCACCAGCTGCGGCCGGATGCCCACCTTGTCGGCTCTCTGCAGGTCCTTGAGCTGCAGCGTGGGCACGAGGGCCCGGGCGGCGCCGTGGACGAATCGCCTGAGGTAATATTTGGGCTCGCTGAACGCTGCGCTTCGGAAGCCCGCGTTGCAGAAAAGGAGCAGGGCGTCCCGGCAGAGGATATCCGCGGCTTCCCAGTCCATCCCCTGCAGCAGGCCATAGTTCTCGCGTCCGAAAGCAGGGATCGCCGTCGGGCCGACGTATAGCTCGCCGTCGGCCATTCGCGTGAGATGGACGCCAAGAAATGGGTTGCGCAGGTCGGGTACAGGATAAATGTTCCCTCGCACCAGACTTGCGCGCTCTCGGACCACCTTCATATATGTCCCCTTGAAGGGCAGGATTTTGTATTCCCCACCCAGGCTAAATGCGCGGGCCACTCGGTCGGCAAATGCCCCGGCGGCATTGATCGCACGCTGGAAGTGGACGGGCCCTCGGGACGTGCGGGCCGTTCCACTCCCCTCCAGCCCGAGGAAATGACTACCTGTGAGAATGGACACCTTGCCCGATTGCCGCAGTTCCTGTGCAAGGGCTTCCAGCACCTCCTTGGGTCGTATCGTCGCCGTGTTGGGCGAGTACAACGCCTTCCCGCAGGTCGCGGCATAAGGTTCGATCTCGTGCAGCTGCTGCTCGTCGATTACCTCCGCCACCGCGCCGAGGCGGTCGGCACGGCGCTTCAGCTCGAACAGCCCGTTAAGCTCCTCCGGACTTCGCGTGACAATGACCTTCCCGGTCTCCCGAAGCGTGAGACCTTTTTCTCGGCAATACGCCTTCAGGAGCTGGTTGCCCTCCAGGCAGGAGCGGCCCTTCAGGCTGTCCGGAGGGTAGTAGATCCCAGCGTGCACCACGCCGCTGTTGCGCCCGCTGGCGTGGGCACCCAGGTACGGCTCCTTGTCGAGCACCAGCACATCCCCGGAACCTCGCCGAACCAGTTCCCGGGCGATGGTCAGGCCCGTGATTCCCCCACCGATGATCAAGACGTCGCAGCCGCTGGTCGTGGACATGATCTGGCGGAGGCCTCGGCGGACTCTACGCCTCGGCCCTCCGGTCCGGCGCCGGACCCTGTTCGAGTTCATCGCTGAGGAGTTGCCGCAGGTAGGCCTTGTAGCCATTATCGGACAGGTCGGCCACCAGACGGCGCAGGTGGTCGAGGTCAATGAAGCCCATGCGATAGGCAATCTCCTCCGGGCAAGAGATCATCATCCCCTGGCGCTCCTGAACCGCCTGAACGAAGCTACCTGCCTGCATGAGGGCCTCGTGCGTGCCGGCGTCGAGCCAGGCCACCCCACGCCCCAAACGTTCCACCCGCAGCTTGGCCCGCCGCAGATACACGCAGTTGAGATCCGTGATCTCGAGTTCGCCGCGGGCCGAGGGATGAAGGCTATCGGCGATTTCGACGACGTCGCCATCGTAGAAGTAGATACCCGGCACGGCGTAGTGCGACCGAGGCCTCGCCGGCTTCTCCTCCATGCTGATCGCCCTGCCGTGCTCGTCAAACTCGACCACGCCGTACCGCTCAGGCTCACGGACATAGTAGGCGAAGATCACCGCGCCCTCGGCAAGCTGGGCGGCCTCGCGCAGGATTGGCGGCAAACCGTGGCCAAAGAGGATGTTATCTCCCAGAATCAGACACACCGGTTGCCGGCTGATGAACTCGCGCCCGACGCGAAAGGCGTCGGCGAGCCCGCGCGGCACCGGTTGTTCGGCGTAACTGAAACGGAGGCCCCACTGGCTTCCATCCCCCAGCAGCCGACGGAACGATGGCAACTGCTCGGGCAGGCTGATGACCAGGATGTCTCGGATTCCCGCTAGCATCAGCACCGAGAGGGGATAGAAGATCATGGGTTTGTCGTAGACCGGCAAGAGCTGCTTGCTCACACCCACGGTCAAGGGGTGCAGCCTCGTCCCCAGACCCCCGGCCAAGAGGATGCCCTTCATGGCCCCTCCTTAAGGTGGTTGGTTCCGCCAATGCGGAGAAACGATTTCGGGCGAGACGGCTTCTTTTGGGTCTCCTCTGAGCCTGCCCAAGAGCAGAAGGCTCAGCTCCGTCCGGCCCGGACCGCGATGCTGCCCAACGAATCCCCTGTCGCTGCCCACGCACGCGTAGAAACGTCTACCCCCGCGCTCGGCCTGCCCAGCGACAGGGAGAGGGTGCCGCGACCTCCTTGGGATCCCCGTGCGCTTCCATTGTGGAACGGACCCCAGATCTTTGATCCACTAGCGGCGAGGTAGATTCACACCCTGCGAACTCAGGCCGTATCTCCCTCGAGATCGTCTCCGCCCCCCTGGGATGCCACACCTCAGCCGCGCTGCGAACTTACCAACCCACCTCACGGCCAGCCCTTCGGCCTTCGCCTCTCCGAATGGCAACCGCACTCCCGCATTCAGCGGCAGGTCATCCGGCAGCATCCAAGTAAGCGGAACGGGGAGCCATGTTCCAGCCGCCCCGCGCGTCTCGCGAAGTCCGCGCGCGCAGTCGGCCTCACCCCGGAAGCGGTCAACTAGGGGGCGTGCACCTCCTGTGAGCAGCCCCCGGGTGGCAAAGGACCAGGCTGACCCCGAGAGGGGGAGCGATTCTCTTCTCCGGCCAGCCCAAGTCGTGCCTCGTCCCTTCTCACCAACCGATCGAACAGGGTGCCCTCGCAGGGAGGCTCTTGTCTCACCGCGTGATCGTCTATTCGCGTTCCCCGTTTCGATCCCAATCAGGGAAAGGCCAAGGGGCCTGGAGCGCCTGGCGGATGCCGACCGGCAGGAAGATCAAACCCACGAACCCGGGCCAAGGTTTAGGGCGGCAGCCGTCTTGCTCTTGGATCAGGCCCCCGCTCCCTGGGCAGTTCTCCTCCCCCTTGCCTTGTCTGGTCCAAGAAGCTCTGATAAGCCTCGGTGACCGGGGTGGCCTCCCCCAGGAGCCTCACCTCGCCATGGTCAAGCCAAACCGCCCGCCGGCACATGCTCCGGATCGTGGCGGCGCTGTGCGAAACCATGACCACGGTGGCCTGGCTGTTCCGGAAAGCTCGAATGCGCTCCAGGCACTTGGCCTGGAACGCCTCATCGCCCACCGTCAGGATTTCATCGAGGAGGAGGATATCCGGCATCCAGGCGGTGGCGACCGCGAAGCCCAACCGCCCCACCATCCCGGTCGAGTACGTCCGCAGAGGCGCCTCAATGAAGCCGCCCAGGTCGGCAAACTCCAGGATCGCGTCGAACTTCTGCTGCACCTCCCGACGGGAGTGTCCCAACAGCGTCCCGTTTAGGAACACGTTCTCGCGCCCCGTCAGCTCAGGGTGAAAGCCCGCTCCCAGCTCGAGCAGCGGCGCCACGCGCCCCCTCACCACCACCCGGCCGTCACTGGCCCGAATGACACGCGAGATCACCTTGAGCAGTGTGCTTTTGCCCGCCCCGTTCCGCCCAATGACCCCGAAGATCTCGCCCCTCTCGACTTCCAAGTCGACGCCATTGAGCGCCAAGAACTGGCGATGATTGACCCGGCCCTGGATTCTCCGAATCATGTACTCTTTGAAGGTGCCGATCTGCTCTTCGGAGACACGGTAGCGCACCGAAATCTTCTCGAGGCGTATCGCCGTCTGGGAATCCAGGTCCAGGCCGGGTGCGGTTCGGGGTTCAGACGCGGTAAGCAAACTCATCGGCTTTCCGGGTGAAGACCAGCCAACCGATGGCCAGGGCCACGAGGGAGACCGCCGCCGCCGCGCCCAGACGCTCCGGGCTCGGGATCAGACCGTAGTACAGAGGCAACCGGAAAAGCTTGATCACGTGGTATAGGGGATTGAGATTGAACAACAGCCACTGGTAGTTCTGGGGGATGATGTTCTCCGGATAGATGATGGGCGTCAGGTACATCCATGCCATCAGGGCAATCTGGTACATCTCCGCGACGTCCGGGAAGTAGACCGCGAGCGTTGAGAGGAGGAGGCCCACCCCCAGCGCAAAGGCAGCCAGAATCGCCATCGAGATCGGGAGGTAGATTACGGTCCAGGTCAGGGGAACCCCGGTCACCACCATCACGAGCGCCAGCGGTACCAGGGATAAGACCAGGTTGACCAGACCCGTGCCGATCGAGGAGATGGCGAACGAGGTCCGCGGCAGATAAATGTGATGGATCAGCGCGCTGCCCCAGACGATGTTGGACATCGCGGCCGTGCTGGTCTGGGCGAAGAAGTTATAGGCGATCAATCCACTGAGCAGGTAGGCCGCATAGCTTTGCGTGGCGCCGAAGGCCCGTGTGAAAACCACAGTCAGAATGATCATCGTCCCGAGCGGGTTCAGCATCGTCCAGGCGACGCCCAGAACCGATCGCTTGTAGCGCGTGACGATATCCCGCCGCACGAGCTGGATTATCAGGTCACGGTAGCGGAAAACCTGCTGGATTTCCTCCAGCGCGGCCGGAGGCCTGCTGGAGGAGTCATATACGGGGATTTCGGTCTGCATCGGATGGCCCGGCGAGCCTGGCTGGAGAGGCAGGAAGACATGCTACTGCCGCTCAGCGGATCCGTCAAGGCAGTATAAGGGTTCAGCAATTGACTGGACTCTGCGCGGGTGCGATAATCGAGGATCCTCAAGGGGAGGGGGGCCAGCATCCCGTCAGCGAGGTCGATCGCGAACGGGGAGCAGGCCTTGCTGGAGCCGAGGTCGCCCTGCCTTGAACCTTTCGCGGAGCGCTGATCATCAGCCTGGTTGAGCTGCGGACCCTGGTTCAGCTCAGCCCGGACTATGTCTTCGGGGGGGGAGAAGCGATCGCCCTGCCGAGGGGAAGAGGCCGGCTCCCTGCACGAAGCCCCGCAGGCACACCGGGAGGAAGCGCGCATCGCCGAAGGGGAAGGCCTGACCGAGCCCGGCCGGGGCTGGCCAGAAGGGAAGAGTGGAGCGCACGAGCCACTCGAGGTCCCGGTGTCTTGTGCTGACGGCAGGGGATCCAGATCGCCCATGATCGACGACATGCTCCTGGCTCAAGGGTGGGTTCTCTTTGGACGAGGTTGAACTCGAGGCCATTCGAAAGGCCTATCGCGACCCCCTCATTGCCCCATTCCGCCTCCTGCTCCACGAGGGCACGAAAGGCGTCCTGGACAAGATCCTCTACGATCCGAGTTTCCCAGGCGCCACCGATCCTTCTGCCCTCTCCTTGCTGGCCACGTATCTTCGAGTTCGCCAGCCCGCGCGGGTGCTCGAACTGGGGACCTACGTGGGGTTCTCGACGCTCGTCCTGGCGGATGTGCTGGCGGGGAATCCAACTCCGGCTCAACTGACCACGGTTGAGCCCTCTCCGATCGCCATGGAGAAAGCCAAGGGGTTTGTGGCCAATGCGGGCCTGGCCTCCGCCGTGCACTTCGTGCTGGGGAAGTCCATTGACCCAACGGTTCTTGAGCAGCTCAGGGATCGGGGACCCTTTGATACGATCTATACGGACTCGTCCCATTCGTATCGTGAAACCCTCGAGGAGCTCAATACCTTCTGCCTGGACCCTCGACTTTCTGGCGTGAGCACCTCCTTCTGGTTCCATGACGCGGGGCCCCAGGCCGCGGACTACGATGCGCTTCACGAGGGGGGAGTGCGCCGGGCGCTGGACGAGTGGAGGGCAGCCAGAGGCGCAGATTTCCAGATCCTCGTGCTGGAGCCTCCCTTCTGGCCCAATCCCACCGGTCTGGCGGTCATGTGTCGGAGGGTCGGTGAGAAGCCCCGGGAGAGAGTTGAGTCGTAGAATAGGCCTGGGTAGGGATTGAGCTGGAAGTCCCCCACCGATCCGGGGCGCACCGTCCGCGCCGCCGCCGTGAGATCTGCATGGGGTGCGGCCAAGCCCTATGGAATGCGGTCTCTCTCCTCCTCAATTGGCCGTTGCTCCCCGCCAAGCGCGGCGCCGGAAGCGTTGGCAGGGAAAGCGCGAGAGGAGACTGGAAGCAGGACGGGAGCGCACGTGAGGGCTGACGGGGATGGCTGAACCGTTCGACGAGCACTATTTCCGCCACGGGTGTGGTCGTCCCTATGAAAGGACGCCCGAATGGCTGGAGGGATTTGCCCGGATTGCCGACCACATTGTGGAGGAGATCCGACCCTCGACAGTGCTGGACGCCGGCTGCGCCATGGGGTTTCTGGTGGAGGCCCTCCGCGACCGCGGGGTCGAGGCCTATGGCGTGGATATCTCCGAGTATGCGATCCGCCAGGTACAGCCGGGCATCCGCGACTACTGCCAGGTCGGTTCGATCACCGATCCCTTCCCGCGGACCTACGATCTGATCGTGTGTATCGAAACGCTCGAACACCTGCCGGCCGCGCAGGCCAGCCAGGCGGTGTCCAATCTGTGCCGTCACACGGGTGACGTGCTGTTCACCTCCACGCCTTTCGACTATCGCGAAGCGACCCACTTCAACGTCAACCCGCCAGAGTATTGGGCCGAGCTCTTTGCCCGCGCAGGCTTCCTCCACGACCTGGACTACGATGCCACCTACCTGGCTCCTTGGGCCATGCGGCTCCGAAGGAGCCGCGACCCTCTGTCTCGCGTAATCGCTCCATTTGAACGAACGCTGTGGCGCCTGCGTCAGGAAACGGGCGCGCAGCGAGAGGTGGTCCTGCAACAGCGCCATGAGCTGTCCGAACTCGAGGCTCAGGCCTCCCGACGGGAACAAGCGCTCGCCCAGAGCCAGAGCCAGCTGGAGGAGTTGAGGGAATCCCTCGCCGTTCGAGAAAGCCAGGCGGGCGAGTTGACCTCCAGGGTTCGGGAACTGGAGTCCGAAGGGCGGCAACTGAGGGAGAAGATCTCGGAGCTGGAGGGGCTGCGACTCGAGGCGGAGTCGGCCAAGGCCCGGATGCGGGCGCGCCTAGCGGAACTGGAGTCCGAGGGGCCTCGATTGAGGGAGAAGATCTCGGAGCTCGAGTCCGAGGGGCGGCAATTGAAGGAGAAGGTCTCGGAGCTGGAGGGGCTTCGTCTCGAGTCTGAGGCGGACACGATCCGGCTGCAGGCGCGCGCAGCCGAACTGCAAGACCACCTGCTCCGGGTGTATGGGTCGAAATCCATGCGGTTGACCGCTCCGCTCCGGCATGCTCTGATGTGGCTGCGAGGGGCGCCGCCTCCAGCCTCTCCTCCGCAGCCCGCTTCCGGGTCGGGCCGCACGGGGTCGGGGGCGCTGGACCTGGCCCGGCAAGGCGCGCGGGTGTGGCGGCGCGAGGGGTTCCCAGCCCTGTGGCGCAAAGGCACGCACCTCATCGCCACCTCCCTTCACCGGGGGCGAGCCTCGGGAAGCTCGGCCTCCGCGCCGGCCGTTCCCTCCGAAAGTCCATCGGGCTTCGGAGAGGAGGGCGACTGGCGGCGGGTAAGGCCCCACATCTTCCCCACGCCCCGCTCGTTCCGCGTTCTGTTTTTCAACGGGCAGGGCAATCGCGAGGGCGACTGGAGTCAGAGTCCTCGCTACCGAGTGCACAACGTGCGCGAGGGGCTGGCGCTCGCGGGAATCTCCACCTCGCTCCTAACGGTCTCGGACCTTCCAGCCGACGCGCATGTGGTGGCCGAGCATGATCTGCTAGTCCTCTTCCGAGCGGGTTGGAGCCCAGAGCTGCAGCTTCTGGTCGAGACCGCCCGGCACTTCAACGTGCCTGTCGTCTACGATGTGGACGACTACGTCTTCGAACCCGATCTGGCAACGCCCCGGTTCATCTCCGGCATCGAGAACTGGACTCCAGAGCAACAACGCGAGTATGCCGAAGGGGTGAAGCTCTTCCGGCGGGCGCTGGAACTCTGCGACTACTTCACCGGTTCCACCGGTTATTTGCAGCAACGTGCGCAGGAGCTCGGAATCCCGGGTGCCGTGCTGCGCAATGGGCCGGGACAAACCCTCCTAAAGCTCAGCCAAGAGGCGCAGGCCGCGGGGGCCCGAACTTCGCGCCCCGGCCACGCGACGATTCTATACATGAGCGGAACCACCACCCACCAGCGCGACTTTGCGCAGGCCGCCTCGAGCCTGGCCGAGGTCCTGCAAGCACGCGAGGGGGCGCGCCTGCTCACCGTGGGACATCTGGACCTGTCTGGCTGCGAGGAACTGGCGCCCTTCCGCGGCCGGATCGAACAAATCGGTTTTGTGGATTGGCGGGAATTGCCCGCCCTCATCGCCCGCGCGGACATCAACATCGCGCCGCTGGAACTCGGCAATCCGTTCTGCGAGGCCAAGAGCGAGCTCAAGTACTTCGAAGCCGCCCTGGTGGGCGTGCCCACCGTGGCCTCGGCCACCGACGGTTATTCGCACGCGATCCAGGACGGGGTCACAGGGTACGTCTGCTCCAGCCGCGACTGCTGGCGCGAGAGGCTCCTAGCCCTGGTGGACGATATGGATCTGCGCCTGCGCCTGGGCCAGTCTGCCCGGGAGCATGTCCGAGAGGCCTATGACCCGACGGCCATGGGCCGAGAGGCCGGCGACATCTACCGCGGGTTCCTGCGCAGCTACCGGGAACGGAAGGGGATGTCGGCCCAGCAACTGGAGGTCGGATGGGTAGCCACCGCGCCCGCCCCAGGCTCGGGAGGGCACCATGCGGTGCTGCGGGCGGCCAACGAGATGTCGCGGCAGGGGCATCACGTCGTGCTCTACCTCGGCGGGGACTCCCGGCGAAGCGGACAGGAGTGGAAAGACTTCATCCAGAGACAATTCGGTCTGGAGCCAGCCTTCGAGATCGTGGATGGGACGGATGCGATCATGTCCCACGACGTGCTGATCGCCACGCATTACTCGACGGCCCACCTCGTGGAGGCCAACAAAGACCGCGCCTATCTGCGGGCCTACTTCGTGCAGGACTTCGAGCCGTACTTCTTCCCCCTGGGGGCGGACTACTTCGAGGCGGAGCGCACCTACCGCTATGACTTCTACTGCATCACCGTAGGAAGGTGGCTGGAAGAGAGGCTGCGCACAGAGTACGGACGGGAAGCTGAGAGCATCCCCTTTTGGGTCGACCGAGAGGCGTATTTTCCACCCAAGGCCGGCCCCGCCCAGAAAGGACCCGTGAAGGTCGCCTTCCTGGCCCGCCCCGATATGCCGCGGCGATGCTACTCGCTGGGCGTTCGGGCGCTTCGCCTGTTCAAACGCACCCATCCGCAGTCGACCATCGCGATGTTTGGGGCGCAGAGCTTGCCCAGGGAGGAGATTGACTTTGAGTTCCAGGATCTGGGAGTGCTGAGCCGGAGGCAATTGGGTGAGCTTTATCGCTCCGCTGACATCGGCTTGGCGTTTTCCACGACCAACCCCTCCTTGGTTCCGATGGAGATGATGGCCTGCGGCCTGCCGGTGGTCGACATCGACGTGATGGGCAGGAGCCGGCGGCACGAAGAGTCGGCCGCGACCCTGGCCGAGCCATCGCCCGAGTCCATCGCGCAGGCTTTGAGCTTCCTGGCGGAAAACCCAACCCGGCGAGCAGAGCTCGCACAAGCCGCGCTCGAATGCACCAATCGGCTTCCGTCGCCGGACGAGGCCCTTGGAAGGGTAGGGGAACTTATCGAGAAGCGGATGCATCGTGGATGGGAGCAAGAGATCGGGAGTACGGCAAATTGAACTACAAGCTCACCGACAGCCACCGAATTGATCGATTGATTTGCCACTCCCAGCTGGAGGACTACGATGGAGGAGCCGCTCAGTCTAGCAACAAGGGTGAATTCGACAATAGATGGTCTCGCCCCACAGATATACCAAGGACACGTCCCGGTTGAATGGCATGATCTCCAAGTGGTTGTGTTCGACCTAGTCGAAAAGTGCCTGGCGCCGTTGCGGCAAGACTCCGAAGAAATGTATGCGAAGATTGTCGAGGAAATTGCGGACAGCCTGGCTGGAACGAGCACCACTATCTTTGACTATGTCAATTTGGCTCGAGTATACACGCCCGAATTTGAGGAGGCAGTCCGGCGCTCAGAAGCCCTCAATGGCGTCGGAGCAGTGCACCTCGAGCTGGGCACCGGGCAAGCGTTTCCTCCCGAGCGATTAGCGACATTAAAACGACAGGGTGGGTTGTCCGAGTTCATCCGCCTTGACTTGGATCCGCGGTGCATGCCAGACATTGTCGCGGATTGCAGTGCGCTTCCGTTTCTTGATGAATCTGTCGATCGGATCGCATCGAACAGTTTGTTTGAACATATCGCGTTTCCGCGAGAGGCTATTGAAGAGAGTTTTCGAGTCCTGAGGCCAGGCGGCTCGATGAGAATAACCGCCCCGTTCCATTTCGCACTGCATGGGTGTCCTCAGGATTACTTGCGGTACACTCCGGAATACTTCCTCCGAATCTGTGAGGAGACGGGGTTTGAGAAAACCGTATGTGAGACCCATGCTTTTGGCGGGCTGTATTATACGTTGCACCAATCCTCCAAAGGAGCGATCGTGGGAGGAGACTTGGCGCCGGGTCTTGCGGATGGCATGCGCACTCTCCACATGGCTGTGATGTTACTGTTGGCCACCTTGATGCCGCTCGACAGATACTTTGTTGGCGAGGCTCGGCAGTTCTTCCATACTGTGTCATGCCTAGCTTTCAAGGCCGGAACGTTAGGGAGCCGTGAGAGGGCCAGAGGCGAGGAAAGTTCTTCCCTGGACAGAACCCTCGATCTTATGGCTTGCCCGATTTCTAAGACAGCCCTTCGTAGGGTCCGAGACAGACTGATTTGTGACGATTGTGGTGCGCAGTTTCCGATTCGTGACGGCATTCCGGTGTTCACCGAACCGGATCTGGGCGGATTCATACACCGCCGGGCGAGGAAGAGGCACAGCCAGGGGTAAGGTCAGAGAGATTCAAAGAACTGACCATGCGCTGCTACTGGACAAGGGTAAGGCCTCGAGGGCAAGGGGCCGTATTGACCTGCTCGGAGCGAGAATACTGTGTGGACTTAGCTCTCCCGATCTGGAGCTTAGGGGGTCTTGGCCAGGAAGTATGTGGAGCGCGAGGGACCAAGCCTGGATTCCGCCCGGCCGAGGCGAGCGTCGCGGCCCGCGCATTCGTCGCTGGTCTCATGCGCCACTGAATCGAAACAAGCACACGATTGTTGGAAGCCGGTCGAGGCTTCGGATGCGAGACGCCTGTGCTCAAGAAGCCCGGGCTCGAAGTCCTCGGAAAGGTGTCGTCAAGAGCCTGGCGATAGGACGGTGAGAAGCTTGGTGCGACCGGCGTCATTGCCAATCTGGGGGGGCGGCAGGGGAATTGGTGTATGACGGGGCTGTGATACGGCGAGCCTTGAACACCTTGCTCCCTAGCCGCCTTTCCTGGAACAAGACCGAGAGGTCTTGGCGCCCTGCGGCTGCGTCTTATCCGAGGGCCCTACTTTGAGTATCGTGGAGGAGTTTGCGCTCTCCAGGAGCACCACAGGGCCGGTCACTTGCGTTCGCACCAGATGTCTCAAGCGCTTCACACTGGCCGAACTGTCGCTCTTGAACGTAGTCGGGGTGATTGACGCTGAGGTTGACCCTGCCCACTGCTTCCTCACGGACATCGCGAGGGAGCCCAATGATAGCGGACCAGGTGGTTGGGGTCATCCCGCAGCCGTTCCACGCATGAGGTGCGACGTTGACTTCCAACGGACCGTCCCGATCTATCCGGTGCGCATTCCCTTGCCAAGAAACTGAGTAGATGGGTCTTACGCGACTGACACAGCTCGCGCGCTCCGCGCGCCGTTGCATATCAGGGGTCAGGAACGCCTGTGCGGCTGGGAGTGGAGGGCGCCGGCTGCCGGCAAGGGTCACGGGTACAGGTCGCGCAGCAGAGGAGGGTCTGCAAGCTAGCAGGACAATATGCGCCCTGGCCGTCGACCGCCTCGACCAGGGCGGCCTCGAGCAGGTCGTCTTTCACTTGGCGCGAGACCTGCCGGCCCATGGGTTCGATCCCATTGTGATCTGCTGGAAAGAGGGAGGCCGGGTAGCTCGCGAGCTGATGCGCCGAGGCGTTCGCGTGTACTGCGCCTGGGAAAACCGTGCCCGGCTGGCCCAGGTCCTCGAGCACGAGGCGCCGGAAGTGATCGGCTCGCATTGGGTCGATGCCGCGGTGCTGCGCGAGGCGGCCCAGCAAGGAATCCCGGTCGTTGAGCACGTTCACAACATGTACATTTGGCTCGACGAAGATGGATGGCTGCGCGAACGGGAGCGAAGCCGCCACTTCGCGTGGACTCTGGCGGTGAGCAGCTTGGTGAAGGGCTACTACTCCAATTGGAACCGGGAGCTCGACCCGGCCCGCATGGCCGTCCTGCCCAATGGGATCGAGGCCCGCGCCGACTTGGGGCCGGATTATCGTGCGGCCCGCGAGCGCATCGGGATTGGAGCCCGAGACTTTCTGATCGTCTGTCTGGCCGCGTACGATGGGATCAAAAACCAGTTGGGCCTGCTGGCCGCGTTCGAGGTTGCCGCCCGCAGATACCACGAGGCCAGAATCATCTGCGCCGGCAGCGTCCGGAATCGCGGTTATCACGCGCAGGTCTCACGCTTTGTCTCTGGGCTTTCCTCACGGTCCCGGATCCACTTGTGGGCCAAGCACGCCGAAGCCAGCCGGCTCCTGGCGGCCGCAGACCTGTATGTGGTGGACTCCTTTGCGGAAGGCTGGAGCCTGGCCGCGACCGAGGCCCTGGCGGCGGGCGTACCGCTCGTGCACAGCGAGTGTGGGGGGGCGAGGGAGCTTGTCGGGGAAGGGGAACGTGGGATCCTGGTGCCCAACGCGGCCGGCAACCCGCTCGAGGTGAACCGGGAGGTTTTCTTGCACCTGATGGCTGAGCCCGAGCAGCCGAATCAGACAGCGCTGGTCGAGGCGATGGGTCGGATGGTGGAGGGGCGCGATCAGTGGCAGGAGCGGCGCCCAGAGCTGGCCCGCGCGGCCCGGCAGCAGTTCAGCCTCGCGGGACAAGTGCGAGGGTACAGCGAGGTACTGGAGCGGGTCCGAACCCGCTCACCGGCTTGAGGCTCGCTCCTAGGTGGTGCAAGCCTAAACCCTCCAGGCGCGCCCGCCAGCTCAAGAACGGTTTCTGTAGCACGGGGAGGAAACCCTGAATGGATGTGCAGGCCGGGCCGGAGGGCCCGATGAGGACCTACCAAGCGAGACGCAATCCTTCTGCCTCGGAGCCGCACATGACGGCCTCGGAGGCGGCTGCATCAAGGGGCAGTCTCCGCTGGCTGGGATTCTCCACCCGGATGGCGCAGGCGATGTTTCGCCGCTGGGCTCCTCTGGCTCTCGTGCTCGCCCTTTTGCTGACGATGGGCTCGGCTTACTCAGACCCGACCGCGGCCTCCCCAGGTGGAAGGGAGGGGGCATCCGATCGGGCCGACCCGCGCCCGGTGGGTGCGGTCGCGAAGCCTAGCACCCAGAACGACCCGGACCCGCAGCTCTACCTGCCCTTGATCTTGAAAACGTATTCTCTGCCCATGCTCATGGGCGTGTACACGACGGGCTGGCCGGGAGACACCTCCACCTACACCAACGAGCTGACCCCCCTGGACACCTGGACCGGCAAGCAGCACTCCTTGGTGGGCACATCGATTGACATCGAGCCCTCCAGCGGCTACCAAGCCGACGTCACCGACCAACTGACGCAGATCTGGACTCACGGGTACACCCCGTTTGTCAACTTAATGACCACCACGACCGCGGCGGCCATCGCCAGCGGCAGCAAGGATGCCGCCCTCAACTCCTGGGCGCAGTACTTTGTGACCTACACGCAAAGCGGAACCCGCTTCGCCTTTATCGCGCCCATGCCCGAAATGAACGGGAGCTGGACGCCGTACAACGGCTGCTCGCCGCACAGCCCGGCGGACTTCAAGAACGCCTACGCCCGCATCCAGGCGCGCTTCGCGGCCAATGGCGTCCCGGCCGGGAGCGTGCGCTGGGTGTTTGCCCCCAACGGGTACAGCGACTGCGGCGCGATCACAAGCTACTATCCCGGAGATGCCTCGGTTGACGTCGTCTCGTTCAGCTCCTACAACCAAGGGTACATGAACTACTGCCAAAAGGGGACCCCCGGCCCGTCGCAGAACCGCTGGGATGCCCCGAGTTTTACGTTCGGCAATTACCTCCCGACGCTGCAAGCCATGGCGCCCACGAAGCCCATCTTTGTGAGCCAGACCGGGACCACAGCCGATTACGATACGTCCTGCCGGAATGACGCCGCTAAGAACCAGTGGTTGACAGACGCATTCAACTACCTGGCGGGCGAGGTCCACGTCAAGGGGATCATCTACTACAACACCCGAGGCTGGGAGAACATCGACTGGCCAGTGTATGGCAGCACGTCGCTCGCGAGTTACACCGGCTATGTGACCGGCGCGGCCAACCCGGCCTACCAGTACGTGGCGCCCGCCGACCTCAAGAACGCTTCGCTTTTGCCCTGATACAATCCCCCCAGAGATTCCACCGCCGCGCACGCTTCCGGGGGGCGCGCTTGCGCTCACGCGATCGGAAACACAACTGGAGGACCCTTCTTCGCCGCCCGTGGGCGACCGGCCGTCGCCTCCTGCAGGCGGCCGAGGCCTATCTCCTGCCTCGACCGATCGACCTCGGCCTGCGCAGGGGGCTGTGTCAGATTCGGGCCGCAGCCGACCCCGGCGCAGCGCTGGCCTTTCGCCGCACGCTGGCGGGATGGCTGGAGCAAGCGCAAAGCGGAAACCCGCTGATCCTCATGCCCCCCAGCCTCGATTGGTCCACGCAGCTCTTTCAGCGGCCTCAGCAGCTGGCCCGCGCGCTTGCCCGTCAGGGGGCAGTTGTGGTCTTTTGCGAAAAGGGAAAGAGGATGCCCGAAGAGGATCTCCAGCCGCCGGAGGATCGGCTCTACCGGTGTCCCTTTCCCCCGCAGGCCCTCGAGGAGGTCCCCGGCGCCTGGACCTATGTCCTCACCTGGAACGCTCGCCGCTACCTGCCTGCCCTGACGCGTCCAGCGATCGTGTATGACTACCTCGACGAGATCGAAGCATTCTACGGCAACCCAACGCGCCTGAGCCAGGACCACCGCGCCCTTCTGCGAGAGGCGAAGCTGGTGCTCGCAACTTCCGAGCTCCTCTACCAAGCCGCGCGGGCGGTGCGGCCGGATACGTTCCTGGTGCCCAACGGCGCTGACTATGAGCACTTTGCCCGCCGGCGCAGGGTCCCGCCGGATTCGGCCCCACCGGCCCTGCAGCCCGTCCTCGACCGCGGGGCGCCGATCATTGGCTATTACGGTGCGCTGGCGCGGTGGTTCGACTACGACCTGGTGCGCGAGGTGGCACGGCTGCGTCCTGATCTGCAGTTCGTCCTGCTTGGGCCGGACTTCGACTTCAGCCTGGCGCAGCAGGGCTGGCAGGACCTGGAGAACTTGCGCTGGCTCGGCCCTCAGCCCTACAATGAATTGCCCTCCTACCTGCACTTCTTTAATGTGGCCATGATCCCGTTCCGGCTGAATCGTGTGACGCGGGCGACCTCGCCCATTAAGCTGTACGAGTACTTCGCCGGTGGGAAGCCGGTCGTGGCGACGAACTTGCCCGAGTGCGCGAGAATCCCGGAGGTGATGATCGCCCGGGACCCCAAGGACTTCTCCGCCCAGCTCGACCGGGCGCTAGCGTTGCGCTCCGATCCTTCCTACCTGAGCCGGATCGACGCGCTGGCTCGCGCGAACACCTGGGAGGCGCGGGCCGGGGTGATCCTGGGGGCGCTGGGAGAGTTGGGCCCAGGCGGAACCGCTCTCTCGTAACGCCTCTTAGCCGGACGGCGGCGGAACCGGTAACGGCCTCTATGCCTAAGCAACCCACGGGGAACCAAACGATGCCGCGCAGTGCGGCGCAGGCGGCCGCCCGCTCCCTGGGACGCTGGGGCTACGAGCGCGCCTGGGAACTCCTGCAAGCGCAGCGGCTGGAGGATTTCCGCCGGGCAGTTGCGCGGGCCGTCTCGGAGATGCCCGCGCGGGCCGTGGTCGTGTTCCCTCCTTCCGTGCGCTGGGGAGGCCCTTTGCGGCAGCGGCCTAAAGCGCTCGCGCTCGCCCTCTCCCGACTCGGATGCCTGGTCTTCTACTGCGAGCCCCCGCATTCCAGCGCGCTGGGCGCCGGACTGCGGTCCGTCCAAGCGGGTCTCTTCCTGGCCCGGGTGCCCCGTCAGGCGTTCTCCGAACTGGCCTCGCCGATTGTCTTCGTCCTCTCCTACAACGGGGGTTACCTCTCGGCCTTTCATGAGCCCAGGGTGGTGTACGAGGTCATCGACCATCTTGGGGTCTTCCCGAACCGACGTCTGGTCGCCCGAGAACATCCCCGCCTGCTGCGCCTGGCCGAGGTGGTCGTCACCACCTCCGAGGCGCTCTGGAGCGAGGCCGCGCGCACCCGACCGGACACCCTGCTGAGCAGCAACGGGGTCGACTACGAGGAGGTCCGCGCCGCGATCCGATCGCCGGGGCGGCCGCCGGAAGATCTGCAGGCGCTGGTTGAGGCGGGCAAGCCCCTGGTCGGATACTATGGAGCGTTGGCGCGCTGGCTCGACTATGACCTCTTGTTACAGGTCGCCCTCAAGAGACCCGACCTTGAGTTTCTGCTCATTGGACCCAACTTCGACGGTTCCCTGCGCGCGCTGCAGACGCAGCCTCTGGCGAACCTTCATTGGATCGGGCCGCGACCGCCGGATGTCCTGCTGGGCTACCTGAGGTACTTCGACGCAACCATGATCCCCTTCCGGGTCGACCCGCTGACGGACGCGGCCTCGCCGCTCAAACTGTTCGAGTACATGGCGGCCGGCAAGCCCGTCGTGGCGACCCCAACCCAGGAACTCCGCCGGTTCGCGGAGGTCTTTACGGGCAGGGATCCCGACGGGTTCAGTCAGGCGATTGACCAGGCGTTGGCCGCTCGCGGCGACGATGGGTATCTGGCTCGCCTGGATCGGGTGGCCCGGGAGCATGACTGGTCGCAGATCGCGCGGCCGATCTTGGAGCGGCTCGGGATCGGCCGGGAGGGAAAGGCGGAGGGGAGATGAGCGACGAGGTCCTGATCATCAGCCGGACCTCTCCCCGCCTTGACCCGCGGGCCCGGTTTTTGGTATCGGTGCTCGCCACGCGATACCCCGTGCGCGTGGTGGCCGGGAGGGCCAGGCAGCTCTCCGCCGAACCCTGGGACATCCCCAAGGCACAGCTGTGGGAGGTGCCGCTCGCGCTGGAGGGCCGGCGCCCCTGGATCCTCACGGGCCCGCTGCGGCTCCTGCAGCTCAACCTGGCCGGCGTGTGGGATTGGGCGCGCCGGGGGGCGAGGCTGGTAGTCTTCAGCGACGTGACCTACTGCCTTCCGGGGGTGATGGCCAAGCTCCTCCGGGGCATCCCCTGCGCCTACAACTCCCAGGAGATCATCTGGGCGAATGAAATGCCGCGGCCGATCTCGGCCCTGTTCCGGCGGCTTGAGCGCATGCTGCTGCAAAGGTGCGACCTGTGGATTGTGGCCTCGGAGGCGCGGGCCCGCGTGGTGCTGCAAGCTCAGCGGATGAACCGGGACTACTTGGTGATCGAGAATCTTCCGCTCGTCACTTCGCCCCCGGACCTTGTCGGCGATCGCAGCGAGCGCCGGGCGCGCCTGGGCCTCTCTCCTGAGGAAAGGGTCGTCATGTTCCAGGGGAACCTGTTCCGCAAGCGAGGGCTGGAGGAGCTCGTGGAGGCCGCCCAGGGGGCGAGTTTCCATGTGGTGGTCCAGGGCGGCGGTCCGCTGCAGGGAATGCTGACCCGGCGCAGCGCCCCAAACCTTCACTACCTTGAGCCCTGCCCGAATCGGGAGGCGCTGGGGTGGGTCGCGATCGCCGATCTAGCCTTCGTGTACTATGGGGAGAACGATCTGAACAGCGCCTATGCCTGTTCGGGCAAGTTCTATAACGCGGTGTACGCGGGGGTTCCCGTCCTGTGCAACCGGCTCCCGGCTTTCCTGGAGTTCGCGGAAAGACACGGGGGAGTGGCCTTCCTCGAGTCACTGGCTCCGGACGGGCTGAGAGAGCGGATCACCCAGATCCTCCAGGATCCGGAGCTCCGGCGTGACCTGGCCCGGCAGATGCGCCAGGCCGCGCTAGATCTCAGCCGGACTCCCCGAGAGGAGAATCTCCTGCGCGCCGTGGAGGGAGCCCTCGCACCTCTCACGCGGTGAGGCCCGGAACCTTGGGATCGAATATGGAAGCCTGCCCGGAGGGGAACTCGACAAAGTGGCCAACCAACAGCCTTCCTTCAGCGCGGTGCGTGATGCCCGAGGCTCAAGGTCCTGTGGGTTGCCTACACCGCTTGGCATTGGTTCAACGCCCGCCTGGCCCCGGCCCGGGATCTGTGCCCGGATCGGTTCCAGGTCGTCCCGATCTCTTCGCCGCGGAGCAATTTCGCTGGCAGCTTGCTGGGCACTCCCGCCAACCGATCCCCCCGCCCTGCGAGCTGCTCGAGCTCCCTGCGAGCAGGCCGGTCGATCGCCAGGAAGCCCCCACCCTGGTCCACCACTTCACGGCCCAGCCAGCCGTCGACAATTCGCTCATCGTTCAGAAACTGGATGTGGCGGAAAGGGTCCGCTCGATCACCGACCTGGGGCGCGCCTTCGCGGTCGACCGCGCATTCATCGGCCGGCGGAGAGGTTTCCTGGAGAGGCTCTGCCGCCGCGCCTTGCGCGCGCCGCGGGAAAGTCGTCATCTTCGAGAACTGGGAGGATTGCGAGTGTTCTCCGCGACGAGGTCCGGGCCGCCGGGAGCAGGCCGTCTTGATCCAAGCCGTGGGAGTAGACCCTGAGCGCTCTTGGTCGCAGGCCCAGAGGGAGGGAGTGCGCGGGGCCATGTTTCCCGGAAGGCTCTTGGGAACCAAGGCTTGGGACCCTTTGTCGCGGCGCTTCTCGCGATCGGTGGGCGAGCCAGCGGCGGGCCCATCTTCGAAAGAGGCAGCGATGCCAGCCGGAGAGGCCCAGAGGCAGGAAACCCGCGAGCACCCTGGCGGACCTTGTGAAATCGAGAGATGTCCCTGTCGACTGAACTGAGCGATCGCGAGCGGGAGATCCTGCGCCTGGTAGCGACGGGGGCCAGCAACAAGGAGATCGCGCAGGAGCTCCATATCAGCCCCAACACGGTCAAGGTCCACCTGCGCAGCGTCTTCGGCAAGATCGGGGTGGCCTCGAGGACGGAAGCGACCCTGTATGCCATCCGTGCCGGGCTGGCCTCGACGAGTGCTGCCAGCGAGGCCCCCGATCAAGCGTTCCAGATGGGGAAGGGCCCTCTCGCGCCGCCCGCGCAGGCATTGCCGGCGGTCACGTCCCCGCCCGAGGGAGCGGGGCCGCTGGCGCAGCGTGGACTCCTTCAGCGGAGAAGGGCCGTTCTCCTCCTGGCGGGCTCGGGGACCCTCGTCCTAGTCCTGGCCGTCGTGGGCGCGTCACTCGCTCGGGCGCGCACGGCTCCGGTGCCGGCACCTACCCCGGCTCCATTCGCCACCCCTCAGCGCTGGTCGCAGCAAGCGCCCCTGCCCACGGCGCGCAGCGGCTTTGGGGCGCTTGCCCGTGGCCGACTGGTCTATGTCTTCGGAGGCCAGGGCTCATCGGGCCCGATCGCGTCCGTCGACCGCTATGATGCCACGAGCGACTCGTGGGCCGAGCTGCCCCCGATGTTGCAGGCGGCCTCTGATGTGAAGGCCGTCCTCGTGGAGGGGCAGGTGTTCGTCCCCGGAGGCCGGCTGGGCTCGGGCGCGGTCTCCGACCGGCTTCAGGTCTTCGACCTGGAGCGCAACCAGTGGCAGGAGGGGGCTCGGCTGCCGCAGGCCCTCAGCGCCTACGCCCTGGTGGAATCCGAAGGGAAGCTGTACCTGTTCGGGGGATGGAACGGACAAGAGTATGTGGCCACCACATACTCCTACGACCCGGCCCGCGACACTTGGTCGCAGGGAACTCCCCTCCCGTCCCCGCGGGGCTACGCGGGCGCGGCGGTGGCCGGAGGAGGCCTTTACGTGATCGGCGGATTGAGCGTCCAGGGGCCCCTGGACGAAACCCTTGAGTATTTCCCGGAGCGGGAAGCCTCGGGCGGCTCACCGTGGGAAACCAATGCTCCCCTGCCAGGGAGCCGATACGACATGGGGGTGGCCGAGATCGCCGGCCGGATCTACGTCATGGGGGGACGAGGGACGCCGGGCTCCCTGCCGTTCCTGGAGTACTCACCGGAGCGGGACAGCTGGCAGTCCTTCCAGGGACCGGTGCCAATCGGCTCCGGGGTTGCACTGGTCCCCCTGGAGACCTATCTGTATGCGCTGGGGGGCCAGCTGGGCGGGAAGCCGAGCGCCGCCAACCTTGCCTACCAGGCCATCTATGCAGTGATTTTGCCCCTGACCCGGTGAGCCCCGCAGCCCAATCGATTCCGGCGCTTTCCGCGGACCTCAAGCCTCCTCTTCTTCCCTCGGCGGCCTCCCTCGGAGGATCCCCTTTCCACTTTCCTAGCGTCTCCGCAAGGGAAGGAAGAGTGCGTTTGCGACCTCCACCCGGCGGCAGGCCGAGAACCCCGAGGTGTTTCCAGACCCGTCTGCGGACGCAGCCGTCCGGCCGTAACCGACCAAGAGGGTTGTCGCTTCCATGGAGAGCTACGCTCCCGGCTCGAGGGCAGACACCTTGCCGACTGGGGAATGCAGGGCCGGGGAGCAGGCCCTCTCGCTAGAGTGCGAGCCTCTCTTCCAAGGATCCGATGTCCACCCGAACCGGGATCATCCCAGGTTGGACGCTGAGGATGGCGAAGGGTGCCAAGGATCGTGGAACGAGCGGGGGATGAGTCTCAGGCGGCCATTAGCGAGGCGGGAGGCTGCCCCACAGCGCCCCTGCGATTGCCGGGCCACTGGCTCACGGCCACGCCAGGTAGATCGTGCCCAGTTGGGTCACCTGATTGGCGCGGACTGAGATCTCCAACAACGACTGGTCCGTGGGGGAATTCACCGCTGGGTCCCAAGAGTACGGTGCCCAGACCACGAGGTAGTAGTTACGCGGCGGCACGCAATTGAGCCGGACGTCCGCGTTGCTGTCGGATGTGCTCTGGATGTCTCCCTTCTCCAATTGCGGGCCGACTAAGATCACGGTCGGAGCCCCCTCTTGCTGGACTGCGGTCGCATAGAACATGGTCTCGGGCACGTTGTGCTTCATATAGAAAGAGTACAGGTTTCCCTGGAGGGAGCCTTTGCCGGGACAGCTGGCCGGCGAAGGGGTTCGCGTGGCGAGCGGGATCCTGGCCGAGGAAATCCCGTTCGCGGGGGCCCGGGTCGGCCTGCCAGACGCCGCGACCGAACCACCGGCACACCCAGCCGCCAGGACCAATCCGATGGCTGCAAGGGCTATGAGAACACCGCGGTGCATCATCTAGCAACCCAACCGGGGAATTGGAGAGGAATCCGCCATGGGCAGGAAACGAAGGAAGGGCCGGCCACCGCGCCGCCGGCCCTTTCGCCCTTGCCTCAACCTACGGGCTGGAAGTCGTGATCATGTTGTGGGCTTGATAGGTGTCGCCCGTCGCGGTCAAGACGTTGGTCAACTGCACGAAGCCGTCAATAGGCTGCCCATTGGTGCAGGTCACTTTCAGCGATCCGTACCAGCCGTCCGGCAGGTCACGGATCGAATCGCCGTTCATGTCTCCGCCCAGCCGCTGATTCTGGATCAGGTTCTGGCCGGCGGGGATCGAGGTGCTCCAGGAATAGGGGGAGCAGCCGCTGCAGGCCGTGTTGGGAGTGTAGTCCAGGGTGACGTTGGCGCTGCTCCCGCCCAGGTTGACAATCGTGACGGCGGTCGCAAAACCGTTGGCCAACTTTTGTGCGACCAGCGGGGCGAACGCCACATTGTTCGTTTCCCCGCCCGGAATGGCCTCATAGGCATCCGCGTTGTCGGTCCCCACGAACCGCAGCTGGATGTAGGAGACCACATTAGAGCTTCCGGAGTTGAGGTTGCAGGCCCCGAACCACCCGGCGGGGAAGTTCGTCGTGTCGGTGACGGGGTTGAAGTAGTAGGAAGTCAAATCGTCAAAGGCGGAGGAGTTTGAAACCGACAAGGTGCTCGGCCCCGGGGATCCGGCGCTGGCCGTGCAGTTCAACTGCACCGCGCCTACGGGAATGGTTCCCGAGCTCACGTTCTGGACGGAGATGGGAGAGCTCAGCCCGTTCGCGAGACGCGAAGTGAACAGGGGAACAAACCAGCTCGTGGCCGTCTGGCTGAGGCCACGGTAGGTCTGCATGGTATTGGCTCCGGTGAAGAAATTGGAAACCACCGCCACCTGCCCGCCGGTGGCCACGATTGTGGCCGACCCATACCAGGAAGTGTCCGATCCGCCCGGGACGTTGGTTTCCTCTTCCACATCGTAGTAGTAGGAGGTGCCCGCCGGGAGGCTGACCGGACCGAAGGTGTAGGTCACAGGGCTCCCGCTGGGGAGCCCGGTTCCCCGCAGCTGCACGTAGACGCTGGCCGTGGAGGTGCTGATGTCCTGGATGATCACCTGGCTGTTGGCGGTCCCGCTGACCGTGGAGAGGTGCCGGGCCACGAGGGGAACGTAGAACATTCCGGCCCCGGACTGGAAGCCGGAATAAGCCCCTTCGGTTGGAACTTGGCTGCTTGGCTCGATCGCCCGGATCTGCACGATCGCGCCCAGGGGCTGGTCGGAGGTGAGCACCACCGACCCGCGGCCGACGCCCAGAGGCGTGATCCCGTACTGCCGGAAAATAGCCTGGCCGCCGTTGGCGGGAACGGTGAAGCTGGTCAGCGAAGGATCGGTGGTCCACGTGGTCCCGTTGTCCTTCAGGTACTGGGCCGTGACATTGGCCGTGGCGGAGCTCAGGTTGACCACGGTGAAGTTCGTGCTCAAGACCTTGGTGGTGGACGCCGCGCTGGCCGGCAGCAGAGGGAGGAACAGGAGCGCCAGGGTCGCCAGGAGAGCCGTCAGACGTATCCGCATCCGTTTCACTGGGAGCCTCCTTCCTTGGACACCTGAAGGATCTGTCCTTGAGTCTAGCCGACGGGCCCCCCTCGTCAATACCCCAATGGTATTAGCCTCCTCCGTCTCCCATCCGGCCGACTTCCTGTCCCGAGCGCCGCACCAACGTCCCCACGCCCAGCCAAATCAGCTCCGCAAAGGACCACACGACGCGGAAAAGCACGCTGACCAGCGCCGGGTTGGGCGTGGCCAGGAGCCGGTTCCCTTCCAGGAGCAAGGTGATCGCCAGCTCGCGGACCCCCAGTCCCCCCGGCACCGGAAAGATGAGAAACCCGGCCAGCCAGGACAGCCCAGCCACCCACCAGGCGGCGAAGAGATTCCCCGACGGGGAAGCAGCCGTAGCATTGAGGCTCGCGAGAAACGCGAACCCATAGCAGGTCCAGAAGAGGAGATCCATCGCCACGACCAGGAGCCAGGTCGAAAACCGGATCCCTTTGGGAAAGGTGCCCCGAAACCAGGGCAGGCGTGGCACGATCACCGGCGGCAGGAGGGTGACCAGAACCAGCAGCGCGATCAGAGGAAGAACGAGGGCGAGATCTCCAGCGTGGGTGGAGACCACCCATGCCAGAGGCGGCCATAGACAGGTCCCCACCAGGCCAAGGGTTTCGACCACGGAGCAACCCCACGAAGTGGAGGCTCGGATGTTGTGATCCAGGCGCAGCCACGTTGCGCGATTGAGATAGGCCCAGACGCTTCCCGGGATGTATCGGGCGATGAAGGACCGCGGGTACCCTCGCAGGACCGCAACGAACGGGACCTCCTCGCCCACGGACCGCAAAAGCATCCACCACGAGCTGGCCTGGAGGACTTGGGCGACTAGGCCGCTGGCCAACCCCAAGGCCAGCGGAACCCCGCCCAGCGGCGGCAGCCCCGTGCGCAGCACGGTGCCCAGCGACACCCACAGTTGGCGGAGAAGCAGGAGCAGCCCCAGGGCCAGCCCAATACGCAAGACGGACCGGTTGGACAGGAGTTCTTGGATCTTGCGCATCACTCCCGCTTTCGAAGCAGCCAATTGAAGTTGGGCAAGAAGGGCAGGATCGGACCCAACATCCATCCCGGGAGACGTTGGCCGAGAGCCAGGAGCCCGCGGGTTCTCCTCAGGTAGAACCGCAGGACCGATGGCCCCAGATCCTGGATCGTGAAGGCCGACAGCTTGCGCCGCAGATCCCAGTAGGTTCTCGAGCGCTCGTAGTAGTGGTCCCCATGCCGCCCGGCCCGGAGGAGGAAGTCCGCTAAGCGGATGGGCAGCCAGTGCAGGCCGGGGATGCCGTAGTGTGGCTCGATAGGGAAAAGCCAATTGGGGCCGCTGAAGAACACCAGGCCGCCCGGTTTGAGGACACGTTCCATCTCCCCGAACAAGCGGCGATCGTCGGGGACATGTTCATAAACCTGAGCACAGACGATGGCGTCCACACTCGTCGCCGCCAGCGGCAGCGCCATGCCGTCCCCGCGAAGGAAGACGGCCTGGGCTCGCGCGGAGTGCGGGACGGCCGTGATCGCCTCGGGATCGTATTCGACCCCCACCGAGAGCCCAAAAAGTGAAGCCAGGTGCGCCGTGATCTCCCCGGAGGCGCAGCCGATATCCAGGCACACCCCCCGGCCGCGCGCCGCCGTCAAGTGCGGAGCCAGCACAAATGTGATCTTCTTTGCGAGCGTGGCCCGGCTGGCCGCGTCGCGCACCCGGCGGGAGGAAGTGTAGAAGCCTTGCTGGTAGCCTCTGGCCACCTACGGCTCTCCGGGCTTGCGGCCATCTTTCTGCGCCGCCAGCGCGTATCCGCTGGCGAAGGCGCGTTGCAGGGAGAAGAGCCGATCCAGGAAACGGCTGGGGAGGACGACCAAGGCCCCGTTGAGGAAAAGGGCGATCTCCCGGGCAAGGGGGAGCGGCCAAACCGCCGACACGATCGCCCCCGAGACCTGGTGGCCCAGGAAGGTGGCCAGTCCTCCCGTCTCTTGGCAGCTCATGACTTGGAACCCGGCCTTCGCGAGCAGGACGGACAAGCCGTGCCGGGTAAAGCGGAAGTAGTCATCCGGCTCATCGTGAAGGCGGCTCAGGTGAGGGACCGACAGGATGACCGCCCCGGCGGGGCGCAGGATGCGGTGGACTTGAAGGAGGGTTGCTTGGGGGTCGGGCAGGTGCTCGAGCACTTCCAAACACAGAACCGTGTCATAGGATTCCGGATCGATCCATGCCAGGTCCATGATGTCGGCCCGAAAGGTCAGCGCCGCCAGTCCCTCCCGCCGGTCGAGGGTGTGGTAGCAAGTTGCCTGCGGCTCAGCCAGGTCCTTGAAGGGGGCCGTGCCCGCCCCCAGGTCGAGGAGGGCACCGTGAGCGTACGTGCGCAGCAGCGGAAGCACCGTTCGGTAGTGGCCATAGAAAACGGGGGAGAGCCAGCGCCGCCGGGGGTACTTTGGGAAAGCCAGGGTCGCTTGGTGCCAACTGCGTTGCAACCAACTCATCGAGCTCGCACTCCTTCCGGCTCCGGCCTTGCGGTCAGACGTTGGTAGAGATCAATGAACTTGGCGGCGATCTTCTCCCACGAGAACCGGCTGACGGCTTGCTCCCGGGCCGTCCGGCTCATGCGGGCCCAGAGGGTTGGGTCGCTGAGCAGACTTACGATCGCATCGGCTAGCGGGCCCGGAGCGCGTGGGGCGACCAGTCTGCCCGAGTCTGAGGAGACCACATCCGGGATGCCATCTACGCTGCTGGCCACCACGGGAGTACCGCAGGCCATCGCCTCGAGAAGGACCACACCTTGTCCCTCCTGGACAGAGGGCAGGACCAGGACCTTCGCCTGTTGCAGAAAGGACCGGACGCCGGACGGCGGCTGGGCCCCCGTGAACTGGACCTTCCCCTCCAGGCCCCTGCGGCGGGCAAACTCCTCCAGCTCCCGGCGTAGCGGACCGTCGCCCACCAGGACCAGCTGAACATTCGGCACGGCCCGCAACACCTGGGGCATCGCTTCGATCAGGTAATTTACACCTTTCCTTGGGATGAGGGACCCGATGAAGACGACCTGGTTCTCGCGCGCATCCGACGGCGGGGGATGGAAATAATCCGTGTCGACCCCGTTTGGGATGATGGTCACCTTGGAGGTGGGAATCCCGAACTGGAGGACACGGTCTGCGAGCGCGCGGCTCAGGGCCGTCACCTGGTCGCAGTGGCGCAGCGCCAAGCGGGCGGTCCAGGAGCCGAGTAGTCCCTGGGCGGCCTGGAGCATGTCGCTTCCTTGGACTGTCAGGACCAGCGGCTTCTGCCATCGACGGCTCGCCGGCAGTGCGCATAATCCTGAAAGGGTCCAATGGGCGTGGATCAGGTCGGCCTCTCGGGCAAGACGCGAAGCCTCGCGGCTGTGAACGAGGACCAAGGGCAGCATCTGGGCCCAACGGCCCGGATGTCCTTTCAGGTTCACCGGCAGTCCTCCCAGATCCTTGCGCAGGGCCTCGCGGGAGGCGGGCCACCAGTAGGGGGGCCGGTGGACCTCGACTCCTGATAGAGTCTCGCGCCGGCGGGCCCGCGGGCTGTGCATTGCCAGAACCCGCACGGAGAGCCCTTGGCTCGTGAGCGCCCGTGCGAAGTCGAGGATGAAGGTCCCTTCCACATCTCCAACCCACCGCGGGAAGGCCGTGGTGACGAGGAGGACATTCATGGCGAGGCCGGCTCTCTTTTCACCAGGAGGAACTGCACGTGCCAGGTCAGGAACTCTCCCAGGATGGGCAGGGCCGCCGTGTTGAACCAAACATACCGAGGGCGCATGTCGGTTACTGCGAGGCCCGACTCGCGGATGAGGCCTCTCGCCCGCGAGATGGTCATGCGATAGAGGCCCCAGCCGCGATAGGCCTCCGCAAACGAACGGGGATTCTCAGTGGGCGCATACATCTCCCGCACCCACGGGGGCGGAGGAGCCGCTCGTTTCCTCAGCCAGAGAGCCGCGCGTTCGCCCAGATAGTGGAACGGGGCGAACTCATGACCTCCCTGCGGGGCGAAAAAGGGGGGAAAGCTCAGATAGCAAACCCCTCCGGTGCGCAGGACCCGGCGGATCTCGCGCATCAAGTCGCCGGGGAAGGGGACATGCTCAATCAGGCTGGCGCAGAACACAAAGTCGATACTTCCCGCGCGGAATGGCGTTTGCAGCGCGTCGGCTTGGACCGGGCGGCACGGGCCAGCCGCCGTGGAGGCATGAGGGGTCAGATCAAGGCTCCACACTCGGCCGGCCTGGGTGGCAAGCGCCTCGCTGTATCCGCCTAGACCCGCCCCCAGATCCAGAACGGTCCTGCCGGCCAAGTCAATCCCCCGGGAGGCGAGATACCTCAAGATCAAGTCCGCTTGCCGAGCTTGGAATTGCCTGTAGTCTGCGGGTGAGCGCAGCCTGCGCCGGGCCACCGAGCCCAAGGAAATCAGGTCCCTGAGCATGCCTTTGCTCCCTGCTCCAGCCGGCTATCCGCGCGGAGCCTGAGGGCTCGCAAGGAATGCAGAGCTTGGCTGCGGACCCTCTCCCGCCGCGAGCCCGCTGCCGATCGGGATCGACGACGGTGTGGAAGGAGCGCAGGATGCGGCAAACCCGAACACCCAGACACGTTCCTGGTGGTAGAGCACGCAGAACAAGGGCGAAGCCTGAAGGTCGCCCAGGGGAAGATTCTGGCCCCCCGAGTTGACTTCCCCATCAAGTTGGCCGATGTAAACGTAGCCGATCCCACGCTCGCTGAGCATCTGCTGGACCGTGGGATCGCCCACGCCTTTGGTCTCCACCTCCTCGCTGAGGAAGTTGATCCATTCGCGGTACTGGGGGAACGGCCCCGCTTCGGAAGAGTAGTTGACCGGCGGCAGGTTGGTTTGGCGGCCCGCCAGGAGGGGCAGCCACCAGCCCGCATCGGATCCGACAATCAAGGAGTTGCCATAGGCCGGGAAGGAATTGACGAGGAACTTCGCATCCGGGGGGGTGTGTTCTTGTATCCAGGTCATGGCCCGCAGATCCGGGCGCGTGACCAGAGCATGTCCCTCCACCACGATATCGTGCACCCGGGAAGCCGAGCCGATCCCGCCCAGGGCAATCGCCACCAGGACGAGCGCCCATTCGGCCCGGGGTAACCATGCCGGCAGGGCATGCTTCGAGTCGGAGGCCTCCTGTGATCTGCGCCCGACGAAGGCGGTCCAGAGCCATACCGGAAGGCAGCCCGCCATCACCGCAACAGGGATGTAGGCGGCAAGGAGGACGGCTGAGTTGCTCAGCAACCCGTCGCCGGGCAGCCCCAGCCAACGGGGATTCGCGGCCAGGAAGATGAAGCCCGACCAAAGAGCATAGAGGCCAGCCTCCGCCGGGCGCCGCCACAGTCCAACGAAGACTCCCAGGGCCGCCAAGGCCCAAAGCCAGGCGGGCAGGTAGTCTAATGGGTTTCCCACCGCGTTGTACTGCTGGATGAATTCGGTGATCTCGCTGGCCGGGGTCGCCAAAAGGGAGGTGGACCAGCTGATGATCCCTCCCGAAAACATCCTCACGAACCAGGGCAGGAAAAGAAGGCCAGCACCTGCCGTCAGGACGGCGAAGGAGCCTAGGATTCTCCGGGCGGTCCCTCGGCGCAGTCGCAGAAGGAAGTATGCGGGCCAGAGCAGCGCGGCGAAGATCAGCACCCGGTAGTGCGTGAGGCCCAGCCCAGCCCACAAGATACAACCCAGCAGAAACGTGTTGAGGCTCGGGGTCTTCTCCTCCGCCGCGAGCAACCCGACCCATACGGCCGCGGGGAGGACTGCCTGCCCCGCCAGCTGAGTGTACCGCCCCCAATTCGTCAGATCCATGGGCGTGACCGAGAGGAGTCCGGCGACCAAGACGGCCCCGACTCCAGCCCAGGCATTTTTGGTTGCCCGGGTGGCCAGGGGGAAGAGGACGAGCACATCGAGGCCGTTCACGATCTGGCCGGTGTCCAGTGTCGCCTGCGGGACGGCTAGGCCCGTCAACCAGTGAACGACGGCGGCGGCGGAATGGAATCCGAAGTGATACGTGAAGCTGGTCAGGTCGGCGTAGGGTTGCCAGGAACGGAAAAGGCCGCCGTTGTCGACGATCAGCTGGGCGATCATCGTATGCTGAACGGAGTCGCCCCACATCGGGATGGTCAGGCCGCGTATCGCGTAGAAACGGACCAGGAAGATGAGGCCGAGGACTGCCAGGAACGCTAGGTCCACTGGCCGGATGGAGACTGATCGGCCCCCCGAACCGGCCCGATCTCCGGGCGTTTGAGATTTCAGTCCCCTCAGGCGCCGTGCAACAAGCACTAGGATGCCCACCGATCCCGGCAGCCAGGCGTAGGCCGGGCCGAGGTGCAGGTGCAGGAGATCAGTCCAGAGGAGGAGGACAGGGTACAGGGCCAAGCTCGTACCCGCCGCCAGCCCGAGCTTCTCGGGCCAGGAGAGAGGGTTGCCCGGGCCCAGCAGCACCTCCACGAGGGCCCAACCCGGAACCACAAAGAGGAAGGCCGCGGCTAGCAACATGGCGAGCCAGCCCAAAGCTTCTCCCCCCAGACCCATCAGCATCTGGATCGGCTCGTAGTCAAGGCCGAAAGTAAGCTGCCCGTCCGTGGGGCTCCCGTTGAGGTAGGCTGCACCGTCCAAGTAGGTGTCGGCGGAGGCCCTTCCAACCAACACCGTTCCGGTGCCTTCCACCTGGAGGAGAAGGTAGTAGTCTTGGCTAGAGGAAGAGACCTGGGGCGCAATGGCGAAGCGGTAGAAAGCAGGGGAGGTGACAGAAGTCAGGGGGAGACTGGCGTTGGCAAGATCCACTTCGGATTGGGCGCCGGCTCTTAATGAAAGCCGGAGGATCCCCGCGCCCCCCGTGCTGGGCGCCAGGTATACGCCGATGCCCTCCAGTCCCCGGTGGCGGGAGAAGAAAGTCTGGCCGAGCGTGTCGGCCGACCCGAGCGCCAAGTATCCTGTGGCGGCCGGTTGGCCTTGGCCGGTCACTGGCGAACAGGCGCTCAAAAGGGCAAAAGCCAGGAGGAAAAGGACCAGGCGAGGCCGGGAGATCAATGCGAATGCCAGGAGGGGCGAACTTCCTCGGAAGTCGAGGCGCTCTCCCCGGAGAGTTCCAACCGCCTCAAGCGATACAAGACCTCCTCGAGGATCTTGCGGTTGAATGCGATGAGGTCTGCCAGCAGCCCGATGAGCAGTACCTGGAACCCCACGATCAGCAGAATGGCGGAAAGGACGACCGATTGGAGATGGCCGGCTCCTTGTCCCGTCAGGTAGAAGTAGAGGTATCGAAAAGCCAGGGCCAGCCCAGCCAGCAGGAAGAGCGATCCGATCGCAGTAAACACTCGCAGCGGCCGGTACATGGTATAGGCTCTCAGGATGGTCGCGGTCGAGTTGGCCAGGAAATCCCCCAGCCCGCCCATCAAGCGCGAGGGACGAGTGCTTGGATTGGTCCGGACGGGTACGTATTCCACCGCCATGCGCTTGGCCCCGGCCTGAATGAGGGTCTCCAAGGTGTAGGAATACTGGCCGAGGACGAGCGTCCGCAGGGCGGCGTCGCGCGTGATGGCTCGAAATCCGCTGGTTGCGTCCGGCGTGCGCACGCCCGAGGCCATTTGGATCACCCAGGATCCAACCCTTTGCAGGAGCCGCTTGAGAGGGGAAAAGGATTTCAGGCGGGCCACGCCGCGGTCGCCGACCACCACATCGGCGCGGCCTTCCAAGATGGGCTCGAGCAAGCGTTGAATGTCCTCCGCGTGATACTGATTGTCTGCGTCCGTGTTGACAATGACATCCGCCCCTCGCCGCAGGCAAGCCTCCAGGCCGACAACAAAGGCTCCCGCCAGCCCCAGGTGGTTGGGTAAACGGATTACGTCATGAGCGCCATTTTGAGAAGCGACCCGCGAGGTGTCATCCTGGCTGCCGTCATCGACCACCAAGTACTCGATGAGGTCGATGCCCGCGAGCGTCCTGGGGAGCGCCTGCAGTGTTTGGGGAAGCGTCTGGGCTTCGTTGTAGCAGGGGATTTGGATGATCAGTTTCATGAGGTCTGGTGGGCGTTCCGCCGGTCGCCTAGCCTCAAGGCGAGAGCGGAGTATAGCACTGGGAGAGACCCGCCGCGGGGATGGGGGCAGGCGGCAACGCGCATCCATCCGGCCAGAGTGGAGCTGGGGTGGCGACACGGGTCTCCCAGTTCAGGCAGGGCGGTCCGGCAGAAACGAGCCTACGAGCGGGCGCCGGGGGTGCCTGAGCATCGAGGCGGTCCGAGGTCCCAGCAGGGTAACCCTACAGTTTCCTTCAGGGTACCTTCTGAGCGGGGACCGGGTGCGATAGGAAGCCAAACATCACAAGGTCGCGCAGCGCGGGAAGACGCTCGAACGACCTGAGCCCGCCGTCCTGCCAAGCAGCGTGCCTGTTGCAGTCACCTCAGGAAAGACGACACGGTAGTGATTGCCAAATGAATCTCGCATGGCACGTGCCAAGTCATGAGGCGCCGTGAGAGCGGTGGACGAGTACTCGACATGCCTCCTCAAGTGGGGAAGCTCCGCCCCCCGGCACGTCGGGGCTGGCCAACTGGCGCATGCCATCCGGCGCAGGTGTGGCGGAAACACACCGATACCCCCTTAACCTTTCTCCCCAGGCGCGGGAAAGGCGGGAGGGTGCGAGTCTTTGTTTGGTGACCCCCGGAAATCGATGTAGAATGCGCGCGCTAAGAGATTGCGCGGGATTCGACTGCCCGGGCGCGGGCTGGCGCGGGGCCCGGACGCAAGCCCGAGGCCAGTAAAGGTCCGAGTCCTGCCTCTGAGCGGGTGGGGCCTTCTCTCAGGCGCCACCCGTGATTCATCTTCCGACCGATCCCGTCGGGACGCGATCCGCCAAGCGCCGAAAGAGAACGCGCAGCGCATCCGCCCCCAGCTCGCGGCCGAACGACTTGTGCAAGTGTAGGAGGAAACTGGTGGCAGCGGCAAGAAAGAAAGTGCCTCTACAAAGGAGGCCCCCTCCTGGCGATGAGGCTGCCCGGCCATCCAGCGCCCTGCTTCCAGGCCTGACCCCTCTTTCCCACCATGACCCAATCTGAAAGCGACTCGCGCAAAGAAGACCTCTCTACGCTAGCCAGGGGGGCAGGCATCTCCCTGGGGGGAAAAGGCGTCGGCCGCGTGGAGCAGGCGGCAGTCCAGGTGGCGATGGCCCGCCTCTTGGGACCCGCTTCCTACGGCCTGTTCGGCCTGGGATGGACTGTGCTGGGGATCGGCGCCCTGGTGGCTCCGCTGGGATTGGATTGGGGTGTCATTCGTTTTGGCTCTGGACGCGCCAGGCAACCGGGCGAGCTGGGGTCCATATTGCTGCAGGCGCTCTTGGCCACGCTGGGGTCGGCTCTCGCGTTCGGATTGCTGGTCTACCTGCTGGCTCCCCTGGCGGCGCAAGCGCTCTTTCACAAACCGGAAATGCTTGGAGTGCTGCGCTGGATCGCGCTGGCCCTGGTTCCCCTGGTCGTCCTGCGAGTGGTTGCGGCCGCGACCCGCATATCCCAGCGCATGCAGTACTCCATGGGGGCGGAGGATCTCCTCCAGCCAGCGGCCCAACTGGTGCTGTTCCTGGCTCTCTTTGCGATTGGATGGAGACTGGCAGGGGCGATGGCGGCGGTTGTGATTTCATTCGTGGCGGCCATGCTCCTGAGCCTTTTCTTTCTGGCCCGTCTCTTCGGGAACGCCCTGCGTGCTTCGTTCGGCTCAAGGTCTTTCCTGCCCGCGCTGTTGCGCTTCTCCCTGCCCACTTCTGTGGCGGCTCTTTTCGCCCAGCTCCTCGTTTGGATCGACCGCTTGTTCATGGGTTTCTTTCGTCCGGCCGAGGAGGTGGGCGTCTACCAGGCGGCCTCACAGGTGTCCTTCATCCTCCCCGTGATCATCCTGTATGCATTTACCGCCATCCTTTCACCCATGATCGCGGATCTTTTCCGGCAGGGGGAGCGGGACCGTCTGGGAGAGCTCTACCGCGTGAGCACAAAGTGGGGCCTGTACATCAGCCTGCCGGTTTTCCTCTTGATCGTTCTCGCTCCCGGGCAAGTCATGTCGGCGGTGTTCGGCCCGCAGTTCGCTGCGGGTCAGGCGGCTCTCGTCTTGCTCGAGGTGGGCCAGCTGGTCAATGTGGGCACGGGATCGGTCGCCCCCCTGCTGGTGATGACCGGCCACCAGAATCGTTGGGTGCTGCTTTCGGGATCTTTCCTGGGACTGGCCGTGGCCGCGAACTGGCTTCTGGTCCCGCGCTTCGGGATGATGGGAGCGGCCCTCAGCACCAGCCTCGCGCTGAGCGGGCTTGGCATCTCCGGGATCGTCCTCCTCAAGCGGACCTTGGGGATCACCCCCTACGATCGGCGCTATCTAAAGGGGATCGTGGCAGCCGCGGCTGGGGCGCTGGCGCTCTTCCTTCTAAAGGGCGCGGCCTGGGGGCCCGAGTGGCTGCCGGTCCTCCTGCATGGACTGCTTGTCGCAGGCACGTTTGGGGGCGTCTTGCTTCTCCTGGGCCTGGACGCCGAGGACCGGCTTTTCCTGCAACTGCTCCGCAACCAGCTCAGAAGGCCGCGGCCCTCGTTGTCCGCACAGAAGGAAGTCGCGCCGGACGGCTCCTCACCCCGCGGGCCAACCTCAGACTGAGAGTCAGCCTATCTCCGCCTGGGGAACCACCAGGCTCTTCACGGCGGTGTGCACTTTTCTTTCCAGGCCTGCGTGGCTCTCTCCGCCCCGTGCTCGTACCGGTGGAACCCGGCTTCAGCCAAGTGGTCCATAGCCATAGCGAGTTCATCGCGCGAGTCGGGTGGGACAAGGCGGACCTCGACGCCGCGCCGCGCCCATTCGGGGATACCCTGTGCCGTGGTGGCAATCACCGGCAAGGCAAACCCCAACGCTATGCAACCGCGCCGCTTTGGGTAGTGGAAAGGTGGGGCGCGACGAGCGCGTCCGCGGCCGTGAAGGACAGGCCAGCCCGCTCGTTCGGAACATAGCCTTCGTGCAGATGAACCAGCTGGTCGATCTCGGGCCGCGAGATGATCTGGCGATAGCGGCCGGGGCTTTCCCAGAATTCGCTGGCCACCTTCAGGTGGATCTCCTTTTCGCGGCGCTTTAGGGGGCCAGGGTCTCGAGGGGCACGCCCAGAGCTTTGTATAGGCGCATGATCCGAAAGAAGAGAAGTAGCCGATCGCGCGTGGGCAATCCCAGGGCGGTGCGCGCCGAGTCGGGGTCGCTGACCTGGTCGCTAAGCATGGGATAAGGGAGGTGAGGGACCACCCTGACCACCGACCTCGGCAAGAGGCGCAGGGCCGGTCGCGCTCTCCCTGCGAGTGCACGATGAGTCCTCTTCCCTGCCTCAGCGCCAGCCTGGCGGGAGCCCGATCCCAAATAGGTTCTTCGTGTGGCAGGACATTGTGAATGAGATAGTGGCAGCCGGTGCCTCTCCGGCTCAGGCCGGGGGACGACCCGGGTGATCCGGGGGCGGCGCAACAGGCGCCTCGGCGGCACACAATGCCACTGCGAACGCGAGTGCTACGACGAGGGCTGCAGCTATGCCACGTGCGAGGGACTTCCTGGTCTTCATCTCTTGCTCCCTGCCTCCTGTTGCGTGGAGACCCGACTAAGACGAGCAGTAGGGTCGCCCATGCCGGCTGCTTGAATCCAATTGGCGGCTGTTCGTGCAAGGGGTCACCCCGAGGCCACATGAAAAGGAAAAGCCGGCCGATCAATCTTGCGGGGATCACGATTGGCTCTCCGCGGGCGATGCGACCGAGGTTGGCGCGCGCGTCGCCGCTTCCAGATCACAAGTGAATGCAGGTGTCAGCGGGCCAAGAAGGACGGGCTGCCGGCCCATCCCCCGAGTGCAGGCTTGTGTGGCGTGGAGCCTGGAGCGGCCGGATCGGGATGGGCATCACTCCCGTTCCCGGCGACCACAGTGCGGAGCACCCTCTCGCGGCATTCTCGTTTGTACCGTGACCCCCGAACCAGAACCCGCCACGGGTCCCTGAATGTGCTCAGCGGGTTGCCGGGCCAGCGGCCACCGAGGGAAGAGGGCCGGAGGCAGTTCTTGGGCAAGTGTCAGGGAATCAAGCGGGCAGGCTGGATGCACAGGCATTTGTGGGCACCAAGGAGAATCCCCATTTTGGCAGCTCACCATTGCCATCTTGTGAGACGCGTCACATATGGGCCTGCTCTCACTGGACTTTTCCTCGACGGCATCGACCCATCCGACGTGTCCTTGCTCCCGAGGGGCCAAACGGGGACCTCTGTTTCCAGAAAGCCCTGGCGGGGACGAAGGCAGGGGCCATCCCTGGCGGTTCCCAACCACGATTGCCGCACAGGCAGGGTATTTCATCTTGCTTTTTGGGACCCATAGGTCTATATTCTTGGACAATACACATTGTTGTACCGGCTTCTACTTGATTGCAGAACAATCGACACCACTGACATGAAGCCTTCCGCCCTCTACTCCCCTGGAACAATCTAACAGTTGCAGCAGAATCCTCCCGGGCTTGCCGAAGCGCGACGACGGCGGGCAAGGGATCTGGTGCCCGATCCCTATACCGGTAGCATCGCCCCCGCAGAACGCGCAGGGAGGGAACCATGGACAGCGCAAAGCTAGGTCAGGAACCCAAGCCGCAGGTCATGACCGTACCGGAGTTGGCCAAGTATCTGCGCCTGAGCCAGGCCAAGGTGTACCGGATGGCCAAGGAAGGGAGCATCCCCGCCTTCCAGATCGGGCGCTCCTGGCGCTTTAAGAAGGAGCTCATCGACGCCTGGATCGAACGAGGCAGCAGGCTCTCGCCGGAGGTCCCCGCCGCTCCCCCCTAAGCCTGCGGCGGAAAAAGAGGAACAAGCGACTTTGGGCGACAAGGCTTGGCAGATCTGGCCCCTCAGATGACGCTGGGGGCTGCGCTGCGGGGAGACTAGAGGCCGAGGGGACAAGCGAACCCGCACGAGAACACGGTGAGGAGGGCAGGATGCAGCTGAGCTCTGGGTTTCTGATGCGCGGAGAGCAAGACGAGGCCGATCGTGCCTCGGGCAGTCGATGAGCGCCCTCTGGCACGTACTGCACGCGAAGCCGCGCAAGGAAGAGGCGCTCATGCGCCAGGCCTCAGCGGAGGGGTTTGAGGTCTTTCTGCCACAGGTACGAATCAAGCCAGTCAACCCGAGATCCCGCAAGCTAGTTCCCTATTTCCCCGGATACCTGTTCGTCCATGCGGATATCCGCTCGGTCGGGCTTTCGACTTTCCAGTGGATGCCCTATGCGCTCGGCCTGGTGTGCTTTGGAGGCGAGCCGGCGACCGTGCCGGAAGCTTTGATCTTCGCGATCCGGTCACGCGTGAGAGACCTGACCCTGGCCGGAAGCACCTTCCTGGCAACACTCAAGCAAGGTGATCTGGTGGTCATCAACGAAGGCATCTTTGCAGGCTACCGTGCGATCTTTGATGCGCACCTGTCTGGAGCGCAACGGGTGCGCGTCCTCTTGACCCAGCTCAGTCGTGAAGTGAAGCTGGAGTTGCCCGCCTCGCAAATCATGCGCGAGCCGCGGCGACCCCGGCTGTACACGCCCCTGCCGTGAAAGCCAAGCGCCGGACATAGCTGGATCGCTACTGATCCGATCGGCGCAGTGCAGGGCCAATCGAACCGCTAGGAATGCCTGACTTTCCGCAGGGATGTCGGAAGGGCGGAGCGTGCCTAGGGCGGGGTGACATGATACGCCTGGACCAGGACAGCGCTAGAAAAAGGCGAGGAGGCACCGATCAAACTCATGGACAAGACGAGCTATGCCAAGTAGTCCGGTGAAGGCTAACGTGGCAGATACCGCCGCGCCATGGGTTGTGTACGAACCCCCGCGCGGGTGGGTGGCTTTGCGTCTCGGGGAATTGTGGGATTACCGCGAGTTGCTGTATTTCCTCGCCTGGCGAGACATCAAGATCCGCTACAAACAGGCCGCGCTGGGAGTGGGTTGGGCGATTCTTCAGCCACTGCTCACCATGGTGATCTTCAGTGTGATCTTCGGTGAGTTGGCCAAACTTCCCTCGGACGGTATCCCCTATCCAGTATTCAGCTTTGCCGCGTTGTTGCCCTGGCAGTTGTTCGCCGGGGGGTTGCAGCGCTCCGTCACCAGCTTGGTGGGTAATTCCAATATGCTGACCAAAGTGTATTTCCCGCGCTTGGCCATTCCCATTTCCGCGGTGGCAGCTGGGCTTGTGGACTTTGCCCTTTCGTTCCTTGTATTTGCTGGGCTGATGTTCTTCTACGGCATTAGGCTGTCCTGGGCGATCGTGATTCTGCTGCCGCTTGTCCTCCTAGCTCTAATGACAGCGCTAGCGGCTAGCCTCTGGCTCTCAGCGTTGAACGTTCAATACCGCGATGTGCAGCAGATGATCCCCTTTCTGCTGCAGGCCTGGATGTACGCCTCGCCGGTCGTCTATTCAACTGGACTGATCCCCACGGGGTTCTGGCGCATAGTTTACGGATTGAACCCGATGGCTGGCGTCATCCAGGGTTTTCGCTGGGCGCTGTTGGGGACGAGCGCGCCGGATGAGTTGATGATCGTCTCGGTCATTGCCGTGTTCGCGCTATTGGTGAGCGGGTTGTATTACTTCCGGCGCATGGAAAAGAGCTTCGCGGATGTTGTGTAGCCAATGAGCGACGTCGTGATCCGGGTGGAGAACCTGGGCAAACGCTACCGCATCGGCGCGCAACAGATGCGCTACTCCACGCTTCGTGATTTGATTGTGGGGAAAATACGGAACATATCACTCGGGAACAGGAGAAAGCCAGTCGGCGAAGATACCATCTGGGCGCTGAGAGACGTTTCGTTCGAAGTTAGCCGAGGCGAGGTGGTGGGGATTATCGGCCGCAACGGAGCGGGTAAGAGCACTCTTCTGAAGATACTCTCGCACATCACAGAGCCGACGAAGGGCCGGGTATGCTTGCGCGGGGGGGTGGGCAGCCTCTTGGAAGTGGGAACTGGCTTCCATCTTGAATTGACCGGCCGTGAGAACATCTACTTGAACGGCGCCATACTGGGGATGAAGAAAGCCGAGATCGAGCGCAAGTTCGACGAGATAGTCGCCTTTGCCGAAATCGAGAAGTTCCTGGATACACCCGTCAAGCGCTACTCGAGTGGCATGTACGTCCGCCTGGCCTTTTCCGTGGCCGCTCATTTGGAGCCGGAGATCCTTCTGGTAGACGAGGTTCTGGCGGTAGGAGATGCTGCTTTCCAGAAGAAGTCCTTGGGAAAGATGGGGGACGCGGCGCGCGAGGGGCATACAGTTCTATTTGTGAGCCATAACATGCAAGCTGTCTCAGCGCTGTGCGCGCGGGGCTTGTTACTCTCCCAAGGCAACCTCGTGATGGACGCCGACATGCTGCCAGTCGTGCGGAACTACTTGGCCTCCGGCATGCCAAGCGGCGGAAGTGTGGAATGGCTGGAGGCAGAAGGGTGTCCGGGCGACGAGACGGTCCAGTTGCGGGCGATAAGACTAGTGAACGGTAGTGGAAAGGTCACAGCTAGTTTTCAAAGTAGCGAGCCAATAACGGTTCAGCTTGACCTCACGATAACGAGGTTGGATAGAGCTCTGGTTATTGGGTTCGATCTGGGCACGCCAGAAGGTGTCACTGTCATGCGCTGCTACCACAATGACGGTGGCGAGGAGTCATGGCCGAAACTAGGGGCTGGCTACAACCGACTTGAGTGCAAGATCCCTTCAGGCTTGCTCAATGCTGGGACCTTCACTATTAGCCCCAGGATCAGTCTTCATTGCGTGAAGTGGATTGTAAGCATGGACGCCGCGATCACCTTCAACGTCGAGCTAACACATGGGCGGTCTCCGTTCTGGAACGTCCTTGACGGTAAGACGCGCCCGGGAGTCATTTCTCCGATCATCCCTTGGCGGTGGACAACTGCGAAGGATCTGCCCGCGTACACTCATACGGATTCCCCGGATGTTGCGCGCAAGTCCAGCTCTGCCCCCAACGGGACTGGGGCGAGACGATGAAGCCGGTGGGCAGAGCGCTGCTGAAAAGGGTCGGATACGACCTTGTCAATATCAGCAGAGCCAGGGAAGACGCGGAAAAGAGGGAGAGCGAAAGATGGACTTGGCTGCGCAATGCCAACGTGGGAACAGTTCTGGACATTGGCGCAAATGTCGGGGGGTTCTCACAGTGGGCAGCCCAGACTTTGCCAGGAACTCTCTTGTATTCGTTCGAGCCTATCGAGCGTTGTTACATTGAGCTCGTGAAAACAATGAGCAACTATCCAGGGTTCAGGGCATTCAATGTCGGATTGAGCGATGTGTCGGGAGAAGTTGATTTCTATGTCAGCGAGTTCAGCCCTTCGTCTTCCCTTTTGCCAATGGCCAACCTGCATCGCGCTCTTTTTCCACATACCTCCAAAGTCCTGACCCATAAGGTCGAGGTCGTGCGATTGGATGAGGTCGCTAGCCAGATTGTGATGCGGGGGAAGGTGTTCATAAAGGTTGATGTCCAGGGAGCCGAAGCCAAGGTGATAGATGGCGGGAGCGTTTTCTTCGGGCGATCTGACATTGTAATGATTGAGGTCAGCTATGACGCGCTTTATTGCGGGCAGCCTCTATTTGCCGGCATCTACTCGAGGCTCACCGGGATGGGTTATCAGTACATGGGTAACGTCGCCCAGTTCAATGGGCCAGTTAGCGGACTGCCGATATACGCTGATGCGTTGTTCATCAAGACCGAAATCTTGCCAGACATCTCGAGCCGGTAAGCGCGCATGGCGAAACGAGGGACCCAGCCGCCCGGGATCTACGGAAGATGATCAAAGTCAGCACACTGACATCTTGCTATCGAGGGGAGCGGTATCTGAGGGGTTTCTTTGATTCGGTTGTCGAACAGAAGAACTTGGATGAACTTGAGGTTGTCCTGATACACAATGATCCTAGTGATCGAGAACTCGAGCTCGTTGGTTGGTTTGGCAAGGAACACCCGGGGCACCTGCAGCACATCATTGTCAGGCCAGTAGAACCACTCGGAGAATCGTGGAACCGAGGCATACATGCGGCTCAAGGGCGATATGTGTGCATATGGAACGTTGACGACGTTCGAACTCCAGACTCCCTGGAGATGCAGGCTGGCATTTTGGATCATGAGGCTGATGTGGCTTTGGTATACGGGGACATGATCGTAGTGGATGAGTACGGGGGTAGGAACGGGATGCCAATACTGGCGCCCGAATTCGCCAGAGCGGAATTCCTGCGATCCTTTCATTGCGGCTGCTTTCCCATGTGGCGGAAGTCCATTTGCGACAATGTTGGGCTTTTCGACAGTCAATTGCGATCTGGTGCAGATTTCGACTTGATGATCCGAATTGCTGCCAGCGCGGAGATGCAAAGGGCGCATGGGCTCCTTGGTTACTACTTGAACGCAGGGATGGGATTGAGCACGTCTGGCGGACGCTTGCAGCCCACTGAACGGACTGTCGTCGAGCTACGTTATGGTATCTACGACAAGATTGACTACCGTTACTTGCCTCAGGCGCGAGAATACCGTTGGGGCGAAATCTACTTCGATGGCTGCTGGCATCCTGTCAGCGAATTGTTTCCCGATTATGAGGCCTTCCTGCATTCGCGGGAGCACCTGAGACGAGTGGGCCTGCGCAATTATCGCCGAGCGCAGGTGAGGCGATTGGCATCTAGCGTAAGAATGGCAGGCAAGGAGGTGCTCAGGCGATTGCTGGCACGCGCGGGCTTGCTTGATTGGGCGCGATCTCTGGGGAGGGAAAGGGCCTAAGGTAAGAACTGAATGGCGTTGCTAAGCCTCATTGTGCCCGGATCTGTTGCCTTGATCTTGTTCGCAAGACTGAGGAAATCGCCCGTCGCCATATGCATTCTCCCCATCATGCTCACTCTGGGCGAGAGCGCGTTCATCCGCACGTGGAATGTGTCAATACGCCTACCTTATGTCCCGGTCCCACTAATATGGAATGACGTGGTCTTCGGTGCCCTCGTGATTTCGTGGCTGTACGTGTGGCAAAAGCGCCGGGTGAAAACGCGCTTCGCATCGGGATGGGACATTCTCGCTGTTGTTCTCTTTCTGGGTTTGGTGGTTGCGCAGGTGCCGGTTGCCTGGCTACGCGACCAAGAGATAAGGCTCGGGGCGATTCTGGCGATCAGGAGCTTTCTCTACTTCCCTTTAAGCATCTTTCTTTGGGCGGACCTTTTGCGCCGTCTCGCACGGAATGAGATCGAAAACCTGCTCGGCTGTCTTTCCTGGGTTACCGTCGGTCTACTAGGGCTGTATGTGCTGCACATGCTAGGTTACGTCACGAGCCCGGTGGACAGCTCCTATTACCAAGGTGTACTTGGGTCAACACCGATCATTCGAGATGCCCTTGCCTTTCCATTCTTCACAAAGGTCGCCTTTGCGTATTTCTTGACCCGACCCCGAAAGAATGCGGGTACGCTGCTAGCCCTCGGGGTCGCATTCACAGGAGTTCTGTTCTCCTATACCCGTTCCTGGGTGATTCCAGCGGTCTTGATGCTTGTCGTTTCAGTACTGTACTTGGCCGTGGTCCAACAACGCCTAAGAATGGCGCTGGGGCAGGTCGCGGTACTTGGGGCAATGGGTGCGTTCGTTTTCGCCGGCGCAACCATGCTATTCCCCGTAAACGTCGGCTTCGCCGTCGACCGGCTTCGGGAGATTGGGGTTCAGGGGCTGAACACGCCTAACTTAGTCTCACGAGTCGAGACTATGGGCATCGTCGCCCGATATGTTGGCACAGTTGACCCAATCTGGGGAGCGGGATACTCGGTCGCAACAGCAAGAGACCTTCAAGCAATAAGCCAAGGGCGGTTAATTGGTGATGCGGTTTGGCCAGCCTTGCTCCTGCCTCTAGGCTGGAGTGGTGTGATCTCCTTTGGGTTGATCTTGTTCGTCATGTTGCTGGTTGCTGGCTCCGGGGCCGTCAAGAAACGGAACGATGGGACTCCTCTTCTCACAATTGGTCTGCTCTTGATCATTGTCTGGGACATTCTGCGCACGGTGTCTAGCTCCGACATCCTGACAATCTACCCGGTTGGCGAGGCATTGATCTTCGCCTTGGTGATGGTTGAGAGCCGCTCATTGTGGTCCTCGAATCCACTGACTCTGCCGGGCCTGCCGCTTCTCTCGGGCCTCGGCAACGATTGGTTTACTAGGAATGACAGTTATTTGGTCTTACGACGGTCGGTATTGATTGCCCTTATCAGCCTGCTAGCTGTCGGCGCAGGAATTGTGGTGTCGAGATGATCAACATCATCTCGACACAGCCCCGGGCACGAGAGGTACATGGCCCCTATAAGGTCTACGCCAACTTGCTGAAGGGTCTGGACAGCATCGGTTACCCCTACTTAGTAAACGCTGATTTGAATGCGACCAAGCGGCTGTGGGTGCACGATGACAAAGCAGCACTGCAGTTCCTTCGCCGCAGTCGGGCGTACAAGGTCCTAGGACCCAACATCGTCAGTTTGCCAACTCAACTACCCAGTCTCGAGTTTGACAATACGATCTACGTTCTACCGTCTGAGTGGCCCGTGCAACTGTGGCGACAAATGGGTTTCAACGCTTGCCCACTGATTCCTTGGCCGGTTGGAATCGATACAGATGAGTTCCACCCATCACGAACCCCGAAGTGGGAGCGGCGAGTCATGGTGTATCACAAGGGACGAAGGGTATCGGAACTTATCACTATTCTGGATGTGTTGTATGCGTTGCGGCTTCGCTACTCGTTGGTTATTTACGGACGGTATGGCGAGGAAGAGTACCGTGAGTTCCTGAACAAGTCCTCGTTCGTCATCTGGCACGGCGTTTCGGAGACCCAGGGGATCGCCATGCAAGAGGCCATGGCCTGCAGCATTCCGATATTGGTTTGTGATGTGTCGACACTCGGAGATGACGCCGAGGGCTCCGCCTATCCGGATAAGCTCAAGGCCCTTCCCGTGACTGCGGCACCGTATTTTGACAAGACTTGTGGCATTCGGATTACGAACCTAGTCGATCTCAAAGATGCAGTCTGCTCATTGCTTGATGAGATAGACGACTACAGACCACGGGAATATGTGTTGGAGCACCTTTCACTTGAAAGGCAGGCTTCTCGGTTCGTTCAACTTTGGGAGACCTGGGGGCTGGGAGTGGACAAGGGCTACGGAGAGAGACCAGCAACCTTGAAACCTTTCACCGAGCCCACTTCGGCAAGAGTGCAGCGGCTTGCATACAAAGCGATGCGGGAGCTTTTTCCGCCGAGCGACGAAAGGAACGGGTAGCGCAAGAAGCCACAATGGTTGATGCGCCGTCGATGCCCAAGGTCACCGTTGTGATGCCTGTCTACAATGGGGAGAGGTTCCTGGGGCAGGCCATAGAGAGCATCCTGGGTCAGACGTACTCCAATTTCGAGCTCTTTATCGTAGATGATGCATCCACTGATGGATCCGTCGACATTATTCGATCCTACCAAGACGCTCGCATCCGGCTGATTCAGAATGCGAGCAATCGTGGTCCGGCGTATTCCAGGAACATTGCTCTTAACCAGGGCCGAGGGCAATATGCAGCTTCGCTGGACGCAGACGATGTAGCCTGCCTCACGCGACTGCAAATGGAGGCATCCTATCTAGACGAACACCCTGACGTGGCATTAGTCGCAGGCACGGGTGAGGCCATTGATGAAACCGGTAGATCCCTGGGGATCAACTTGCCTCTGAGAAATGACGTGGCAATTCGTTGGCGGCTGCTTTTCCGCAACACCATCAACGGGGGCACGGTAATGTACCGGAGGGCCCTGGCCCTGCAGGCGGGAGGCTATGACGAACGCTTCACTCCCGCTGAAGACTACTTGCTCTGGGTGAAGTTGGCCAAGTTTGGTTCTATTTTCAATCTTGACGAAGTGCTGACACGGGTGCGCCAGAACCCCAGGTCACTCACTCATTCCAGGCCCATTGAGTTGCGCGAGCGCACCCTCTCTGTAGTCCAACGTTCTGTGACTGACTTGCTCGGGTTCGAGGTGGCACCTGAAGTAGCTGCTTTTCTGAACGGTTCCTCTTTCGGCGCGGACCGGGACGTCGCGCGAAATGGCTATGACGTGTATTGGCAATGTCTACGGAGTTTTGCATTGAGGAAAGCAACGCGGAAAGCGGACCGCGCCTTGCTATTTGACCTAGTTTTGCAAGACCTACTTGTCCTTGGGCGTGAGTGCGAGGCAGAGCGCGGACATGCGCTTCGGATTGCATTGCTGTTTGGACTGGGCTTCTCGCCTAGCCGTCTGCTAACAGCGAGCTTCGCCAGGTTTGCCGCGCGAGTAGTCCTGGCAGCTAGGGTGCGGCGGTGGTTCCAGCATCCTACGTTGCGCGAGGGAACAATTGCGTAGTTGGATGCCGGCCCTCGCAGTTGCCGGACTCATCTCTGGCACAACCTCCAACTTGTTCGCCCAGATCGCCCATAATCAGCACGGGCTTGGTGCCATCCGCGCTATGTTTGCCTTGGATCGCCACGACCCACTTCAGGACTAAACTGCCTCGGATCGCCTCGAGGGCCGATGGGGGCCATCTCGCTGGCCGGGGTCGCGAAAGAATCGATCCAATCTCGCGAATTCGTCATGGTGCGCTTCGCGCTAGATAGTCTGCAGAGCCTACACCTGGATAAGCAACTCACGCCACGTTCCCGCAACGCGGCAGTGAGCCTGCGAGATGCCATAGCTTCCTCGTATGACGGCCAGAAGCTTTTTGAGGCCGAGTTGTCGGGGTGACGTGCAGCATTCGCGCTTGTTCGTTGCGATCTCGGTGAGTCGACAGGGGAGGATTTTCTGTTGGCAAGTCTCGGAGGGGACAATGAGGCACTCAAGTACCTTCACGGTGCAGTTGGATGCCTTATTCCAAACAGGCTCGAGCTTGGCCCGTGCGCCGATTATTATTAGGGTGGGTTGCAGCCATTGAAGGGAGAACCCTCTACTTGGCGACTCATCGGGCGCGAGGTTTCTCTTGTCTTTTTTTACCGGGCGAACTCGATAGGGTGACTTTGGACTCAACGATCATCACTTGGTCAATGAGCTTCCGCGCCGGAAATTGCTCATTTCGCATCGCGACTGCCTGATTCTGATTGGTTGATAAGCAGCCGACATCAGCGCTCCGCAGTACCGTAGTGTTTCACGCACTGGGGTTATGGCACGTCTCAAGGAGGACTGACATTATGTTCCCTGATTTGGGTCGGCGCGAATGTGAACTTCGGCATGGTGATGGTGCGCGTGACTTGCTGGCGGCGTTACAACGGGCGGGTACCAAAGCGTCCCTTGATTTGAATGCTGGTTCCTGCGTGCCCGACGATTGGTCGTGCCATGCAAACCCGGTCAATTGCGGCTGATGAATGATCCTGACCGTCGCTTTGCTGCTAGGCTCTGGGTGACGGCTGCCACAAGCATCTTCGTGGCAACTTGGCTCCCACCTGGCCCCAGGTGGTGCCAGTCACACACCTGGGTGGACGTTTGAAATGCGCTTATATGTACTATTGGTCGTGGCCTGGGTTGCCTTGCTCGCCGCATTCGGTTGGGGAGGCTTGCCCGCTGCTGCTGATCGAAACGCCAATTGCGTCGATCTGGAGGGTCTGGCGGCCCAATATGCGAATGGACATAGTGTCCCAATTGGCATGCTGAGGGTGCCGCTGGGGCGATGCGATAGAAACCTGGCCTTAATAGGTTTGGCCGAGACAGCGGTGAGGGTGGGCAACATTTCGGATTCGCTTCTTGTCATGGACCTGCTCCAATCTGGGAGTGAGCAGCTTTCGCCGAACAAGTCAGAGAAGTTGCAGGCCGCACAGGTTCGATCACAGCTGGCAGAATCGTATCTTCGTTCCAAACAGGACCAACCGGCTCTTGCCGAATGGGCTGAGGCCTTGGAGTTTGAGCCGGACTATCTCCCCGCTCTCCTAGGGAAGGGTGAGACGCTGGGCAGGGTTGGGCGCATCCAAGAGGGTGCGCAGACCTTGCTAGATGCCGCGAACCTTTATCCATCTGATGGGTCAGTGTGGGCAGCGCTGGCTTCCTTCTATCTGGACGACGCCGCCGAGCCCCTCGTCGCCGCGAGATATGCCAAAGTGAGCATCATCCTGGATGCTCGAAACGTCCAGGCCTTAAGGGTTCTGACTATTTTCAGCCAATCATTCTCTCGTTGTGGAGACGCGGTGCAATACGGAGAACGTTGGGTACAGGTCGCACCGGACGACTACTGGGCATGGCTCGAGTTGGCCAACGCGAGTTGGAGCTGTGGCGAGCACGCGAGCGCTAGTCTTGCATACAATCGTTTTCTTGAGCTTGCGCCTGTTGATGTTCGTGAGCAGTACAGGGAATATGTCCGTGCTCGGCTCAGCCCGGATCATCAGCCCAACGCGGAAACCCATTAGGACAGAGGGACTCCTCGCATAAAGATCACTTTGATCGCTCCTGCAATCGGCCCGGGCAGCCAGAGGGCAATTGGCACAGCAACAGTTAACCACCCCCGAGGCTTGGTGAAACCGGGTCACGAAGTGTACGTAATCACTTGGCTTGACCAAGTATCCAGTCGTCGGGATGCTCTTCCCTTGATTGGGCAGGATGGACCCCTCCTGACTGTGTACCAGCCGCCCCACGGAAGACACCGTGCTACACGGGATGATTTTGTTTCGCAACCCCATCGTGCATTCCACTGCAATATGTCGGAGGAGGCTGGCGATCCAGGTGGGGTGGACATGGCATCCTGCTGTATCAGGCCGAGGACAATTCACTTTGGAGTCTGGTTGTTTATCTTGCCTCGATCTATGCACACCCGAACTGCTGTTAGAGTACCAAGTGAATCCACTCCCAACAGATGCTTTCTGATCCGATGACCCTCGGGAGGCATATGGATGACGTTATCGGGCGAACCGTGCAGCTATCTACTCGAATAGGGATCTCGACGAATCTTGCGATGAGTGTAAACGGATACACCTATGATCCTGCACTTGTACGAGAAACTTATGAGGTTTTCTGGGGCTGTCTGAACCCCCTCGCGGTGGCTTCCTTCTCGATGGTCGGATGGAGCGATCTTACTTGTTGCTGCTGCCCCTGATCTTCGGGAGATGTCGCGACTTAGCGAGTCGGAAAGAGTTACCTGATTGAATTTGCTGAAGGAGCATTGCCGTCGTTTCGCCCCTCGGCTACTTGTTGCTCCGCAAGTCCTCTACTTTGGCTCCGGGGTGCTTACGCCTGCACACAAATACCATGTGTTTGAAAAGCTAGCTTTGCGCCGAGTTCTGCATGCACTCGAGATTTGTGGCCGTTGAGATTCCGAAGTGGGCCACATCCCTCAGGGAGCGTTCGGACAGAGACTAATCGGGCAACTAGGTCTACCATCTCTGAATTGCCTGGAGACATGAGCTAGGGGAATGATTGGATAGACGCAGGCTGGAGCACGGAGGCGGAGGGTTACATGAGGAAGCTGTGCCGCTGCCAGGCCCTGCCGAGAAGGCCGACTTTTGGATAAGCCTTGCTCCTTAGGTGTCATGTCCTGGAATTGCCGCTGGATATCTTCACCGCAGGACTGTTCGTGAGAAGGCCCTAAAGGAACATCCGTGTTTCATGAGCGGATAGTGGGTGATGTATTTGCGATTGCCACCCTGCTTGGCTCTCCTCACCTGCCCGCGATTGTTACGGGGCGACACGCGCTTCCTCGAAGTGGTCCGCCTGCATGCGTTCTTGGAGCCACCCAAGCTTGCATAAGTTCGAGCTGTACATTCCGAACTGGAAGGCAGGCGGGCTGCGCTTCGGCTGCTTGGTGCTGTTGGGCAGACAGAGGAGCAGAATGGGATACACAATCGGTCCTCGTCGACCTCCTTTCCCCCAGTGGTCTTTGCCTCAGATCCTTTCCCGCCTGAGACAGAGTTCATATTGAGAATGCGAGAGTTCCAAATACGGTATGGCATGCGATGGCGGAAGATTCGCAGATGTGCTGCGTCTCTCAGAGGAGTTGATATCCCTTGCGGCCCAGCGAGTCGAAGGCCATGCGTGGAAACCTATGACGCGAGGACGTAGGAACAACTCCGCGGCGGCAGCGATCCTTTTCACTGAAGTATTGCAGATCCACCCGGATTCGATCCTGGCACTGACACAGGGGCTAACTACTGCCTCCATTGGTCTCCGAGTCGTTCTTGGCGCAATCGGGCTTGGCCGCTGGTCCAAACAGCCTTTGTTCTAGATCCCATCAATGAAGTAGATCTTCGCATTGCGACGCAATTCCTGACCGAGCAAGGTGGGTGCCAAGATGCGCTCGGGGTGGCGGAGCATGCGGCTGCTCTCTTCCCCTCGCGTGCAGATGCCTGGGTGCGGTTCGGAGACGTCCATAGGTGTCTGGGCGAGTTCGACCAGGCAGTGGTCTGCTATCGGCGTGCCATAACCATCGCGCCGGATCTCCAGCAATCTCTTCATGACAGAATGTGGCAGCCTTGACAGAACTACCTCCTGCAAGAATGACAGTTGCCCTAATTGGGCCCTATCCCCCTCCCTACGGGGGCGTCTCGGTACACATACGCCGACTGCACCATCAACTGGCAGCCAACGGTATTCGCTCACTTGTGTACTGCCAGCCCCAACCATCCCTTGCATTGGAGCCGGGGATCGTGCCAGCCCGTCGCCGGTTGACCTGGAAACGATGGCTCCTCGAGAACGGTTGGCGTTGCCCTGCATCCATTATCCATTGCCACGATGGTTGGGACTGGTCGCCCGCCCTTTGGCTGATGGTGAGGGCTGGCAAACTGGTGGTGATGACATTTCATGACGAAATGACATTGCAAAAGTGGGAAGCAAGTTCCCCCCTTTCGCGATTTGCTGCCCGCAAGCTGATGCGGAGTCGCCGTGTCTCTTGGGTGGCTGTGAGCGAGCCGGTGAAGGTCCAGCTTGAAAGTCTCAATACACCTGCGGGCAGAATCTCGGTCATTCCCGCATTCATTCGATCGGGTGATCATGTCGCTGGGATTAGCGATCTTCCCAGGGCGGTGAATACTTTTCTGGCCTCCCACTCACCGATTGTGTCCACCTACGGGTCCAAGCTCATACTGGACCTCCTCGGCAATGATGTCTACGGATTTGACTTATGCCTGGAAATGACGCATGACCTCAAGCGCCACTTTCCCCAGATCGGAATTCTTATCCTTTTGCCTGACATCAGATTGATTGAGTACTTCGCTGAACTCCAACAGCGAGTTGTTGGGCTTGGAATCAAGGACAACGTATGTTTCCTAACTGGACCGACCGAGAACGCGGGATCAATCTGGTGCAGAAGTAATGTGTTTGTCCGCGCGACAAACACGGACGGTGACGCCATCTCGGTAAGGGAAGCACTAAGTCTGCATGTCCCAGTCGTGGCCAGTGATGCCAGCCCAAGGCCGGAAGGCGTTGTTCTTTTCAGGAGTCGGGATCAGGCTGATCTGACAGAATCCGTTCGGCGAGTACTCGCGGGGCAAGACACGACCCTAAGCAGGCTTTCGGATATCGAGGTGAATGACAACTTCGAGGCGCTGTGCGAGCTGTATCGGCACATTCGGGTTTTGTGAGCTGCTGGTAGTGCGACGCGAGGCTATCTTGTGAGAGTGCTGTTTGTCACTGACCAGAATATCACTTATGACACGGGCTACCGAGTGCGAGTGGAGTCCGAAGTCTTCGCCATAAGAGACCAGGGGGTGGAGGTTGACCTTCTTGCGTTCCTTCACGCGCGCATGTTTCTCTCAAGGGTACGTAGCACGGTGGCATTCCACAGCAGACTCCGGGGTAGCGGCTGTTTTGTGATCATTATTCCTGTGCCCCCTGATTTTAGGATCCATTGGCTGGTCCGCATTGTGGCCATATATAAACGAGTGTTGGTTGGCTTCTTCGTCAAGAGACTCGATCCCGATGTGATTCATTGTCATGGGACATCCGCGACCGCCACAACTGTCGCCAGTTCGGCGCTTGGTACCGCACCCGTGCTGTTTGACATGCACGGGGCGATCACGGAAGAGATCGGATACACCATGATTGGTTCCCAAGAAAAGGTCGCTGCGGCTCGACAAAGAGCTGAGGAGGCGGAGAAAGAGGCCGTCTACGGCGCGGACGCCATTGTTTCGGTCTCAAGGGCTCTGGAAGACTACTGGCGGAGTAAGTACAAAGGCTTGAAGGTGGCTTCTCTTGTTGTTCCTTGTGCGGTGGACACAGCGCGCTTTTTCGCAGAGCAGAACGCGCGTGCTTCTATCCGCAGTGAGTGCGGCTTGAAGGCGACCGATCTTCTATTCGTCTATTGCGGATCGACCAGTGCCTATCAGCAGCTCCCTCAAACACTTTTGGTGTTCGCGCGGATCCTGGAGCAGCTACCCTCAGCATGGCTCCTTCTTCTCCTATCGGATTTCGGAGAACGCCAGAGCAAACGACTTGTACGCGAGAACGTTGCTATTGCACACAGGCTCATCCTAAAACGCTTGGAGCGCTCCAAGGTTCCGGATTGGCTTTCTGCTGCTGACATCGGTCTTCTGCTGCGGGGGGACTTACTCATGAATCGCGTATCCTATCCAACAAAGTTTGGGGAGTATCTAGCATGCGGGATCCCAGTTGTCACAACGCCGTATGTTCTGGCACTCGAGAACGAAATCGCGCAGTACGGAATCGGCCACGTTTTTGATCCGTTGAGGAGTGACGGACTCGATGCTGTTATTGGTTTCGCTACTGATGTGGTAGCCAACCGTGCTGCTGTTGCCGAGAAGTGCCGGGCGTATGTGTCGCAACGGTTGAGTTGGCGAAGGTTCGGGCCGCAGATATTGCATACCTATAATGACTTGCAAGATAGAGGAGCGCGGCACAGCCGGGCGTCGCGACATTTTGTGTGAGGAGATACTAGACAGCTGTGACGCCTCCTGTCGCCAGTGCTTGGATGAGCACTCCATCTACTTGCGTGTTGGAAAGACGCTTTCTACGTCTCGATCCCGGAAGAACCTGTCCGCTATTGCATCGACCTCAATGGGAAGGTCGGTTTCGACTCGATGGTATACGGCGTCCTCTTCACGGGCGATCGGTTCGTCATCACGGAGATGCCCTACGCCTACATTGACTCGGCACCTTTCAAAGCAGAGGGGCGCTTCGTTCTGGACGAAGACGGATCTCTAGAACACGAGTAGGGCGATGTTTGGCCGTAGTAGATGTGGGTTGAGTGGGCGCTGATGAGAGCACAGGACTGACTGAGCAAATGAGCGCACGGCGGATGCACGTCTTGTTCCTCACCGACAGCCTGGCGAACGGCGGTACCGAACGGCAACTCGCTTTACTAGTGAAGAATCTGCCGCCGGACTGGGAAGGCCGCCTCTGGAGCCTGGACTCAGGACCCTGGGCGGAGGATCTGCGAGATGCCGGGTTCCCAGTGGAGATCCGTTCGCGAGCCTGGCGTTGGGACATCACGCCTGCCGTTCACGTATGGGTGCTCATCCAGCGCTGGAAACCAGATATCGTTCACTCCTGGGGATGGATGGGTTCGATGGCGGCCGGGCCGATGTGTGCCGCGCTTGACATCCCTCTGGTGGACGGGAGCATTCGGTCGGGGAGACTTCCTCGACGGAGGCGACTCGCCCAGAGGTTGGCGATGAGCTGGGCCAGACGCATTGTAGCGAACAGCCGGGCTGGCCTCGATGCCTGGGGAATCGGCCCCGAGAAGGGCCGCGTCGTCCACAATGCCTTCGATGCGAGCCGGCTGAGGGGACTGCCTCTCCAGCACGCCTCAAGCGATGCCCCGTTTACGGTCATCATGGCGGGGCGGATGGTGCCTCAGAAGGACTATCGCACGTTTTTCCGGGCGGCGCGGTTGCTGAGTGGTCAAAGTGATGGTTCGTGGCGTTTCGTCGCAATCGGAGACGGGCAGGAAAGTAGATCCCTCCTAGCGGAGAACAAGGATCTGATCGATGCCGGTGTGGTGGAAATCCCGGAACCCCGCATTGAGGTCCTCGAACTGGTCGCGGCCGCCAATGTGGGAGTCCTGATGACCAACGCTTCTCTGCATGCAGAGGGATGCTCAAACTCAATCGTGGAGTACATGGCGTGTGGCCTGCCAGTTATTTGCAGCGACGGTGGCGGGAATCGAGAACTTGTAACAGATGGCGAAACTGGGTTCGTGGTGGCGCCCGCCGATGCGCACCATCTTGCGAATAGACTCCTCTGGCTCAAGGATAACCCAGAAGAGTCTATGAGAATGGGAGCAACAGGGCGGGTGGCCGTCGCAGAGCATTTCATGGTGGCTAAGATGGTCAGCCAAATGATTGCAATCTACGATGAGGCTAGAGCGGCCACGCGTAAGAGGTAGTGCTCTGCGGGTCCTAATGGTCAATACGTGTCACTTCCGCGGCGGCGGCGACAGCACGTACGCCTTCAACTTGGCAGATCTGCTGCGAAGTCACGGCCACCAAGTCGCCTTTTTCGCAATGAGCGACCGGCGAAACGAGCCAGATGCCAGCGCTGACATGTTCGTTAGCAACATTGACTTCCGAGAACTCAATAGGCACAAATCCCCAGGGACTGCGCTGAAGGTACTGAACCGCAGCATCTACTCTCGGGAGGCCCGCCACAAGTTCGGCCTTCTTATCGATCGATTCGTGCCTGACATTGTGCACCTTCAGAACATCCATGGCCACATCACGCCTTCGGTCATCCTTGAGGCGAAGAAAATGGGCCTTCCCGTCGTGTGGACCCTGCACGACTACAAGCTAATCTGCCCCAACACACACTTTCTCAACGACAAGACGAACCGCATTTGCGAGGCGTGTGGGAGAGGCGCGTACTACCAACCCATGCTCAAGCGATGCAAGAAAGGATCTCTTTTGGCGAGCGGCGTTGCGTCTTTGGAGGCCTATGCTCATCGCCTGATGCATGTCCGGGAAAGAGTAGATGCGTTTCTAGCTCCTAGTACCTTCCTAAGGGACAAGCTGGTTGAGCGAGGCTTCCCTTTGTCACAAGTGCATCACATGCCACTATTCTTGCCCACAGAGGCCTTCTGGAATGGAGGCGAGGATGATGGATATGTTCTCTTCCTTGGAAAACTAGATCCTATCAAGGGGTTCTACCAGTTGATCGATGCTTGTCGTTTGGCTCCAGACGTCAAGTTGATCCTGGCGGGTAGCGGGGAAACCTCGATAGTGGCTGAACTGCCGAGGGTGTTGCCCCGGAATGCAGGCTATGTCGGGATGAAGAGCGGCGATGAATTGAGACGCTTGCTACAGAAGGCCTTGGCCGTCGTGCTTCCGTCATTGTGGTACGAGAATCAGCCCATGAGCATTCTGGAAGCATTCGCCTGTGGCAAGCCTGTTGTAGCCTCCGATATTGGGGGAATCCCCGAGTTAGTCAGAGACGGGGACCGAGGGCTGCTAGTTCCCCCAGGAGATGTCCAGTCATTGGTGGGCGCGATACGCTGGATCAGCGGACATCCTGTCGAAGCTCGTCGAATGGGGCAGAATGCCCAGCATTACGCAGCGGCCGTGCATGGGTCAGAACAACACTACCAGAGCCTAATGGGTATCTACGCTACTGTTGCGAGAGGGCAACAAGGGAATGGACGTCTCGGTAATCTTGACCTATCGATGTAATTCTCGTTGTTCGATGTGTTACATCTGGCAGAACCCGACGCTTCCGCGCGAGGAAGTCTCGCTATCCTCCCTGGGCAAGATCCCGCACGGTGTTGACTACCTCAATCTCACCGGCGGAGAGCCCACGATCCGTGAGGACCTCGAAGACATCGTCGAACTGCTCTACCACAAAGCAAAGACCCTCGAGATCAGCAGCAATGGAACCCATCCGGAGAGGCTCGAGCCGATCATCAAAAGGCACCCTGACGTAAAGGTGCGTTTCAGCCTGGAAGGAATCGGGGAAACAAACGATCGGATCCGCGGCGAAAGGGGCGGATTCGAGAGGAAAGTTCAAGGGCTGATCCGTCTCAAGGAGCTCGGTGGCACCGATCTTGGATTCGCCATCACCATCCAGGATGACAACGCCCGCCAGCTTATCGAGGTGTTCCGGCTTGCGAAGAGGCATGGCTTCGAACTAGCTACCTCCTCAATACACAACGGATACCAGTTTCACAAAGCGGACAATGTTCTCTACGATCGCCCAGGAGTCGCCCGGGAGATCGAAGGGCTGATCACAGAAATGCTGAAGACTAACAAAGTCAAGAACTGGTTCCGCGCCTACCTCAACCTCGGTCTCATCCGCAAGGTGCTTGGTCAGCCCCGCCTGCTCAAGTGCACGGCCGCGACCGATTTCGTCTTTATCGACCCCTGGTCAGATGTCTACGCCTGCAATGTGCGCCCCGACTTGAAACTCGGGAACCTGGAGCGCAACTCTTGGGAGGAGCTGCTGAATGGAGTGCGCGCCTCTGAGATATGGAAGTCCGTGGACGCATGTCAACAGAATTGTTGGATGGTCGGATCGGCCAAGACAGCCATGCGGAACCGGCGCTATTCCAACCTCCCACGCTGGGCGCCGTTGCGCTGGGTGCTTGCGAACAAAGCGCGAGTGACATTGGGCTTCCAGATCCCCTTCGAACGCTTTGTCGATTACTCCGCTGCAAATCGAGACCCTGTAACGCCCTTGCGGCCATTCTTTATTGAGCAGAAGGGGGTCAAACGGAACATGCATAGGGCTCAAGGGCCTGAATACGAACGGTTCGGGGAGTTCTTCAACCGGTGACGGTTCGCAAAGGGTCGCTGCGGGTCGCCTATCTCGGTGTCCGAGGAGTCCCCGCTCGAGGCGGTGCCGAGAGGGTGGTCCAGGCGATCGCCTCCCGTATGCCCTCACTGGGGGTCAATCCAACCATCTACTGCGATCGGGCTTACACGCCGCCGGACTATGCCATGCATGGCTGCGAGCTTGTGCGCCTGCCCTCCCTGCAAGGGAAGTACACACGTGCCGTTTCCCTCGACACCATGGCAATGCTGCATGCCATTGCTCTCCGAAGCTTCGACGTCATCCACCTTCAACACGCTGAAGCTGCATTCGTCCTGCCCCTCTTGCGCTTGCGCTACAAGATCGTCGCAACCAGCCACGGAAATGCTTATTCACGGGCCAAATGGGGTGCGCTGGCCAAGCGACTCCTGAGAACCATGGATGCGCCATTTGTGCGATTGGCAAACAGGGTTACTTCCGTGTCCCAGCTAGGGTCCGAGGATCTCCAAGCCCGATTTGGCCGGCGCGTCGTATTCATCCCCAATGGGGTGGCGACGGAGCTCGAGCCGAACCGCGAGGCGTATTTTCGGATCCTCGATGACCACGGTTTGGAACCGGGGCATTACTTGTTGTTCGTTGCCGGCCGGATTGAGCCCACAAAGGGTGCTCACCTTGCAATCGAGGCAGTGAACCGTGTGGGATGCCCCTACCCTCTTCTCATCGTTGGGGACGCGACCCAGGTTCCAGCCTACACCCGGGAGCTGCATTCTCTGGCTGGCCCAGGAGTGCGCTTTCACGACATAGTACAAGATCCCGGGACGCTGTATGGGCTTATGGCAGGCGCAATGTGCCTACTCTTTCCTTCGACCGTTGAGGCCATGTCAATGGTTCTGCTTGAGGCGGCCTCTTTAGGAGTTCCAATCCTGGCAAGCGACATCGCGGAGAACCGGCAAGTTCTTGGGGAGGATGGCACGTATTTCCGCAATGGCGAGGTCGAGTCGCTCGCCGGGAAGTTGCGGGAACTGCTTCTTGCTCCACAAGCTGCACGAGAGAGGGCGGCGGCCCTCTCGGAGCGCATTCGCAACGACTTCTCGTGGGACATTATCGCAGCACAGTATGCTCAACTCTACCATGAGGTCTGTACGAAGGATGAATGAACCGCTGTTCGCACGGATTGCCGCAGATGTCAAGCTCGGCAGGGATGTCAAGATCTTCGCCTTCGTCAACCTCTATGGTTGCGCCATCGGAGACGAAAGCAAGATTGGAGCGTTTGTGGAGATCCAGAAAGGTGCTTCGGTCGGGCGGCGCTGCAAGATCTCCAGCCACTCCTTCATCTGCGAAGGGGTGACGATCGAAGACGAGGTCTTTATCGGCCACGGGGTGATGTTCATCAACGACCGCTATCCCCGCGCCACGGTCGCCGGAGGCGGGTTGGCAACCGAAGCCGACTGGCAGGTTGTCCCCACCCTCGTCAAGCGTGGAGCCTCGATTGGAAGCAACGCGACGATCCTATGCGGAGTAACGATCGGGGAGGGTGCGATTGTTGGGGCCGGATCCGTCGTAACCAAAGATGTTCCGGCTCGGGCGATCGTCGCGGGCAATCCCGCCCAAGTCCTGCGTCCCGTCCCTGAGCACTGAAACCGCCCTTCCTCTTTCCTTGCGCGCATAGTCCTCGAGTGCCTCCAATCAGCCTGTTGTTCTGGCGAATCTACCCTTGTAGGAACCCAGGAGTCGCAGTATGAGCCTCGCTGAGGCACATGCACGACAGCTTGCGGAAGAGCAATCTCACAACCTCCTGTCAGGAGAACGCTATCTACCTGCGAAGCGAATGCTCGATCTCTTTGTCGCGGTTGCGCTCCTGGTGCTTTTCGGTCCACTTATGCTGCTGATCGCGGTTGGGATCAAGGTGCACTCGCCCGGCCCGATCCTTTACCGTCAGAACCGCATCGGGAAGGGCGGCCGGCCGTTCGACATGCTGAAGTTCCGCTCGATGCGCGACGGTTCCGCCAGCAACCCGCACCGCAAACACGTCCAACGCCTGATCCGGGAGAACATCTGGCCGCGCGACCTGGGCTCGACCTCGCTCAAGCTCCGCAATGACTCGAGGATCACGGGACTGGGACGCATCTTGCGCGCCCTCAGCCTGGATGAGCTGCCACAGTTTATCAATGTTCTGCGCGGGGAGATGAGCATCGTCGGGCCACGGCCACCATTGCCGTACGAGTTTGATCTGTATGACGACTGGGCAAAGCATCGCCTTGATGTTCTGCCAGGCATCACGGGTCTGTGGCAGGTCACGGCCCGCAACCAGGTCTCATTTGAGGAGATGGTGCGGATTGACCTTGCGTATGTCCGCAAGATGAGCCCTGGACTGGACTTGAGAATCATCGTCCTGACCCCACTCGAGATGTTGCGGGGAAGAGGAGGAGGCTGATGACATCTGAAATCGCTGCCGACCAAGGCGTGCTCGTCAAATCGCATACGGCCCCGGACAGGGAGGCACGGATCGGAGTGATAGGGTGCGGGTACTGGGGCCCGAAGCTGGCGAGGAATTTCAAGGCGCTCCAGGGTGCAAGCCTCGAAATGCTCTCCGACCTGCGAGCGGACCGCCTGGAGGAGATGAGGGAGCTCTATCCGGGGGCGGCCATCACCCTGGACTGCCGCGATCTGATCAAGGCTGACCTGGACGCCGTGGCCATCGCCACACCTGTCCAGGCCCACTATGTGCTCGCGAAAGCTGCGCTTGAGGCGGGGAAGCACGTCCTGGTGGAGAAACCAATCACCAGGCGGGCCGACCGGGCGCGGGAACTCGTTGATCTCGCAGCATCGCGCGGGCTTACCCTCATGGTTGGGCACACCTTTGTCTACAACCCGGCAGTCGAGGCTGTCCGCGAGATCATTCAATCCGGCGAGCTCGGGACCATCTTCTACCTGAATTCCACCCGGGTCAACCTGGGCCTGCTTCAACCGGATATTAACGTGATGTGGGATCTCGCTCCCCACGATTTGTCGATCCTGAGTTTTGTCTTGGACGGATACCCGGTGAGCGTGAGTGCGCGGGGGGCGGTTTATGTGAACACCTCCGGACGCCTGCCGGAGGTCGCCTATCTGGTCCTCAGGTTTGAGAACGGCGTGACGGCCAGTCTCCGCTTGAGCTGGCTCGATCCTCTCAAGGTCCGCAGTCTGATCGTTGTGGGCAGCAAGAAGATGTTGGTCTACGACGACCTGGCGGAAAACAAGGTCATCGTCTACGACCGGGGAGTTGATGTCCCGCCCTACTCCGTCACCGAAGAGGAGTTCCGCGCTTCCTATCGCCATGGCGAGGAGACCATTGTGCCGCTGACCTGGGTCGAGCCGCTGCGGGCCCAGTGCGCTCACTTCCTGGAATGCATTCGGACAGGAAAGGAGCCGCGCAGCGGGGGACTGGCGGGGCTGAGGGTCGTTCAGATCCTTGAAACGGCGCAGCGCTCACTGATGAACGGCGGTGTTGAGCTCGGGATCGAGTACTAGGTGTGGCCCGGCGGAGCCTAAGGGCCTCATCTTCATGGTTGGCTCACTGTCTGGCCCCCAATTCCCCGTGAGCGCCGAAGTATGTTTGGCTTAGGAGAGAGGATGACAACCCAAGTCCAGTTCGTCGACTTGCGCGCCCAGCATGAGGAGATCCGCGCCGAGATCGAGGCGGAGTTCGCGGAAATCATCGATCGTTCGAGTTTCATCGGCGGGAGTGTCGTCGCTAGCTTTGAGAGGGAGTTTGCCTCCTATCTCGGCGTGAGCGAGGTAGTTGGCGTCGCGAACGGAACCGACGCCTTGTGGCTGGCGCTGACCGCACTTGGGATCGGAAAAGGGGACGGGGTGGTCACGGTTCCGAATACTTTCATCGCCACGGTGGAAGCCATTACACGAACCGGAGCTCAACCCATCTTTGTGGACGTCGATCTCGATACGGCGACCATGGATCTGGCGGCGCTTCGCAGAATGCTGGAGGGGGATTGCCGGCGAGAAGACAATGGGGGCGTCGTGCACTTGAAAACAGGCCTGCACGTGGCTGCTGCTCTTCCAGTTCACCTGTACGGCCTTCCGGTGGACATTGAAACACTCTCGGACATTGCCTCCCGGTTTGGAATCTCTGTGGTTGAGGACGCATGCCAGGCGCATGGGGCGGAGTATCGGGTTGGTGGGCAGTGGAAACGCGCCGGATCCACCGGGGCAGCTGCTGGCTTCAGTTTCTATCCCGCCAAGAACCTCGGGGCGATGGGGGATGGAGGAGCCGTCGCCACGAATGATGCGGAGCTGGCAGCCAAGATCCGTCATCTCCGTGACCATGGTCAAAGCGAACGCTACATCCACGTCACCGCGAATGGCTGGAACTCGCGACTGGACTCCCTTCAGGCGGCGGTTCTCAGGGTGAAGCTGGCCAGACTGGAGCGCTGGAATGCGAAAAGGCGGGAAGCTGCGGCACAGTATCGGGATGCCTTGTCCGGACTACCTCTCAAGTTGCCCGTCGAGCCCCAATATGCCCGGCATGTCTACCACCTCTTTGTTGCCCGGTCGGAAGCCCGTGACAGGCTGCGCGAAGGGCTCTCGGCCAAAGGAATCGGAACAGGGTTGCACTATCCAATTCCCCTTCACCTTCAGCAGGCCTACCGGCACCTCGGACTTGGACCAGGCAGCTTTCCGAACGCCGAGAGATCCGCAGCCACGGGGTTATCGCTCCCCATGCACCAAAGCTTGACCCGCGCCCAAATCGACCAGGTTGCGGCGGCATGCAGAGAAATACTGGTGGTGGCACCCTCCTAAGTGCGGACACTGCTTCCGGCACCTCGCATTCGGCCCGATGAATTACGCCCGGGGACCTGACGAGATAAGCTCGACTCGGCGCCTCGCCCAATGGGTGATGAGGTTCGAATGGTTGTGGATCCTCCTCATCGCACCATTCCTGCTGTTCCCCGGGTCGATGCGGTTCCTGGCACTGCTGGCCGTGCCCATCCTGTGGTTCGGCCGCAAGGTCGCCTGGGGCCGGTTCGTTGACCGCACCCCGCTTGATGCTCCGCTCGTACTGCTCATGCTCATGGTGCTGGTGAGCCTGTATGCCACGTTCGACATTGCATACAGTCTTCCCAAAGTCACCGGGGTGATCCTCGGCGTCGCGGTGTACTACGTGGTTATCGCTTTTGCCCGGGATCGGAAGACCTGGACGCTCATGGTCGCTGCGTTCCTGCTCGCGGCTCTGGGGGTGGCTGGAGCGGGGCTCCTGGGGACGCAGTGGATCCACAAGTTCGCGTTGTTCGATCCGATCCTTGCACGCCTCCCGGCGCGTATCACGGGCCTGTCCGGTGCGGCCGAGGGGTTCCAACCGAACGAGGTGGCGGGTGCACTACTGTGGGCGACTCCCCTCGCGTGCGCCCTCGCGGCGGTTGCCGTTTTCGCGGCTGGGACGATTGGCCGTTCTCTCGGCCGGGCTCGTCAGGTGATTCTCCTGGTTGCGACCGTCGTCGGTTCTGTCTTTCTGGTCGGGGTCCTGGTGCTCACCCAGTCACGGGGCGGCTGGATTGCGGCCGGGCTGATCCTCCCCCTCACTCTTCTAGTCTTGCTTCAGGGAAGACTCCGCTGGATCATCCTGATCATGGGAGTGATAGCCCTGATTGCCGCAGCTGTGTGGATTGGGCTTGCCCACCCCCATGTGCTTGATCCAGTGATCGTTGGGCCCGAAGTGGATCCAGGCCGGGGGACCTCCCTTGAGAATCTCTCGGTCCGATTCGAGATCTGGTCTCGAGCGATCTACGGAATAGAGGACTTCCCATTGACGGGCATGGGGATGAATGCCTTCCGCAGAGTCGTCCCAATCCTCTACCCGCTCTTCTCGATCGGTCCCGAGGTCGACATCGCGCATGCGCACAACGAGTTTCTGCAGGCAGGGGTTGACCTCGGCATCCCCGGCCTAATTGCATTCCTGTCGATCCACCTCACGGCCTTCTCCATGCTGGCCTCGACCTGGCGCAGGCGAGGCCTTCTCCCTTTCCCCGAGCCAATTATCCGGGCGCTCCTCCTCGGACTGGGCGCCGGGCTCGCTGCCCACCTGCTCTTTGGGGTCACGGACGCGGTTGCGCTGGGGGCTAAGCCGGGCGTTTTGTGGTGGATACTGCTGGGCTTGATCGCCAGCCTGTACCGCCGTATCCCTCAGACTGCGACCCAGATGGGGATATGAAAACAACGAATTCTCCAACGAGAGGGCATTTTCCTGCGAGCCACATGACAGGAAGTGCTTCTCGCGCATTCCTTGTTTTCCCGAAGGTGAGTGAACTCGTGGCCAAGACCCGTCGAGCCGGTTCTCGCGACTAGAGAAAGAGGATTCAATCCATGGAACTCAAACAGTATGCCTCTGTGGTTCTGCGCTGGTGGTGGCTTATCCTCCTGGGTACGGTACTCGCGGGTGCCGCGGCATTCTTTATCAGCCGTATCCAGACCTCGGTTTACGAAGCCACGACAACCTTGATGGTCAACCAAGCGTCCAATTCCACGGCAACGGACTACACCGCGATTCTCACCAGCGAGCAACTGGCGCAAACATACAGCCAGATGCTCACCGAACGCCCGGTGTTGGAGAAAACCATCGCGGAGTTGAATCTGGACGACCGCCCAGAGGATTTGGCGAAGGCCATCTCCGTGAAACTGGTGCCCAGCACTCAGCTCATCACCGTAAGCGCAGACTACACAAATCCCGCCATGGCAGCTCAAATCGCCAACACACTGGTCAAGGTTTTCTCAGAGCAAAATGCGACCCTGCAGACCAGTCGCTACGCGGCTTCAATAGACAGCCTCTCCAAGGAGATGGACCAGCTGCGCCAGCAGATCGACAGCACGAATGCCGCGATCGCGGCGCTGGGATCGCCAACTGACGCGCAAGGAACCGCTCGGCTCGCGCAGCTACAGAATGATCTGGCTCAATACCAAGGATCGTACGCGAGCCTCCTGCAAAGCTACGAGACCATCCGGGTGGCGGAGGCTCAGTCCACTTCCAATGTGGTGCAGGTCGAGCCGGCCGTGCCGCCGGAGAAGCCAGTGCGGCCGCGTACCCTCCTCAATACGCTGCTCGCAGCCGTGCTTGGTGTGATGCTGACCTTGGGCGCGGTTTTCTTGATTGAATACCTGGACGACTCGCTCAAAACGCCGGAGGACGCGCAGCGAAGGCTCGACCTGCCCGTCCTGGGCTCGATCGCGCATATCGGCCGATCACACAAAGTGGGGCTCTACGTCGCGGAGCACCCACGCGCGCCGATCTCAGAAGCTTTTCGGAGCTTGCGCACCAATATCCAGTTCGCCTCGGTCGATCACCCCGTGCGCATCCTGGTAGTTAGCAGCGCGGGGCCCGAGGAGGGGAAATCCACTGTGGCAGCAAACCTGGCGGTCGTGATGGCCCAGGGCGACAAGAGGGTGATCCTGGTCGACGCCGACTTGCGGCGCCCCAGCCTCCATGAGCTGCTCGGGCTCCCCAACCGTTTGGGACTTTCGGATCTCTTTCTGCGGGTGGACGTTACGCTCGAACGGGCGTTGCAGTCCGGTGGAACCCCCAACCTAAGGGTGCTGACAAGCGGCAAGCTGCCTCCTAACCCAGCTGAGCTCATGGGTTCGGAGCGGATGGCAAAGTTGCTCTCAGAAATGAGGGCCGAGGCGGACCTTGTGATCATGGACGCTCCGCCTGCCCTGGTCGTCACCGACGCCGCGCTCCTAGGGGCTCGCTCTGATGGCTTGCTCCTCGTGGTCCAGCCAGGCAAGACCAGGCAAGACGCGGCCACATCGGCGGTCGAGAGCCTGAAACGAACCGGAACCAAGGTGATCGGGGTCGTCTTCAACAACGTGCCCATCAAGCACAACCGGTACTACACCGATTACCGCTACGCCTCCTACTACCAATCCAAGAAGGAGGAAGGGCCGGAAGAGAGAAACGTAAGCGCAGGGGTGCCCTCGCCCACGGTTTCAGATCCCCCCACGGCTCCGCATTGAAATCGGGAATGTTCCATCCTGCGGAAAGAGGTAATACGTCGTGACCTCCAGGTTGGGCCAGGCATGGTCAGAAGAGAACGGGGCCGGCTTACATCTCTCCGAGCGCATCCTGCTCACAGGAGGGTTGGGCTTCATCGGTTCGCACGTCCTGCAGGCGTATCATGCGGCCGGATATCACGTCGCCGTCTTGGATGACGCCTCACGCGGCGATGTAGGTAACCGGCCGGCCGGCGTCCCCTTCTACCATGTGGATGTCCATGACCTCGAGGCCGTTAGGAATGTGTTCCTCCGTGAACGCCCGAGTGTTGTGAACCATCATGCCGCACTGGTGAGCGTCCGTGAGTCCCACCTCGACGCTCCCAGGTACTGGCAGGTCAATGCGGCGGGCACGGCCAACATCCTCCGCGCCTCGATCGAGGCCGGGGTGCGCAAGTTCATCCTGGCTTCCAGCGGCGGAGCCGTGTATGGGAACGCGCTAAGCCTTCCGGTGAGTGAGGACCATCCCCTGCAGCCTCTTTCGCCGTATGGGGAGAGCAAGGTCGAGGCGGAGCGACTCCTCACCAGCCTGGACGGCCGCCTCGAGGTTCTGATCCTGCGCTACGGCAACGTGTACGGCCCCGGCCAGGATCCCGAGGGCGGCAACGGGGTAGTGGCGATCTTCGCGCGCGATCTCCTCACTGGCAAGGCGCCGGTCCTTTACGGCGAGGGTGCCCAGCTGCGGGACTTCGTCTATGTTGACGACGCGGTCGAGGCCAACCAGATCGGCCTTAGGGCCGGCGTGACAGGGACATACAACATCGCCACCTCCAAAGGCCTGCGCATTCGCAACGTGTACGACCTGATCCAGGAGAGTCTGGGAGTGCAAGCGCGGCCTCTGCTTCTGCCCGCCAATGAGTTTGAGGTCCGTGAGAACGTGCTCGACGTGAGTCACGCCCTGGCAGGGCTGGGCTGGGCACCCAGGACTTCCTTTGAGGAGGGACTGGAGAAGACCCTCGCCTGGGTCAGGAAGCTGGTTGAGAGACGGGCAGTCGAGGGAAGTGGATCTGCGGTCTCGTCCCCGAGGCTGCCGTGACTGTCGGGTGTTGGGACGGCCCCCTGACGGGGGCGCCCCACCACAGACCCCGTGTGTGTCGTCTGCAGTCTGCTGAAATTTCTCCTCTCCCTCAGCGATGATTTCGGTCGTTATCCCAGCACGCAACCGTGAAACAACTATCGCAGAATGCCTGACCGCGGTCCTGCACCAGGAAGGGCTGCCCTATCCCTTCGAGGTCATCGTGGTTGATGACGGCTCGACCGATCGAACGGCCGAGATCGCCGAGCAGTTCCCCGTGCATCTCCTGCGTCAGAAAGGGGCAGGACCCGCCGCGGCAAGGAATGCGGGCGCTGCGACGGCCAGTGATGAAATTATCGCCTTTACCGACTCAGATTGCGCCCCCGACGGCAAGTGGCTCGCCGAGCTCACCCGGCCATTCCAGGATCCGGCGGTCGTGGGGAGCAAGGGCACCTACCGCACTCACCAGCGAAATGTCGTCGCCCGATTCGTGCAGCTCGAGTACCAGTCCAAGTATGACCGCATGCGGAAGCGGACGCAGATTGACTTCATCGACACCTACTGCGCGGCCTACCGCCGGGCGGCTTTCCTGGAGAATGGCGGGTTTGACACGGCCTTCCCGGTCCCCTCTGTCGAGGACCAGGAATTTTCCTTTCGCCTTTCGCGCAAGGGCTACCGCCTGGTGTTCGTTCCCGATGCCGTGGTTTTTCACCGCCACGTGGAGACGGTCCTGGCATACGCCCGGCGCAAGTTCCGCATCGGCTTCGAAAAGGCCCGCATGCTCCGCTGGCTACCGGAAAGAGTCCTCGGCGACAGCCACACCCCTCTCTCGGAACGGCTGCAGATCGCACTTCTCGGATTGGCGCTGCTCTTTGGCGCGGCGGGCCTCTTGTGGCCTCCCGGTCTCTGGCTTGCCCTGGGTACACTCGTCGTCTTTCTCGTCTCCGCTCTGCCTTTCCTGGGCCTGATTGCGCGCTCGGATCCGGTCGTGCTCGTGCTGGCGCCCGTACTGCTCCTGGTCCGCGCCGCCGCGCTGGGACTTGGACTCGTCTGCGGAGCGCTCTTCGGCCGAGAGACTTCCAGGCGAGAAAGCGGCCCCGGATTCCTCTCCTGGGCCTGCAAACGCGCCCTGGACATCCTGGGCGCGTTGATCGGCCTTGTCCTGGCTTCTCCCTTCCTCCTGTTCGCTGCGGTCGCGATCAGGCTGGACAGCCCAGGCCCGGCGCTATTTGTCCAGGAGCGAGTGGGCCAAGGCGGGCGAGTGTTCCGCATGGTGAAGCTCCGCACCATGGTGCGCGACGCGCAGGATCGGGTCCACGAGGTGCTCTCGCTCAATCCCCTTCAGGGTCCGGTTTACAAAGTGCCTAACGACCCGCGCGTCACCCGGGTCGGCCGGTTCCTGCGGCGCTCGAGCCTGGATGAGGTCCCGCAACTGTGGAATGTGCTCAAGGGCGAGATGAGCCTAGTGGGGCCTCGACCCGAGGAATGCTGGGTGGTGGCGTGCTACAACGATCGTGAGAGGCAGCGCCTCGCGATGAAACCGGGGCTCACCGGTCCCATGCAGGTAAACGGGCGGGGCGAGCTGGACATGGAGGAACGGCTGAATCTTGAACTCGACTACATCGGCAACTACACCCTGGGGCGTGACCTCGCGATCCTCGTCCGCACCTTTCCGGCGATGATCTCCGGCAGGGGGGCGGTATAGCCCCGCGGCGTGCGCAAGGATGATTGGCCGCCCGGGGATGCTGGGGAGTGCCCGACTTTGTCGCAGTCTCTTCATAAGATAGGTGTGGCTCGCGAGCTACGCTGGCTGACGCGAGGCAAGGCAGGGCGCTGGCTCGTCGCGCTCCTCGTTCTCGCCTTTCTGCGAGGTCTCCTATATACCTTCGTGGTCCCTGTGTGGCAGCATCCGGATGAGACAACTCAATACGAGCAGGTGCGGTACATTGCCGAGAGGCACAAATTCGGCGACATGAGCACGGTCGATCTGCCCATCCGCACGGAAATCGCCGCCTCCATGCGGGCGCACTGGTACTGGGGTCCGACCCCCATTTCGCTCAGCGATCCCAACCTGGCGACACCGGGCGTCTCGGCGATCGGGGTCTCTACTTTCTCCCAGCCCAAGCTGTACTATCTCGTGGGGGCGGCTTGGCTCACGCCGTGGCTGGGCACCTCGATCGAGGTTCAGCTGTGGGCGCTACGCGGCCTCGCCGTTCTCCTCTACGCCCTCGTGGCGGCCCCATCCTTCCTCGCCGTTCGGATTGTCTATCCCGAGAACCTCGCCTTGGCGGTGGCCGCTACCGGGCTGGTGGTCTTCCTTCCCGGCCTGACCGATAACATGTCCTCGGTCAACAACGATGTCCTCACCAACGCGCTGGCGGCAGGGATCTTCCTGATCTCAGCCTGGGTCTTCCGCAGGGGCGCGGGGTGGAAGTCGCCTCTCCTCCTGGTCCTCCTGCTGGCGGCTGCCGTCCTCACCAAGACCACGGCGCTCGTGCTCGTCGCCGCCGTTCCCTTCGGGCTGGCCCTCTTCCTGCTGTCCCGCCCCTCCCGGACGGCGCGGAAGCTGGGGCTCGGCCTGGGGGCTCTTTTCCTAGTGGGAAGCGTGGTCCTGGGGTTCGGGCTGGCCTCCGGGACGAGTTCGCTGGCGGGCTTTGAGGCCATGCTGGGACAGTACGTGCGGGCGGACATTCCCAAGTCCTTCCAGTTGATGGTCAACCCCGGCCGAATGGGCGTCTACCTGGAGACGGCCGGCATTGTGTTTCGCAGTTTTTGGGCAGTGTTCGGTTGGCGCGGGGTCGAACTCGCGCCCGGATGGTACTGGGTCCCTCTGGCGGGAATGATCATTGGCGCGGTCGGCTTGTTTGGCTTTGCATGGCGGCGGAGCGCGCCTTCAAGGAGTAAGCCACGGCCCTGGCGTTCCGGATTCCTCGGCTTGACGGTGATCTTGGTCGTGGTGGCCTGGGGCTTGAGCGTGCTGCGCAGCCAAGCCTACCAGGGACCCAAGCTGTATCTTTCCCATGGGCGCTACGCCTATGTGGCGATCGCGCCCTTTGCGCTGCTCCTAGCCCTGGGCCTGCAGACCTGGATTCCGATCCGACTCCGCCCGGCCTCCCTGTGGATCTATCTGGCTGTGCTGGTCGCTTTTGATGCGATCGCCTTCTGGGGGCGTCTGGTCCCTTACTACTATCCTGCCTGAGGTCCCCTCGGTCGCTACTGCAAAGCCGGGGAGCCTCCCATTGCGCATGGACACATTCCGACTTCAACCCTGATGAATGCCAGGCTCAAGGAGGCCCGATGAACAGGACAAGAAGGCTGCACTTCTGGGGGATCGCCGGGGTGCTGGTCGTGATCGCCATCGCCGCAAGCGCCATGCTCACCCCGATTCAAGCCGCTTCTGCTCAGCATGTCGACCACAATCCCCTGCCGAGACCGGTCCACAATGGGGACCCGAGCTATGCGGTCTACCTGCCCCTGGTGCTGCGGGACTTCCCCTTCGAAACCGTCTTCGGTGCTGAGAACGGGGCAATGACGGTCTCGGACGGCCTGACCCTCTTCGACAATGCCGGAGCCACCTGGCTCCGCCGCGCGGCCTTGCAGTGGAACGGCTTGGAAGCCACCGAGGGGGTAATTGATTGGACCAAGGCCAGCAGCCTGGAAACCGAGATGAAAAACGTCAACGCCCTGGGGATGAAGGTGATCCTCGTCATCCGCGGGACGCCCTCCTGGGCGCAGGAGTATGCGGGCTACAGCTGCGGCCCTATCTTGAACACCAAGTTTGGCGCCTTCGCGAATTTCATGAGCCAGGTAGTCGCCCGCTACAGCGTCCCTCCGTACGATGTCCTGGCGTACGAAATCTGGAACGAAGAAGACCTGGATTATCGCGCCGTCAGCGATCCCAACAGCCTCTGGGGTTGCTGGGGAAACTACGACGATGACTACTACGGCGGCGGATACTATGCACAGATGCTCGCCCCGGTCTATCCGGCCGTGAAGGCTGCCAACCCCAAGGCTCAGGTCATTGTGGGAGGCCTCCTGCTCGACTGCGATCCCGCCCATCCGCCCCCGGGAAACGACTGCAAGGCGTCCAAGTTCCTGGAGGGGATCGTTCACGGAGGAGGCGGCCCGTACTTCGACGGGGTCGCCTTCCACGCCTATGACTATTACGACAATGCTCTGGGCGAGTTCTACAACCCCAACTGGGTCAGCGAATGGGACACCACCGGCACGGTGCTGATTGCCAAGGCCAACTTTCTCAAGAACGTGCTCAGCACGTATAGCATCACCGGCAAATTCCTGATGAACACCGAGTCCGCCGTCCTTTGCCTGAGCGATCACGGCCAAGTCTGCGATGCGACTTGGGAATCCACCAAGGACTACTACATCGCCCAAACCTACGCGGCGGCCATCGTCGAAGGGCTGAGGGCCAACATCTGGTACTTCTGGCCCGGACGCCACTCGGAGCTGTTCCAGCCCGACCTGACGCCGCTGCCGGCCTATACGGCCTTCCAGACTTCGAGGAACGAGCTCCAGAACGCGACCTTTTCACGGAACATCACCGAGTACACGGGGGTGAGAGGCTATGAGCTCCGGCGGCAGGATCGGCTGGTGTGGATTCTCTGGTCCGCAGACGGAACCACCCATTCGATCACTCTGCCCGGCACTCCGCTCGCCGCCTATGATGTCTTCGGAGCGCCGATCGCCCTCTCGACCTCTTACAACATTACCCTCGCGCCGATCTACCTGGAATGGAACCCGTGACCGCGCCGAGACGATGGGGGACGGTGGGGATCGCGCTCCTGGGAACGCGCACCTGGCGGTAGCGATGCCGCCCCTATCGGGCGGGGCCAGATCCGATCCTGTGGCGTAACGCATCCCCAGCCCAAGCCGAGGGCGGAGAACAATGCAAAACCTTGATCTGATCGACTGGCGCTTGGTTGGGATTTCCAGCCTCTGGATCCTCGGGTTGGCTGTGGTCCTCTCGGCCCTGGGCTTTGCCGATTACTGCGCGGCTGTGCACCACGAGCGCTGGCGGGATGTCCTCGGGCGTTCTTCTTACCAGATGGCCCTGAACGGGGGCCTGGCGCTCTTTTCCCTTGGGATGCTGGGGTCCACCAACGCTTGGTGGGAGAGGCTTCTGTGGGGCCTGCTGGCCGCGGCCTTCCTGGCCTACGGCCTCGCGGGGCTGCGCCAGAGGCTCAGGCCCAGGAGGGGGTAAGCTGCCTACCATCCTGTTTGTGTGTTCGGCCAACCAGTGCCGCTCGCCGATGGCGGAGGTCATCTTCCGCGCTCTGCTCGAACGACGCGGCTACCCAGAAGATTGGAAGGTCGCCTCGGCCGGTACCTGGGCCTTGCCTGGCCGATCGGCCACCCACGAAGCTCGAGAGGCCGTGAGATCGATGGGCCTCTCCCTGGAAGACCACCGCGGTACCGAGATCACGAGGGAACTGCTGGAGCAGCACGACTTGGTTCTGGTGATGGAAAATGGCCAGCGGGAAGCGCTGAGGCTCGAGTTTGGGAACGCGGCCGACCGGGTCCATCTCTTGAGCACGATGGTGAGCGAAGAGCATGATATCCCCGACCCCAGCGGCAAGGGCCTCGACGCGTGCCGGGAAGTGGCGGGGGAACTTGAGCAGGTCCTGACCTCAGGTTTCGAGACGATTGTTGCCCTGGCCCGGAATCCCCAGACCAGTGCGGATGGGGGTCGAGCCAGCTGAAGGCGACGCCTCGGGGGGTGGCCCGGGTAGTAGACTCCGACCCACAGGTGCGCCGGTCTCGTTCGGCCGGGGAGTTTTCGAACGCGCACCGGTCAGGATGCAGGGGCTTTCGCGCAGGGTCCGCTTCGGCCTTGGATCCAGATCATGCAGAGGTCTCGCAAGTCTTTAGAAAGGGGATCGGGAGCCGCTTTGCCAACCCGTCCGGCAGAAGGGCGGGCGGATTCGGTCCCGTTGGAGGCTCCTGCGCATTCAACCGCCAAGCGAGCCTTCGACATCGCCTTCGCCCTCCTCATGCTCCTCCTGTCCTCGCCGGTCTGGGTCGTGCTCTCCCTCCTGATCCTTTGGGAAGACGGGCCGCCGCTCCTCTTTGCGCAGGAGCGCTGGGGACTGGGCGGACGCCGCTTCCAGGTCCTCAAGTTCCGGACCATGAAGCGGGCCCAGGCCGGAGGGCAGCCCGCCACGGTCTCGCGCGCGGGGGATCCGCGCGTGACCCCCGTAGGCCGAGTGCTCCGGCGCATGGGGCTGGACGAACTCCCCAACCTGCTCAGCATCCTGCGGGGGGACATGAGCTTGGTCGGGCCCCGGGCGCTGGCCACCGATGAGATCGTTTTGGACATCGATCCCCGCTACCGGAGTTATGAGGAGGTGCCCGGATTCCGCCAGCGCCTCTCGGTCAAGCCCGGGCTCACCGGCCTGGCGACCGTGCTCCTGCCTCGCGACGCCAGCCCTCGTCACCGCTTTGCGTACGACCTGGTCTACATCCGACGTTGGTCTTTCGGGCTCGACCTGCGCCTGGTGGGGATGTCCGTCCTCATCAGCCTGCTGGGCCGGTGGGAGAAGCGCGGGCGGAAGATCTAGGCGCTTCGGGTATAATCACCGTTGTTGTTTCGGACGTCGCGGGGGGAGAAGCAGGGAAGGCTAGGATTTGCCATCGCCGCGGGAAGCCGCGGCGCTTTGTTGCGAGAGAGGCCTTGGCTTGAAACAGTACGATACCGTGGTGGTGGGAGGTTCCGCCGCCGGGCTCCATGCGGCCCGCCGCCTCGCCCAGGGTGGGGCGCGGGTTCTGGTGCTCGAGCGCAACCAGACCTTTGGCACCCCCACCCGGACCTTGATCGTTACGCCCGAACTGGAACGGTTCCTTGCGCCCCTGCCCGGCGCGGCCGTGCTCGAGCGAATTGGCCGAATCGAGATGATCTCCCCCGGGGCCCGGGCCGTGGTGAACCTGGGTCGGCCGGACTACGTCGTCGACCGGGGCAAGATCAACACGGCGCTGGCCGAGCGGGCCGAGCAAGAGGGGGTCGAGATCCTGCACGCAGCCAACCTGGTCTCCCTCGCATTCGACCCGGACGGCGCCCGCCTGCGGGCAGAGATCTCCGGGTCCAGAGAGGTCGAGGTCCGCAGTCCCACGATTCTGGGCGCCGACGGGGTTCGGAGCCTCGTCGCTCGAGCCATGCGGGTGGGCCCGCCCGCCACGGCGCCGATCCTGCAGGCGGTCGTGCGATTCCCGGGCGGAAGCCTGGAGGGAAGGGCCCAGGTCTGGTTCGATCCCGCCGTCACACGCTACTTGCTCTGGCTGGTCCCCCACAGCGATGGCACGGGTGTCGTCGGCTTGGTTGGCGCGCGAGGCAGTTCCGTACGAAGGATATTGGACGACTTCCTCAAGCGAGCAGGATACAGCCCCTTGTGCTATCAGGGCGCCGTCATCCCGTTGCACACGCCGAGGCGCCGTCTGGAGACTTGCTGGGCCGGAGGGCGCGCGCTGCTGGTTGGGGACGCGGCCGGCCACGTGAAGGTGACCACCTTCGGCGGTCTCGTTTCCGGGTTGTGGGGCGCCGAGGCGGCCGCCGAAAGCATCCTCCGCGGCACCCCGTACGGGCGGGCCCTGCGGCCGCTCAATCGCGAGCTATATTTCCACGATGCGTTGCGCTGGGTGCTGAATCGCTTCACCTCGAGAGACTACGATGTACTCCTCGGCAGCCTGGGCCCTCGCGCTCGCTCGTGGCTCGAAGAGCACAATCGCGACATGACCTCGGCCGCGCCGCTGGGCCTCCTCTCCGCTCAGCCGGGACTGATCTTCCTTGCGGCGCAGGCGATGATCCGCGCGGCGCGGCGCAATGGATCCGAAATGCGTGCGTCCCCCAGCCAGCCAGGAGAGGCCTTGCATTCCTGGGACTAGGAAAAGGCGCGCGAGCCGTCCCGCAAGGCGGTCTTGTGGGGCCGTACCGAGGGACCAGGAGCCAGGTTCTGGGAGGCGCAGCCCGGCGGGCTACCCGAAGGCTCTTCCCCTAAGAGCCTGCTCCTGAGGCGCCCTATCGTGCATCGGGAAGCGTCGGCCTCTGCAGGATCGCAGAGGCCGATCTGACTCTGGGACCAGAGCCGCGGCGCCGTTTTGGAGGGAGGGCGGCCGCCGCAGCGTAGGAAAAGGTGAACCTCGCGCGGAACCTTGCCTCTTCCCCCGCGCAGCGAGATGGGCAGGGGACGGTCAGGAAACGAAGGTTGGCACCCAGAGCGTGGCAAGGAAGGAACCGATCAAGAGGAACGCGCGCTAAAGGGGAGACCATGGTACGGGCGGCTCCTCTTGAGCGCGGTTTGTCCTCACCCTGCGAGAGAATTGAGCTCTGCGGCGACCCGGTTTTCGGTCGCGAGCCATGGGGCACGGGACGAGGACCAACGACCCGCATGAGCCCATTTGCGAAGAAGCAGATTCGGATGGAGGGGCGGGGACTCTTTCAGGATCCAATCCATTGACAACCGCCTTGCTTCCCGTATAATGATGATAGCGTTAGACTAGCCAATGAAATGATGGGCTAGTAATATAGGGGGGCGGGCCTCGCTTTTCCTGCCCTAGACGTCTAATAGACCAAACGTTAGCTGGCGAATCCACCCCGAGTGGGGGGTAAGCCAGCTTTTTCTTTTTTCATAGGACGAATGGGGAATTGGGCAGCGTCGAAAAAAGGGGGGCAGAGAATGCGCGAGCCCGTCGTGGTCCGTGAGGCAAGCCTCTGCTGCGGCGTGAGAACCTTGCCCTTCACTCCGGCAGAACCAAACCCGCTAGCACGGACCGGGTCCTTCCATGAGATTGCCGATGGGGCCATTCCCCGAAGCCACCTCCCCCGCCCTGACCCGCACTTCCAGGGGGACGTAGCTCCGTGCGGCCACACTCAGCCGGTTGTGCCCGAGCTGGCGGGAAACGGCGAGCAGTGCCTGCCGATCAGTGCGGCCCGCCTCGACCGCGCGGCGATACTCCTGCGCAGCGAAGCCTTTGCGGAATCCGTGCGTCCCCAGACACTCAATCCCCAGATCCGCGCAGGACCCCCTGACCCGGTTGTATGCCCGATCATCAAGAGTTCGCCGATTCGGGAACAGGTGCCCGTCGGGCTGCTCGCGCCCAACCTCGCGCATCGCCTCCAGAAACTCCCTCTGATCGGGCTGGACCTTCACTCGCCTGGGCCGACCTCCTTTGGTGTGGTTGGCGTTCGATTCCAGCGCGATCCAGCCCTCCTCGGCATGAATATCCTCCGCTCTCAGATAGCAGGCCTCGCTGATCCGCAGCCCGGCAATCCACATCAGCTTGAGCAAGTCCGCAACCCGCGGATCCCGAACGCGGATGGCCGCGAGCAGGCGTTCAACCTCATCCGGCTTGTAGGCGCGCGGGTGGGGTCGCAGGCCTGTACGCGGGTGGGGCTGGTGTCGGTCCAGCGGGAGGAGTTCGGGGCTCTCCGCCGGAAAGATCCGCGCCTTGCGGCAGGCCAGGTCGACCTTGCGCAAGGAGCCTGCTACGCGCTTAAGATAGTTTCGACTGAGCCCGTGGGCCATGAGATCCGCGATGTAGGCTCCGGCCATGGCGGGGGTGATCTGGCCCACCTCGCGGACCTCGGGCCAGCGGCCTCGCACAAAGCGGCCAAAGCGGTGTGCGTCTTCGCACATCACGCGCATGGTCTGGATCCCGCGGATCACATCCACGCGGCCGTGCTTCTTGTCCTCATGACGGCTGTGACCTGGGCGAAAGATCCCCTGCAGGGCCCTCATCATCTGGTATCCGAGACTTCCATGATGAGACATGGCGGCTCCCTCCTGCTAACTCCCCTGCCCCGGGAGGATGGCGGACAACTCAATGATCGGTCGATGATTGCGGCGCCAGACCTCATTTGGACAGCCTGGGCTGCTCTCTGCTGTCCGCAGAGATCCGCTCACCGGGAGCGGAAGCCGCTGAGGTTGAGGCCCAAGGAGTGGGAAGGCGGCAGGTTTCCCGTCCTCGCTGCCCAGGGGCCGGGCGCAGTGACCCGCTGGGGGACGTGCTCTTACAGGAACGCTCTTTCCGGACCGATGCACCTCCTTTCCCCCTCGGCCGAGGGGACGATCGGGAGCCCGCGTGTGTCTTCTGCCAGCCAACGTTGGTGGACTCCACCTGTCGAGTTTGTCCAATGGGACAACGCCGCACAACGTTCGAAGCGATCCGCGAAACGAGATGAAGCCTGGGAGAGCCGCGCCCTCGACCCCGCAAGCGGGGCCGGAAGGGCAAGCAAGTTCTGCAGCCAAGTGAGAAATTGCCCGCCCCTCTTGGAAAGCTCGCTCGCCATGCCTCCATCCATTCCGAGGATCACGCATGCACATAGCCTATTCGGTTTGCCCACATCGGTCTAGAGACCACTCTGGTTTTCGTGGATTTTTCAAGGAAAGAAAGGGGGATTGCGATGAAGTTCCTGGACTACATGAGCACGGCCGAAGGATTTGCCCGCCTGATGGACCAACTCGCCCTGCGCTTCCCGGATCCCGAACTGCTTGAGGATCCGGTCCTAGAGGAACATCCGGCTCTGGTAGGGTTCCTGCAGAGGGAGTGGGCGCAAAAGAGGAGGCCAGAGACGGATGGCGTCGCCCTGGGCTTTGTCCTATTGGTCGCTTACCATACCGGTCTGCTTCTCGAGCGGAGCCGCTATGGACATAAGCGCTACCTGCGGCTCGGGGTGCTGCTGCTCCTAGGGAGACATGTCTGGCCGATATTCGAAGTGTGGGTCGGCAGGGTCCGGCCGCTCCCAGGCAGGCGCAGCCTGTCTTCATCCCTCACCTGGTTCCAGGCCAACGGCGGCCTGACGAGGGCGCTGGAAGAGTTGGGGGTCTCTAATCCCCACGGAGGGGAACTCCAGGTTTCTGCCGATGACTTCCAGCGGGATAATTCGACCCTTTCAAAGTGGCTCAAGCAAGCCCTCCTGGCCCTCTACGACGAGATCCGAATCGAACTGGAGATGGCAGACCCGGCCGCCTGCTCCTCCCGCGCCATCCGGGAAGTGGGATTGGCCTACACGAAGACCCCCCTACCCAGGCCGAATGGAGATCTTCAAGAATCCATCCCGTCCGCGCGATCTGGAGCTCGCCCTTTGGTCTCCGGTCGGTATCATCGCTTTCCTCAATGATCTCATCGTCGCCCGGCCATTGATCGCCTGATCTTGAAGGCTATCATGCGCGCGTGGTCGATCTGCGATCGAGTTGGGTGCAGGTTGCCGGCCACGCGCAGGGGAAAACATGGGGAATAGAAAGCAACGATCCGATTCTTTTGGCTCCTTCTCCACCTATGACTCCGTCTCCGGCCGGGAGCACCTCTTCCGCCTGGAGGCCCTCGAGAAGGAGGGCATCGGCGGAAATCTCCAGCGCCTGCCCTACTCGATTCGCATCCTGCTCGAGTCGCTGCTCCGGAACCTCGATGGGGCTCAGGTCAGTGAGGCGGACGTCGAGCGCCTGGCGGGGTGGGACCCGAAGTTGCCTCCGATGCACGCGGCACCTTTCAAGCCGGCGCGCGTCCTCTTGCAGGGGTTCACCGGTGTCCCCGCCGTGGCGGAGGGATACCAGATCGTTCTTCTGCCGTGGAGGATTCTCAGAGCGATCATCGATGGCGAGTCGACCGCCCGGGATCGTGATCGCTTCTGGATGTTCAACGCCGCAGCCCCGCTTCTGACCTGGAACGCCATCAACGGACGACACCCAGCCTTTTGCGTCGGCCTCCGAAGCGGCTGCTACAACTGCGGACCAAAGGGGAGGCAATGTGCGGCCGCAATTCGCGCTCTGGGGTGAGCGCTCGCCGAAAGGCGGGCGCGAACCCGAGGGCCCGTGCGCCTCGGCCACCACCCGAGGCGACCGCAGTCGATTCTGGGGCTCGTGGCGATGCCGAAGTAGACTCCCACGAGATCCGTCCTCTCGCCACCTGCGGCATGTAGCCGCGCACCATCTGCGAGGGTCTCGCCAGATCTTGCCGGTCACGGGCGCGCTCGGAGAGGGACCGGCATCCTTAGTCTATTCGCGGGGTGGAGGCTGGGGGGGACTCCCGGCGCTGCCCTTTAGTGCATGATCAACGGAAGAAAGAAAGGGAAGAACGCGGTGTAGTTCTGGTCGGGCGTATCGGCGGTGAGGCTGGTGTAGCTTCGGCTGGCCGGATCGAAGGACCAGGGCTGCTTCAGGGGAGTGACCGTGCCGGACCAGCCGTTCGGGACGGCCGCGCTGTAGGCGCCGCTCCCGTTGGTGACGGGGTTACCGAGGAGGCCGTCCATGACCACGCCGCTGACCGGCGCGCCCCAAGCCGTTTTCACATACCCGGAGAGGCTGCGGGACACGCTGGCGGTAGCGTAGTAGACATACTGCTCAATGTTGCATTGTCCGTAGCCAATCTTGAAATAGCCATCGCCGTTCCAGGAGGACCCCCAGGAGTTGCGCGCAATCCAATAGCCGCCGGCGTCATCGTACCCTACGAGGTCCACGACATGATCGGTGCCCTGGGGGGCCGAGCATCGCATGACCCCATTGGGGTCCCAGGAAGCATCGGCAACATCAAAGGCGACTGACAGCGGGCCGTAGGTCAAGAGGGCCTGCTGGATGGTCGTCCGATCCGTGCCGACGTATCCGAACTGCAGGATCTTGACCAGGCGGCTGGCGTAATCGGAGCAGCGGTTGGCGCAGGTGCGATTGCTGCAGTTCCCGCCGGTGCGGTAGGTACAGGTGGCCGGGCAGCTGGTCGTGCAGTTGCAGCCGCTTCCATCGGCATAGGGCATACAGGCTTCGTCGGGGATGCCTTTCGTTTGGATGAAGCTCAAAGCCAAGGCATGCGAGCCACCGCAGCAGGTTCCCGCGGTCGTGCAGTCGGACACCAGGTACTCTTCGGCCAGGTTAGGGGTCAGCCCGGGGTTTCCCGCGGCGATCTTGAGTACCGCCTCCGTTTGCCCGACCGCCCCGAAGGCCCAGCAAGATCCACACGAGCCCTGATCCTTGATCGGGGTCAGCCAGTTGCCGGTAGCCCCCAGGTAGGTGGTATTCCGCCAGTCAAAGGAGGCCGGCGGGGCCCCCGTCAAGGCGGGATTATGCTGGATGGCCGGACCCCCGACGAAAGGGACTGAGCCGCCCAGATTGTTACCTTGAGCGACATTGGCTGCGTCGCCGCAATGGCTGCCCTTCACCTTCTGTGGAATCCCGTCCAGGTCCGTTGCCGCGCCGAGGCTCTTGCCGTTTTTGTCCAGGCACACGGCGTATTCCCGACTGAACGGATTCTTGCCGTCGGTTTCGACACGGAGGCCGTGGCCCTGCTGGGCGCAGTAGGAGTGCTCCGGCGCGCATTTCCCGGCCAAGAAGTCCCAGGCATCGCATCGGCCCCCGTCGGGCATCACGCAGACCCCGCGCTTGCCGCCCGCGCCGTCGTCCACATCCTCGAAGTCATATCCCAGATCCCTGCAATACACAGCCGCAGGGTTCGCGAGGAATGTCTGCGGGTCTTCGAGGCGGGGCGAGGTTGCCGCCGTTGCCCCACTGGCCCGAGAGGCTGGCAGGCTCAAGGCTTGGAGAATGCTGCTCCGCACGGCTTTCGTGCTGACCCCGATCGCCAGGACGGCCAGGGCAAGAAGTATGAGCAGGTATCTGATGAGGATTTTGACCGGAGGCATTGCGGCCCGGATTCTCGACCGAGATCAGATGCGGTGCCGACAAGTTGTCGGCCCCAGGGATGCTACTTTACTTCTCGGGATTGCGCTTGGCCACCCGCACAGGCGGCCCAAGCGACCCACGGCCTCTCACCCACAAGTGAAATCTGAGCCCTGCGCTTAGGACTGAGAATGCTCTTGCTCTCTTAGATCATTCCACCCCTCGCCGCTCCCCTGGACCCGGCTTCCAAGTTGGACTGGACGGGTGCCAACCGCCTCCAGGTGTGCCCGACAGTGCGCACCGCTCGAAAAGCGTCCGCACCCTCAGCACGAACCGGGCGCCGGCACGTGTCCGGCAGACGTATTTCCCTTGCGCGTTCCCACGACGTAGGCCCCGCAGAGCGTTCCTCTTCGCCGCCCTGGGCTCTCCTTCCTTCGCATCGGCGGGGCAGAGAGTCTCTTCATGCGCGAGAGAACCACGGAACCCAACCTGCAGGCTGGCACCTGATGACCGATGCTCACAGCGTACGGCAATGAGGGGCGAGATTCATCACCATTGCCCCTGCGCAAGGCGTATGCAGCAAAACGACGGGGGAGAGGAAGCCGGTTGCCCCTCCCGTCATCCTGCAACTTCTGGAGGCGACCCGTCATCTCCCTCGTGCGGATCCACGCCGGCCAGGACGCCCGCAGCCAGAGCGTGATCAGAGGAATTCGGCCGAGTTTCCCGAGCACGAGGAAGCTCAAGGGCCAGCGGCGAGAAGCGGCGGATGGGGATCTCCCAGGGGCGTAACTCGGCCGGGATAAGGGTGTAAGGCGAGAAACCCGAGTCCAGGCGAGGCAATGCTTCTTCAGGGCAGGGGTTTCGCGAGGTCTTCTTGAGGTCCGTCGCCGTGCGCGCAGGCAACGCCCACGGCGACGGACCCGGCCTGGTTCTCCTGGAACCGAGTCATAATCAACAAGAAGGAAAGTTCAAACCCGGGCTGCGCGAGGAAGACCGCTCGCCCTCCACATCCGGGCCATCCAGAGGGAATCGAGCGGGAGGGCAGGCTGGCCGACTGGGCCAGGCGAAACCACCCGTCTCCGGCTGATGAGTGTTCGTCCACGGGTGCCAGCCTTGGGGCCCTTTTCTGCGACATCGAGGCTGCCCACTGACCTCTGATCGAAACGTGCCTGGTGAATCATGCCCGCGAATTGGCGATCAAGAGCGTACCCCTTTGGTGCGCTGGCGCCAAGATCGATTCGTGGACCCGTCCGATCTGCTTCCTCGCGTTCTGGTGCCAACGATTGACTCCTCCAGCCTCTCGTCCTTCTATTCGGGATCTGCTCCTGTACCCCGTCGGTGTACTTCCTTTGTATGAGGTTCTAAACCGCTCACGGGCCCGAGCTTCCGGTTGCTTCTGCTCCCTCACATAGGCTGCGACCGAGTCTGTCCTGGGACCCAGATGTGTCTTCAAGCAGGTCCACAATTCTGTTTCGGTCAGTCCAACGACGCGTACAGAATCATTCACTTAGTTGGGTGGCGTCGCCCGGCCGAAGTTTGGCACGAAAAATGGAGGGGGACGTGCCAAACAAGAGTGGACGCGGCGACTGGTCGAATTTCGGTTTCCGCGGCACGGGATTGAAGGGCGCGAGGAGGAGAGGAGGGTCTCCCTCCTGTTGAGTGACCAGGGCAGGTGACAATCATCCGAGGACTGTGTTCCTCGGAATGACAACCTGGCCACTGGTGCTGCTGGGATGAGCTATGTGTGGAGGCAACTACAACTTCGGGGAGCTCTTGGGTCGCGCGTCAAGACCGTCGTGAGGCTAGGGTCGGCATTTGCAATTCGCGCCGTGAATGATTATCATTCACGCTATGAATAGGACCGTCCTCCCCCGTCATGTCACTCCAAGCCTGTCCGAACGGCTCCAGGTCATGCCGGCCGTGGTGCTGACGGGAGCGCGCCAGACCGGCAAGAGCACCTTGGCTCAACAGCTTGCGCCGGGTCGGCGGCGCTACCTCTCGCTGGACGAACTGGACGTCCAGGATAGCGCGCGCCATGACCCGCAGGCGCTCGTGGGCGGCCCCGACCCGGTGACGCTTGACGAGGTGCAGCGCGAGCCCGACCTGTTGCGGGCGGTCAAGCGGGCCATCGACCGAGAGCCAACGCCTGGCCGTTTCCTGCTCACCGGCTCAGCCAACCTGCTTCTGATGCGCCAAGTTTCGGAATCCCTTGCCGGGCGGGCGAGCTATCTCGCATTATGGCCCATGACGCGGCGAGAGCAATTGGGCCTCGGGGGGTGCGGCCTGTGGGAGGAACTGCTCGAGGCACACGACAAGGATTGGCTCGACCTTCTTGCCGCCCAGCCCGGCGAGCCCGAAGACTGGCGAGCCCTGGCACGGCGAGGGGGTTTCCCTACCCCGGCAGTTCACCTGAAGACCGCCGCGGAGCGGTCGATCTGGTTCGACGGCTACGTTCGCACTTACCTGGAACGCGACCTGCAAGAGCTTTCGTCGATCTCCGCCCTGCCGGACTTCCGCCGCTTGATGCAGGCCGCGTGCCTCCGGCTTGGGCAACTGGTGAACCAGAGCGAGCTAGGGCGCGACGTCGCCCTGCCGCAGCCGACGGTCCACCGCTACCTCAACCTCTTGGAGACCTCGTACATGCTGGTGCGCCTCCCGGCCTACGCCGTCAACCGCACCAAGCGCCTCATCAAGGCCCCGAAACTCTATTGGGGGGACACGGGTGTGGCATTGCACCTAGGGCCCGGGGGGGACCCCGAGGGCGCGCACCTGGAGAACCTGGTCCTGCATGACCTTCTGGTCTGGCGCGACGCGCGGCTCGAACGCGCAGAGCTTTGCTACTGGCGTACCACGATCGGCGAGGAAGTTGATTTTGTCATCGAGACGGGCGGGCAGCTCCTGCCCATCGAGGTCAAGGCAACGGGCCGCCTACGACTGGCGGATGCCGCCCACCTGAGGGCGTTCCGGGCCGAGTATGGCAAGAAGGCACGGACCGGGCTGTTGCTGCACACTGGCGACGCCGTCGAGTGGCTTGCTCCCGATGTGCTGGCCGCGCCGTGGTGGAATGTGGTGTGAGAGGGATCAGAGAGGATCGCGGGAGTTACGTGTAGAGGGCAAGCAAGGAGCGATTCTTCATGGATGGGGAACTACCGACCCCCGGGCTATCAGCCCGGCGATCTGTAGCCCAAGCTGAGAGTGGCAGATCAGCTTGAGCTGCCTAGGTTTTCCTTCGGTCAGAACAGGCCCTCGGGGGCCATAGCTCGCCGGCTTATGAGCGCTCGTCTGCTGGAGACAGACTCAGACAGTAGTTCCGCCTGCTCGAGGGTCCCCTCTCTTCTATGGCGCCATTGAACCTGGAAAGGTTCGCGGCCAAGAGCAAGAGCGAGGTTACCTGCGCTGCCGAGGTCCATCGCCGGTCGCAGGGAGCTTCGCAAATCCGACGGCACCAGTACCGATGTTCACCGGCCCCCTGGCGAGCCAGATACCCAAGGATACCCGTATGGTTGCTACGGTGATCGATCCTCAAGCAGCCATGACAATCGTCCCATGGATGGGGGGCGTTGGCCAGGGCAGCCTTTGGATTTGGTCATCGACAAACCCTGACCAGGGAAGAAGGCCTGACGCCGCTCGTTTCTTGAGCAAAATACTCAGCGTACTGAGTAATCCGATGATGCCCTTCATCCGCCCGCAAGCCGCCATCCTCGCTCGCCGCCTCAAGGAACCCCGGCGATTCATTCAGGCTATCGCGGGCCCCCGCCAAGTTGGTAAGGCGAGCCTCGTGCAACAGGTCACGGGGGCCTCCGGCCTGCCCATACGTTTCGCCAGCGCCGATGAGCCCACCCTGCGGGAGACGTTGTGGAATGCGTAGCAATGGAAGAAGGCCCGTCTGGAGGCGCGTGATGTTGGCTGAAACGGGCCGGTGCATAGGCTCGACGAGATCCACAAACTCCCCGGCTAGTCCGGGGCGGTGAAGCGGCTATGGGACGAGGACTCGCGTGACCAGTGCCTGCTCAAGGTAATGGTCCTCGGGTCGGCGCCGCTGCGGATGCACCAGGGATTGACCGAAAGCCTTGCCGGACGCTTCGAGGTTCTCCGCCCGCCACACCGCTCGTTCAATGAGATGCGAGAGGCCTTTGGGTGGTCGCTTGACCAGTACCTCTTCCACGGCGGCTATCCGGGTGCTTCGCCGCTCATCGGCCAGTCCGCCCGCTGGGCTCGATACCTACTCGATTCGCTCGTTGAAACGGGGATCACCTGCAATGTCCTTCTGCTCTCACGGGTCGACAAGCCCGTCCTGCTTCGACGCCTTTTCCCGTTGGGAGGCAACTATTCCGAGCAGACCTTGTCGTTCACCAAGATGGTTGGGCAACTCCAGGATGCAGGCAACACGGTCACTCTCTCCCACTATCCGGAGTTGCTTTCCGCGGCCGGGATGGTTGTGGGGCGCCAGAAATACGTCGGAGAGAGCGTTCGCCAACATGGTTCGAGCCCCAAGCCCCAGGTCCTGAACACGGCGTTCAGGACCGCCCAGACGGGACTTACTCTGAAGGAAGCCCGAGCCACCCTGTCTGCCATCGAGGTGAGGAGCGGACTTTCCCGTAACGCACAACCCGGGCTGGCGGACTTCACGGCGAAGTTCAAGCCGGACTGGAGCCTGCTTGTAGGGGGGACGGCATTCCGGTCGAAGGGTTTCATGCAACCGGGCGACCGGTGGGTGAAGGCATGAGCACCTTCGGCAAGTCCGTCGTCCAAGGAGCCGTGCCCATTCATCGCATTCGGCGATGCGCTCATCGCCCAGAGGCCATTGATCGCCTCGACCGGGAGGCTATAATGCCGACAATGGCCCGCCGGAACGGTCTCGAGGCGGCGAGGGAAGGAGCCGAACGAAAATGAAAACGACGGAACCAGCCTCCGGACTGGCCTTAGCCTTCTCCACCTTCGACTCCGGCTCCGGCCGGGAGCATCTCTTCCGCCTCGAGGCTCTCGAGAAGGCAGGCATCGGGGGGAGTCTCAATCGACTGCCCTTCTCGATTCGCATCCTACTCGAGTCGGTTGTGCGCAACGTGGATGGGGTTCAGGTTACCGAGGCTGATGTCGAGCGCCTGGCCAGATGGGATCCAAAAACCCCCGCCCCACACGAAGTGCCTTTCAAGCCGGCTCGGGTGCTCATGCAGGACTTCACCGGTGTCCCCGCGGTGGTGGATCTGGCGGCGATGCGTTCCGCCATGCAGCGGATGGGAGGCGATCCCAGGCTAATCAACCCGCTCGTCCCGGTCGATCTTGTGATCGATCACTCGGTGCAGGTGGACGAGTTCGGCACAGCCTCAGCCCTCTTTCGCAACGCCCAAATGGAGTTCGAGCGCAACCAAGAGCGCTACCAGTTCCTGCGCTGGGGTCAGCAAGCCTTTCGGGATTTCCGCGTTGTGCCTCCGGCTACCGGGATCGTGCACCAGGTGAACCTGGAGTACCTGGCCGGAGTCATCCTCTCCCGTCGGCTTGCCGGGCTGAACGTGCCTGTGGCGATGCCCGACACCCTGGTAGGGACGGATTCCCACACGACCATGATCAATGGACTGGGCGTGCTCGGCTGGGGGGTGGGCGGGATCGAAGCCGAGGCGGTCATGCTCGGCCAGCCTCTCTATTTCCTTACCCCCCAGGTCGTCGGATTCAAGCTGCACGGGGAGCTGCGGGAGGGCGTGACCGCAACGGATCTCGTTCTCACGGTGGCACAGATTCTGCGTCGGAAGGGGGTGGTCGACAAGTTCGTCGAGTTCTACGGCCCGGGCTTGTCGAGGATCGCTCTCCCGGACCGGGCCACGATCGGGAACATGGCCCCCGAGTACGGCGCGACCTGCGCCTTCTTCCCGGTGGATGAGGAGACCCTATCCTATCTGCGCCGCACGGGGAGACCCGCGGAACAGGTCGAGAGAGTCGAGAGGTACTGCAAGGAGCAGAACCTCTTCCGCTCCGACCGCTCCGCGGATCCCGAGTTCTCTGACACGCTGGAGCTGGACCTGGGGAGCGTCGAGCCCTCGCTCGCCGGTCCGCGCCGCCCGCAGGATCGGGTTCCTTTGCGCGACATGAAAAAGGCCTTTCAGGTCGCGCTACGCGAGACATATGGCAGGGACGGAGAAGCGCCCCTTGTGGATCCAGCCGGAGGCAGAGCCGGTGGTGCCCCGACCCGCGACGGGGACGTGGTGATTGCCGCGATCACCTCCTGCACCAATACCTCGAATCCCTCGGTGATGCTGGCCGCAGGCCTCCTCGCAAAGAAGGCGGTCGAGCGCGGGCTGCGTGTCCCCGGCTATGTGAAGACCAGCCTGGCCCCGGGGTCGAAGGTCGTCAGCCAGTACCTGCAGGCCGCCGGATTGCAGAGATACCTTGACCAACTGGGGTTCAACGTGGTCGGGTATGGCTGCACGACGTGCATTGGCAACTCCGGACCTCTGGCGGAGGTGGTGGCGAGCGCGATCCGCGACAAGGACCTGGTCGCCGCCGCGGTGCTCTCGGGAAACCGGAACTTCGAGGGCCGGATTCACCCTCTCACCCGGGCCAACTACCTGGCCTCGCCGCCTCTCGTCGTCGCCTTCGCCCTGGCAGGCAGCGTGGCACTGGATCTTGAAAGCGAGCCTCTGGGTCGCGACCGGGAGGGAAAGCCTGTGTTCCTGCGCGAGATCTGGCCGGGCAGCAAGGAAATCATGGCCGCGCTCGAGGTGATTGATCCAGGCATGTTCCGTAAGACCTATGCTCACGTGTTTGAGGGGAACCAGGCCTGGAATGAAATGGGGGGGACGAGCGGAGATCGGTACGCCTGGGATGCGAATTCCACCTACATCCAGGAGCCACCCTTCTTCGCCCATATGGGCGCCGATCCAAGTCCCCTCCGGCCGATCCGGAACGCACGCGTCCTCGCTCTCCTGGGCGACTCGGTCACCACCGACCACATCTCCCCTGCCGGGGATATCCCGGCGGACGGTCCAGCCGGACAATATCTCCGGGCCCACGGCGTCCTCCCGGCCGATTTCAATTCCTTCGGATCACGCCGCGGCAACCACGAGGTCATGATGCGGGGCACCTTCGCCAACATCCGCATCAAGAACCAAATGGTCAAAGGCCAGGAAGGAGGGTATACGATTCTCTACCCGAGTCGGGAGCGGATGACCATCTACGCGGCGGCCATGAAGTACAAGGAGCAGGGTGTGCCTCTGGTCGTGATCGCCGGCAAGGAGTATGGCGCCGGATCCTCACGCGATTGGGCCGCCAAGGGCCCCGCGCTTCTGGGCGTCCGCGCCGTGATCGCGGAATCGTTCGAGCGCATCCACCGCTCCAACCTGGTGGGGATGGGGATCCTTCCGCTCGAGTTCCACAAGGGCGAGAGCGCGCAGAGCCTCGGACTCGACGGGGGGGAGGAAATCAGCATCGTCCTACCCTCGGGCAATCTGGGTCCTCAGCAGGACCTATCCGTCCAAACCAAGCAGGAAGGCAAGGAGACACGTACCTTCAGGGTCACTTGTCGCCTTGATACTCCCGTGGAGGTAGAGTACTTCCAGAACGGCGGGATCCTCCCCACGGTTATCCGACACCTGCTGCCTTAGGCTCCTGGTCCCTCCGCCAGGCCAACGCTCACCCGGGAGGCCAGGGCGAGTTCTCCCCAGTTTCATCCGACCCCGCTGATCACCCTGCTCCGGAGCGGCCCATGGAATGCCACCGGCGGGTCTCGAGATCCCCGGGTCCGACTGGCCGCGATAGAATCAACGCATGCCTTTTCCACCCCCTTTTGCGCCGCGCGGGGAAAGGATCCTTCTGGTGGTCCTGGCGCTGCTCCTGGCCGGATGCACCAGCCAGCCTGGCGTTTCCTCTTTGGCGCCGGCGGGAGAAACTCTGCCGCTCCCGACCATTCCGCCCTCGCCAACCTTTGAGCCGACTCTTTCCAATCCGCAGGCAACCCTTTCGCCCTCGACCCCCGAGCCGACCTCGCCCGGATCTCCTCCGCTGGGGATCTACTCTCTCAAACTGCTGACCAGCGCGGTAACGAGCCCAACCTACTTGGCCGACCCCGGGGATGGTTCCGGAAGGTTGTTTGTAGTTGAAAAGTCGGGCCGGATCCTCATCCTCAAGGGCACCGCGCTCGCGGGCGACCCTTTCCTCGACCTTCGCGATCAGGTGGGCTCCAGCGGCAGCGAGCAAGGCCTGTTGAGCATGGCTTTTCATCCCGGCTATCCCCACCCGCCCTACTTCTACGTGGACTACACTGACCCCACGGGCGACGTGGTTGTGGCGCGACTCCGGTTAAGCAACAACGCCGACAGCGCTGATCCGAGCAGCGAGCTGATTGTCCTGCGAATCGACCACCGCCAATTTCCCAACCACAATGGCGGACAGCTCCAGTTCGGCCCGGACGGTTTTCTTTATGTCGGCGTGGGAGACGGCGGCTCGGAAGGTGATCCCGAGGGGAACGGCCAGAAACTTGACACCCTGCTCGGGAAAATCCTGCGCCTCGACGTCGATGCGGCGACACCCTATGCGGTGCCGCGAGGAAACCCATTCCTTGGTCAGCCCGGCGTCCTGCCGGAAATCTGGGCCTATGGCCTGCGCAACCCCTGGCGATTCTCGTTCGACCGCCCTAGCGGCGATCTGTGGATCGCCGATGTGGGACAGGACCAATATGAGGAAGTCGATTTGCAGCCACCGGGCCTGGGGGGCCTCAACTATGGATGGAGCCTCATGGAAGGACTCCATCCCTACGCCGGAGAGTACCGTGAGGGACTGACCTTGCCCGTCTGGGAGTACGAGCACAGCCAGGGTTGTGCGATAACCGGCGGATATGTCTATCGCGGCAGGCAGATCCCGGAGCTGGTAGGCGACTATCTCTTCAGCGACTACTGCTCGGGCAAGCTCTGGGCCCTCTATCGAACCCCCGAGGGGAATCGCCAGGCGGTGCTCCTCCTGGAGACCGGGCTGAACGTCAGCTCCTTCGGAGAGGACGCGAGGGGAGAACTGTATCTGCTCGACCTGCGCGGGGGCGTCTATGAGTTGGTGTCCCAGGGCGCCTAAAGAGGAATAATCGCGCCTGTCCGAGGGCTGGACTTTTTGGGGGGCCAAGTACCGGAGGAGAATTGAATCTCGATACGTCCCTTGAGCATCCTGTTGCGCAAAACCCCAATTCTCTTGGACGAGGCCTTCGTTACATTCTTCTGCCCCTCCTTGGCATCCTTCTCATATTGACGGCGCTTTTCGCCTTGCGCTGGCGGTACTACGCCGACTCGCCGATCTTGTTCTACATCTCCCTCTTGATCGACAAGTACCATCTGGTGCCATACCGGGACATCTATGACATGAACCTGGCGGGCACCTATTTCGCCTACCTGATCATTGGAAAGGTTACTGCCTACACTGTCCTTGGGGTGCGCCTTGCTGACTTCGGCCTCCTGGGATCCATCCTGGTTCTTAGCTGGCTTTGGATGAGGAAGGTGGATGGGTGGATGGCCGGGTCCGGAGCCGCCGCCTGGGCCCTTGCCTACCTCGCCCTGGGGCCGACCATGACCCTGCAAAGGGAATTCCTGATGATGATCCCCATCCTTTGCGGACTGGTCGCTCACCTGCGCATTCCTTCCACACACCTCTATTGGAAATATGCTCTGACCGGCGCTTCCTTCGGAATCGCGGCGACCATGAAGCCTCAAGCTGCGATTGGGCTCCTTCCGGTTATCGCTTGGGATATCGCCACAGTCTTCCAGAAGCGAGATCCCCATGGGAGCCCCGCCGCTGCTCGGAGGCGGGCTCTGCAGATCCTTGGGGCCGCGGGGATTGGAGCCCTGGTTCCCATGCTGGTGCTCCTTTCGTACCTGGCGGCTCACGGCGCTCTGGGTCCACTCCTCGAGATCGTCACCCGCTACTGGCCGCTGTATGCCTCCATGACGGGTGACCACGAGGTGATCTCCGGCTGGCACCGCATACAATACTTGGTATTGACCTTTGCTAAATTGGGAGGATACGGGATCTGGCTCGGTCCGGCAGCGGTGGGCACGTACATGGCCCTATATGACTCGGGGCTATCCCCACAGCAGAAGGACCATGTTCGCCTGCTTTCTTCGCTGGCGGCCTGCTACGCAATCTACCCCGTATTCTCGGGACAGTTCTGGTCACAGCACTGGCTCCCGTTTCTCTACTTCATGATGCAACTGGCCTTCCTCTGCTTGGTGGTCCCAAGGGGAAAGTGGCAGGCGGTTTCATCTCTGCTACCCATCGCGGTTCTGGGGCTCGCCGTCATCGGGTTGATCCGCCCTGACACGATGGATAACCTCAGACTGTTGTACCAGCGACACGAGCTTCCCGCCCCCAATAACCCGGAGGAGGGCCGGGTTGATGAAATCGCCAGCTTCCTCCGGGCCAATCTGAAACCAGGGGACACCGTGCAACCCCTGGATTGGACTGGCGGTTCGATCCATGCGATGCTCATCACTCAAGCACGTATCGCCACTCCCTATGTCTACGATTTCTACTTCTATCACAACGTCAATAACAGCTATATTCAGCTACTACGCCAGCGTTTCATGGCAGACCTGCGGAAGGCCAGACCTCGCTTCATTATCGAGGTCTATGGGGAAGACAAAGCCTGGCCGCGGGGCCCGAATACCACCCGCCAGTTCCCTGAATTGCACCAGTACATGGACACCCAGTATCGGGTAGTGTGGGAAGGATCGGGATACCGAATCCACGAGAGACTTGACCCATAGAAGAACCTCAACCAGCGGCAGAGGCAAGGTGGTCGTCCTCGGGTCTCAATGTTGAGAGGCAAGAGCGCTCTGCGACTTCTCTAGGCTCGTGAGGGGGCTCGTCCTGTCGAACCGGTCCAAATAGGAGAGGAGAGGCGCTCGGCCGACCTACGGTCCGCAGAAGTCCCCAGCGAGGATCCATAAGCTCCCCAGGGTCGACCGCAGTGGAACACCCGCTATTCTCTCGAGGCTGGGGAGGGAAGGCGACGATTCTGCATCAACCAGTCTGCGCAGGGACCCAAGGAGGCTGAGGCAATGCGCTCTCAGGGGGTGCCCCTCGGCCAGATGAGGACTAGAACTCCGCGCAGTGAGAGAGGGACTTTCCTTTTCCTTGCGCTTCAAGAACCAGGGCCAAGGCGTTGGCCCGATACAAGTTCCTCCTGGGATGCCATTCGGTGTCGAGGCCTAGAACACCGCGGGGGCAGGCTGGTGCCCTCTTGGGCGTCCGGCGGGGATCGGCAGAGTCCAGCCCCTTTGCCTCAGGCCCGGATTGCCAAGCGGAGACGAGCGGCAGGCATTGGACAATCCAGCCCGCCGCGCCCTGCCCATGCTCCGAGAAAGGCGATCGTTTGGCTTCCTGCCGTCGGATGGACCTGGGGTCATCCATGGCACTAAGAAGAAATCTCCGCGGTTTCCCGAATCGACTCCTCAAGTTGCGAGGCTACCAGCTCCTGCCCTCCTGGTATTCGGACGAGTTCACCCCGAGGGCCACACTGGCACGAGTCGCCCCCAATTGCGACATCCCCGGGACAATCGTCGATGTGGGCCCCACCAATGGGCACTGGGCGAAGACCGTCCGCCCCTAGTTTTCCAATGCGCGTTATCTTCTCGTCGAAGCCAATCCGATTCATGAGCCGGCTCTGCGCTCCCTCGCAGCAGCTCAGCCGAGCTTCCAGTATGCGCTTGCGGCGGCCTCGGACCGAACTGGGCTGATCCACTTCGACCTGTCCGACCCAGTGGGCGGCCTCGCGTCTTGGACCCCCCAGCCCGGCTTCATCCAAATCCCGGCGACCAGGATTGATGCGCAGGTGGCCACAAGAGTGCCTGCCCGGGCCCTATCTCCTCAAGCTTGGCAGACATGGCTTCGAAGTTGCCATTTTCCAATGCGCCGCCCGGACCCTGGGTCAGGTTTGCCTGCTCATCGTGGAGACCTACAATTTCCACGTCACTGCGGATAGTCTTCTCTTCTGAGAGATGTGCGAATTTCTCCGCGCCAGGAGTTTTCGACTGATCGACCTCTGCGAGCCGCTGCCCTGGCCGAAAGATGCCACGCTGTGGCAAATTGATCTTCTCTTCCTACCCTCCGAAGCCCAGCAATTTGCATCCGACCGATACGGTTGAGAGACGTTCCTCCTGAATGGGAAACCAGTCCTTTTCCGACCCGGGAATCGGACCTGGGCCGAAATCGGGCTTCCTCCGTCCTCTGCGAGCACCTCCATCCTGAGTTTTTCCCCAGCACGCTCGCGATTCAAACGCCGCCAGGACCCCATGGTATAATCTCTCCGCCGCCCAAGAAACCGGTGGGCGGCGAATTGCTGAATGTGGGGTTTGCGATGACCGATCTAATGAGGGCGCTGGAAGCCCCTGCCAATCCCGAGGTCCCCGAACTGCGAGCGGGCGACACGGTCAACGTGCACGTCCGCATCAAAGAGGGCGACAAAGAGCGCATCCAGGAATTCCGGGGCACGGTCATCCGGACGCGCAAGGGGGGAAACCAAGCCTCTTTCACCGTGCGGCGGGTTGCCGCTCACGGCATCGGGGTGGAGCGCACCTTCGCGCTGCGCTCGCCGAACATTGAGCGCATCGTGGTCCAGAGACGCGCCCGGGTGCGGCGCGCCCAGCTCTACTTCTTGCGCGGCTTGCGCGGCAAACGGGCACGCCTGCGCAGCAAGTCCGAGGCCCATCAAGAGTAATGCTTCCGCGGAGCTGGCCTGAGAATGGCCCGTTTCGTCGGGCGGATCCAGGGCGGGGCTGCACGGCCGCGCCCTTTGTTGTTTCATGACCTCTCCCCTGATCGGCGTCACCTCCAGACTGACCAACGGATCCTCTCACTTGAACGGGGTTTCGCGCTCCTATCTAGTGGCCCTGGCCGAGGCCGGGGCCGCGCCGGTTATTATTCCCGTGGGGCTCTCCGGCACAGCTCTGCGCGACCTGTTTGAGAGGCTGGATGGTCTCCTTTTCCCCGGCGGCGGAGATATTTCCCACTTGCGCTTGGGAATCCCCCCGGGCCCTCCCATCGAAAACCCGAGCGAGCCGCGCGACGCACTCGAGTTCGCCCTCGTCCGCTGGGCTGCGCGGGAGGGCAAGCCTTTCCTTGGCATCTGCCGCGGGGTTCAGGTGCTCAACGCGGCTCTGGGCGGCAGCCTCATCCTGGACATTGAAAGCGAAGTTCCCGAGGCGCTGTCTCATGATTCGCCGGAGGCTACCCCTCGCGACCAGCTCGTCCACTGGATTCAAGTCGATCCATCCTCCCACTTGGCCACAGCCCTGGGCGAGCAGCGCTTGCAAGTCAACAGCTTTCACCATCAAGCCGTCCTTGCGCCCGCGCCCGACCTGCGGGTCGTTGCGCGTGCCGCGGATGGCGTGGTCGAGGCCCTGGAGCTCCCCGGGCATCCCTACGGACTGGGGGTGCAGTGGCATCCCGAAGAGCTCCTGCGCCTCGCGTCGATGCGCCGTCTGTTCGCGGGCTTGGTGCAGGCCGCCGGCCGGAACCGGCCCTGAGACAACCGGCCTCCGGGCGCCTTGGCTTTCTCCCCATCCGGTTGCAGCCGCCGAATATAATCAGACCATGCTGCGCGATCCGATCGGGATCTTTGACTCAGGCGTAGGCGGACTTTCCGTCCTGCGCGAGATCCGGGCGATCCTCCCCGCCGAGGATCTGCTCTACTTTGCAGACCAGGCCCATGTGCCCTACGGGCCGCGAGCGCTCAGCGAGGTGCGGGCCTTCTCGCAGGAAATTGCGCGTTTCCTGATCGACCAGGGATCCAAGATCATCGTGGTCGCCTGCAACACGGCCTCGGCCGCCGCACTCAAACACCTGCGCACAACTTTTCCCCGCACCCCATTTGTTGGAATGGAGCCAGCCGTCAAGCCCGCGGCGGCGGCCAGTCCGAATCGGATCATCGGCGTCATCGCGACCGAGGCCACCTTTCAAGGGGAGCTCTTCGCAAGCCTCGTAGAGCGCTTTGCGCAGGGCGTGCGCGTGCTCACTCAGACTTGCCCCGGGTTGGTTGAGATGATCGAAGCTGGCGACCTGGACGGCCCGGAGGTGCGCTCGCTCTTGCGAAGGCGTCTGGGACCCCTGCAGCAGGAAGGCATCGACGCCTTGGTTCTGGGATGCACACACTACCCATTTGTCACCAAGGCGATCAAGGCCGTCCTTGGGCCACAAATCCCGATTATCGATCCGGCCCCGGCCGTTGCCCGCCAGGTGGCACGGGTCCTCGCCCGGCAGGACCAAGCCGCGCCCTCTGGATCCCTGGGGAGTTCAAGCTACCTCACGAGCGGAGATCCAGGCAAGCTCGAGGCGGCGCTGAGGAGATTGCTGGGGGAGGTGACGCGGGTCGGGGTGGCCGGGTGGGTTGAGGGTTGCCTGAAACTCCTCTGATCATGGCCGATTCCGCCAAGGCCCGTCTCTGCGCAGTCGGGGCTCCGACTGCTCACAATGACGTTTCGGGCTCGAGACATCCTGGGACTTGGCCCGGAGAGGTTGGGACTCCCCAAGCTCAAGGGGAACGGATCGACCTCGTCCCTGCGCCGAAGCCAAATACTCGACAATCGGGTCAGAGGGGAAAGCGATGGCCCTGCGAGCGCTGGTGTCCAGTACCCTGCCAGCAATTCCCCGGCCGACCCCAGCCAGCGCCTAGTCCTTCCCTGATCGGCGCCCGATCCCTGTCCTGCTGGAGTGAACGTTCCCGACCCCCCTCGACAACCCACAGAATCCTCTCAAGGAGGAGGGTGCGCAGGAACCTCGGACGAGTCCCCGCCCCCCTATTTCCAAGGGCTTGCCATCCTTCTGCGACAGATGCACAATCGGACTTTCGGCTGGATGGGGGCGGGCGAATACCTTGCGCGCCGCGGAGGCGCGAGGAGGTTTCTGGCGAGTGAACTGGCGCAGGAGAATTGATCTCCGGGATCTGGAAAAGGCCATTGTGCTGGGCCTGTTCGTCGCGCTGGCCCTGCTCATGCGCTTTTTCTTGCGCCGCTTCGTGAGCAGTGACATGGCGTCATTTTTCCTGCCCTGGCTCAGTCTTATCCAGAAGCAGGGACTGCTGGCTTTCCGTTCCGACTTCGGGGGCCTCTCCCCGCTCTTCCCCTACCTGTTGGGCGTCGCGGGCCTGCTCGTGCCCCCGATTTCCAGAATCCTCGCCGTCAAGTTGATCTCGATCGCCTTCGACCTGGTTTGTTCTTTCTTCGTGTACCGCCTGGTTTCACTCCGCTCTCCTCGTGGATATGCTCCCGTACTGGCCTTGATTGCCGTCCTGTTTGCCCCCACGGTGGTACTCAACTCTTCCTTGTGGGGCCAGAACGACATGATTTACACGGCGGGGCTGGTGGCCTGTGTCTACTTCCTGGCGACCGGACGGGATTGGGCCTCTGCGCTCTCCTTCGGATTGGCCCTGGCAGTGAAGTTCCAAGCCGTGTTTCTTGCCCCCCTGCTGGTGGCGCTGTTCTCACGCCGCGCCCTTTCCTGGAAGGCCCTCCTGCTGATCCCTGTCCCCTACCTCGTCTCCATCCTGCCGGCCTGGGCCGTGGGCCGACCTCTCCCGGATCTCTTGACCATCTACTTCCACGAGGCCGTGGAATTCCCCAAGCTCTCCTTCAACGCCCCCACGCTCTACGCCTGGATCCCAAACCAGTTCTACGCTGACTTGTTCCCCGCGAGCCTGGTATTCGCGTCCGCGATGGTCTGCCTGTATGTTCTGGCCGTGTTCAAGAGCCGAATTCCCCTGAGTGCCCCGCGGATTGTGCAACTCGCCACCTTCTCCGTCCTCTTTCTGCCGTTCATCTTGCCCGAAATGCATGAGAGGTACTTCTTTGCGGCGGACGTTCTTTCGATCGTTTTCGCTTTCTATTTCCCTTCCTATTTCTTCATCCCGATCTTGGTGGGATCCGTTTCCTTCTTTTCCTACCTGCCTTCCCTGCTCAATGTCACAGTATTCTCCTATTCTCTCTTAGCCCTCATTCAACTGGGCACGATCGTGCTCCTGGCCCGGCACATGGTGACCACCCTCTTCCCAAGCGAGAACCAAACAGCCTCGGCGGGGAGCCTGGCCGTCCCCCCTAACGGTGCCGGTTGAGGCCGATCGGCGGCGAACCGGCTTTCCTTCCATGCGAAGGCCAGAGCCGTCCCCCTCCCCCTGGGCTTCAGACTTTCGGCTGGATGGGGGCGGCCCAATACCTTGCACGCCGCGGAGGCGCGAGGAGGTTTCTGACGAGTGAACTGGCGCAGGAGAATTGATCTCCAGGATCTGGAAAAGGCCATTGTGCTGGGCCTGTTCATCGCGCTGGCCCTGCTCATGCGCTTTTTCTTGCGCCACTTCGTGAGCGGTGACATGGCGTTATACGGTCTGCCCTGGCTCAGTTTTATCAAGAAGCATGGACTGCTGGCCTTCCGTTCCGACTTCTCGGACTACGCCCCGCTCTACACCTACCTGTTGGGCATCGCGGGCCTGCTCGTGCCCCCGATTTCCAGAATCCTCGCCGTCAAGCTGATCTCGATCGCCTTCGACCTGGTTTGTTCTTTCTTCGCGTACCGCCTGGTTTCACTCCGCTCTCCTCGTGGATATGCTCCCGTACTGGCTTTGATTGCCGTCCTGTTTGCCCCCACGGTGGTACTCAACTCTTCCTTGTGGGGCCAGGCCGACATGGTTTACACGGCGGGGCTGGTGGCCTGTGTCTACTTCCTGGCGACCGGACGGGATTGGGCCTCTGCGCTCTCCTTCGGATTGGCCCTGGCGGTGAAGTTGCAAGCCGTGTTTCTTGCCCCCCTGCTGGTGGCGCTGTTCTCACGCCGCGCCCTTTCCTGGAAGGCCCTCCTGCTGATCCCTGTCCCCTACCTCGTCTCCATCCTGCCGGCCTGGGCCGTGGGCCGACCTCTCCCGGATCTCTTGACCATCTACTTCCGCCAGACCGAGACCTTCCCCGTACTCTCCTTCAACGCCCCCACGCTCTACGCCTGGATCCCGAGCCAGTTCTATGCTGACTTGTTCCCCGCGAGCCTGGTATTCGCGTCCGCGATGGTCTGCCTGTATGTTCTGGCCGTGTTCAAGAGCCGAGTTCCCCTGAGTGCCCCGCGGATTGTGCAACTCGCCACCTTCTCCGTCCTCTTTCTGCCGTTCGTCTTGCCCGAAATGCATGAGAGGTACTTCTTTGCCGCGGACGTTCTTTCGATCGTTTTCGCCTTCTATTTCCCTTCCTATTTCTTCGTCCCGATCTTGGTGGGATCCGTTTCCTTCTTTTCCTACCTGCACTACCTGTTCAACGTCGCACCAATTTCTCTTCCTCTCCTGGCCCTCATTCAACTTGGCACCATCGTGCTCCTGGCCTGGCACATGGTGACCACCCTCTTCCCAAGCGAGAACCAAACGGCCTCGGCGGGGAGCCTGGCCGTCCCCCCTAACGGTGCCGGTTGAGGTGGATCGGCGGCGAGGCTTTCCTTCCATGCAAAGCCCAGAGCCGTCCCCGTCCCCCTGGGCTGTCGATCTCCGAGCCTATTCTTGAGCTCTCGACCGCCCATTCCTCTTGGCTCGGCCGATCCCTGAGCCCTTCGCGGACCGCCCGCATGCGGTGAGAAAGCCCGATCCATACCTCCTGCCTTGGTGCCTGGACGACCCTGCGCCCGGCTCCTTTTCAATATCGGTTGCAATCGTAAAGGTCACGCTCCCGCGTTGCTCTGGCTGAACTTGGCCCTGGCTTCGTGCGGCCGACTGGCAGGCTCAGGACGGCGCGAGCGTTGGGAAGGCGACGTCCCTGGCGTCAGGCCGCGGATGTCGATATCCCAAATATTTCCCAAGGCTCGAATTGGGAAAAACGTGGACGGTCCGCAGGCTGGACGATGGCTCCCTACTTCTGGTCCAGCCGACCTTTAGACTGGCCGGGAAGAAAACCTCTTCCACTCCCGGTGCGTGGTCAGCCCGAACGGCTCAGTCCCCTTTGAGATGCTCGGACCCAAGGTCACGGCTCGGCACGGAACGGGGCCTATGCCGGCTGCAACCCGAGGGCCGGTTGCCTCGGGCGGCTGATCGGGTTGCGGGATTTCCGAGGCTGGAGGCTCACGAAGATGCCAAGCTATCGGGCCGCATTCCGAAGCAGGCCCTCTCCTCGGAATCCCCTGATTCGACTCTCTCAAGTTCATGGTTGTTGGCCAGGCCGCATGGCCGTTCTCTCAAAGGATCAGGGGAGTTGACCATCCCAAGGGCTCGGATCGCAAGCCGGCCTGATCCAGATCCGGCGGCCTGCATGCCGCCAGCTAATGTCCTCTTGGGCGGCCGAATGCGCCCTCCGGCCCGGGGTTCAAGGTGAAATGATGCGGTAGAGCTTCAGGTCGGTGTTGGGAACCGTCCCAACCAGTTGGAAAGCGGGGAAAGAACGAGTGCCCTCGTACAAGCCCGCCAGTGCCTCGCGCGGCGCCGGTAAGACCAGGTAGTTCGCGCCAAACTGATGCGCGACTTGGAGGATGACATCGAGTCCGTTGTTCGGGATTTCGACGCTGCGCAGCCCTGTCTGGTAGGTGAGCTCCCACGGATCGCGGGTCATCACAACCATTTCCCCCTTCTGGCCTACCCCCTGCAAACCTTCCAGAACTTGTCCCAGGCTGGCGATCGCCTCACCGACCCGGGTGTTCTCCGCCAGCGCATGCCTTGTTTCCTCGTGCGCGGATTGCATCAGCCAGATTCCGATCCCCACGGTGAGCAGGAGGAAGACCGGTTTGGAGGGGATGAGCCGCTCCGCGCTGTCGACGGAAACAAGGACCAGAACGGGAATCAGTGCCACCATGCTGCGCGCAAAGCCGCCGTTCATTCCCGGGAACGTCGCCACGATCGCGTAGAAGCCGAACAGCAGCCCGGCGTAGGCCAGCCAAGGTGCGTGGATCCTCCAGTTCGCCTTGCTCCTGCGCCGCACCAGCCTTTCAATCACCCCCACCAAGAGCAATACGCTCAGCGCAGGTCCCAAGCTGCCCCACCCATTGGTCAAATAGGTGATGCCCGCCTCAACCTTGGAGTCCAGGATGTTCCTCCAGCCCCATTGCAAGTAGGTCCCTAGCGTGAGTTCCTTGCCATAGGAATAGAGATCCTCATAGGTTGTTAGAAACATCGTCTTGGAAGGGCCGACGGGGAAGAGGGAATGGAATTCCCGGTAGTTGTATGCCAGCAGGGGGGACAAAGCGACCAGGTAGAGCAACAAGCTGCTCAAGAAGTAGATCCCCTTTTTCCCCGGAGCCAGGGGCGAGAGGAAGACCGCAACCGCCAGGGCGGGCAGGAGGAGCACGCCATCCTGGCGCGTGAGTTGCGCCAAGGCGATCGCCACCCCCGAAGCCAGAAAGAATCCGGGCCGGGTCATCCCCCGCATCATGAGGACCAAACTGGTGGCAGCGAAAACCGCGAAGTAGATCGTCGAATCGGTGAGCAAGGAGTAGGTGAAAGCCGCGGGAGAGAAGAGAACCAGACCGGCAGAACCCAGAGCCACGGTCTCCGAGAGAGAAAGGGCTTTGGCCATCCGGTAGGTAATCAGACCGAGCCCGATCCCGAACGCGATGGAAGGGATCAGCGCGGAAACCACAGAGTTCCCGAAGAGGCGCAGCCCCAGGGCCATCAGGATCGAGGCGGCGGGCATCCAATAATCCATACTCGAATGAGTCAGTGCCGTCGGATCGGAAAGGAAGTTCCAGATATAGTCGACTACCAGGCCTCGGCCCTTAACCAGGTTTTGGGCCACGGAAAGATAGAAGGCGTGATCCGAATGGCCGGGGTACTGGATGTTCGCGGCCATGCTCAGGCGAGTCCCGAGGGCTAGCGATAGGACCAGGACGGCGGCCAGGAGCACAAGTCCCCAGCGCAGTTGCCTCCGCTCAGTTCTGGAGAATTTCCCGAGCCAATCCGGCGGCCAAGACATCGAGCTCTCCGGGTTAAGAGGATCCAAAAGATAGAACCGGGTGCCGGGCAAGGCCTGAGCGCAGGCTCATCGGTTTCCCGGCAGAGGGCGGCCGAGGTCGGCGTTCCCCAAAATGCAAGAGGCCCCGACCCGACCTCGGCGGCCGGCTCGGAAGCCCCTGCGGGAGGCGGAATCCCCTCCTGGAATCGACCCGATTGCCAAAGAGGACTCTTCCCCATCCCTGCGCGGATTCGAACCCGCTCGCAAGAAGGTGCTGCCTTTGCCGTTGGAACATACTCTTGGGTTAGCTTCCCCCTTGCATGCGGCTCGCGCCATGGCCAGAAGGTCGTGCTCGATCGCCGGGGGCAAGGGAATGGTTCCTGGACCCAAGGTTGAGTATTTGCTCTGGGCCTTGCCCCACATGACGCAGGAAAAGATCCAGGCTCGCACGATGTCCGGCTGGCCACCTGGCAATCATCGGCTGTGGCTCCTCTCCTCTTCCAGTCTCCTCCTGGCGAGGGCCCAAGGGGTCCGCCTGGACTTGGCCCTCTCAAGCCCTAAGGGGGATGGAAGCGAGAGGCCGTCGGCCAGAGCGGGCAACCGGGGGAAGCGCGCGGGCCTGCGCCTCAGTCTTTATCTCAAGATGTAGTACGTCCCCTTCTTGTCCCCCACCTTGAGCAGGAGACCCTGCCGCACCAGGCCGGCCAGATCCAGGCGCAAGGTCTCGGCCACAAGGCTCGGGCAAAGCAGCCGGTACTCACGATTGGTAATGCGCCCATGTTCGTGGACGTAGTTGAGCGCGTGCGCCTGGCGCTCATTCAGATTCCGCTCCCAACTCGGGATGGGGGGCCGCTCTCGCTTGGCCGCCAGCGTCACTCGAAAGGAGTAGGGCGTGGCATGAAAAAAAGGAGGCGGCCGCCCGTCCGCAACCATCTCCTCGATCATGCGGTCGATCCCCAGTCCGAGTTCCTCGACGTACCCCCAGTGGTACAGGCCGGCCACGAGGCGGGGGTTCCGAGAGTAGTGCTCCTCAACCAGATTGTCGAGGGTGATATAGCCAGGCAGGCCGCCCGGACTGGTCACCTCGAGCCGGTCCCGGTAGAGGCGCACTTCAATTCGCCGACCGCGGATGCGGTAGTCGCGGTGGCAAACGGCGTTGACCAGCGCCTCGCGGACGGCAAAGAGCGGATATTCGCTCTGCTCCTCCCGCTCCAGATCACGCAGGACGGCGTTCGTGCTCATCTCCTCGCGCAGCAGGCGCCAAGCGTTTTCGATCACGCGAGCCAGAGGCCCGGCAATCTCCTCCCGCCGGCCATACCCGGCCTGGACCCCGGCCCCTTCCGTCTCCGTTCCCGGGAAGCGGACGAAGAGCAAGCCCTCCTGCGGCAGGTATTTCTCCGGGAACCTGCCAAAGAGCAAGAGCCCGCCCACGCTAACCTGCCCGTCAGGCCGCACGCAGCCCATCTCCTCAAGCACCTGGCGCGCCTCCCCGCGGGTTGCCAGGCGCAGCCGGGCCTGTCGCTTCCCCAGGAACTCCTCCACCAGGTCCGCATCCAGCTCGTCCCACGAGACCCCCTCGGCTCGCTCGCTCTCGAAGTCCCCCGTCGAGCGGGTCGCCGCCAGCAGGCGAATTTCCTCACCCCCCAAAGGGCGGATGCTCGGCCCGTGGCGCACGAGCACGCGCCCGTCGGCGAGCGAGTGCAATTCGGAGCTGCGCGGCACACGCACGGCCACGACGGTCCTTCCCTCGAGTTGAGTTTCCTCCCACTCTGCGGGGACCACGGGCCGACAAAGACCCGCAGCCTGGCGAAGCATGTCCTCCGCCGTCTGGGTGAGATCGAGCTTTCGTGGGCCCAAGCCGGACTCATCCAGTCCCAGGAGGATGGTCCCTCCGTCGCTGTTGGCGAAGGCGACCAATTGCTCGCTCAGGGCCTCGGGCTCGACCTGGGGTAGATACGAAAGGGTGAGGCTGGCTGGGGGCAGGGCCACGGATCCTCCCTCGTTTCGATCTTGGTCGTGAGGTCGTTCCAGATCAGGTCTCAGGATTGTAGGCTCGCCGCCAGGAGGTGCAACTCGTCGGTCTTGGGAGAATGTTCAGAATGGCTCACTCCTCCCCTTGCCCACCCAGAAGAAAACCCCGCCTCCGGGGAGGCGGGGTATCAATTCCGTGGAGGTTTCCGTCCCTGCACGAACCCCCAATCCAGTTCGCCCCGGGCTTTCAGTTGTCGGCTTTGCCGCCCGGGGGCTCCGAGGGCGCTTCGGGAACCGTGTCCTCCAGGTCCTCGCCGCCTCCGTTCCCGTCTCCATCGCGCAGGTCTTCTGCCGCGATGCGGGCCAGGGAGGCGACGGAATCCCCCTCCTTCAGCTTCATCACCCGGGTCCCCATGGTGGCGCGTCCGGCCCGGCGGATCTGCTTGACCCGGACCCGCAAGGCGACCCCACCCGAGGTAATGGCCATAACCTCATCGTCTTCGTGAACCACCCGGGCCGCGGCGACGGGTCCCGTGGTCCCAATATATTTTTGGGCCATGGTGGCGACCCCGCCGGTGGCGCGCCCCTTGGGGGCATACTCCTTGAGGGGGGTGCGCTTGCCGTACCCACCGGTAGTAACCACGAGCAGATCGGCGCGCGGATCGACCACATCCATCGAGGTGACGAAGTCACCGGCTCCCAGTCGAATGGCATTCACACCGGCCGCCTGTCGGCCCATCGCCCGGACCAGCTTCTCCCCGTAGCGCAAGGCGCGCCCTTTTTCCGTCACCAGGATGATCTCCTGGGTTCCATCCGTTACCCGCACCCACCCCAGGGTGTCGCCCTCCTCCAAGGATACGGCCACCAAGCCGGAGGGCCGCACCGACTCAAACTCCGAGAGGGCGACGCGCTTGATCCGTCCTTTGCGGGTGACCATGATGCAGAAGCCCTTGGCCTGGAAGGTCCGCACGGCAACCGCCGCCGTGATCGTTTCCCCTCCCGAGACCGCAAGCACATTCGCAATGGGACTGCCTCGGTCCGCCCGTTCGGCATCCGGAATGCGGTGGGCCTTCTCCGAGTAGACTTTACCCCGGTCCGAGAAGAAAAGCACCGAGTCCAGCGAATGGGCCGGGAAGAGAGAGGTCACCTCGTCTTCCTCGCGGAGCTCGTGGCCCATAGCCCCTTTGCCGCCCCGCCCCTGGGTCCGGTACAGCCGGGCCGGCACGCGCTTGATGTACCCGCGCTGGGTGATGGAAATCACCACCTCCTCGTCCCGAACCAGATCCTCCTCGCGCAGCTCTTCGGTGGCGTCGACCGCGACGCGAGTGCGACGATCGTCTCCGTACTTCTCGCTCAACTCCTCCAGGTCCTTCTTGATGAGGGCCAGGATTTTCTTGGGGTGGGCCAGCAGGTCCTCGAGATGGGCGATGGTTCTCAGGACTTCTTTGTGCTCGTCCTCGATCTTCTGCCGCTCGAGCGCCACCAGCCGCCGCAACTGCATGTCCAGGATAGCCTGAGACTGGATCTCGGAAAGCTTAAAGCGCTGCATCAGGCGGCCCTTGGCGACCTCGGCGTCCTTGGACTCACGGATGGTCTGGATGACCGCGTCCAGATTCGAGAGCGCGATCAGCAGCCCGTCCAAGACGTGCGCCCGGGCGCGCGCCCGGGCCAGTTCGAATTGAGAGCGGCGGGTGAGGACCCCCTGGCGGTGCTGGATATGAATCTGCAGGGCGCGCTTGAGGGGTAGGAGGCGCGGCTCGCCCTCCACCAGGGCCAGCACCTGGACCCCGAAGGTGCTCTGCAGCATGGTGTACTTGTAGAGCTGGTTCAGGACCTGGCGCGGCGCGGCCGTCCGCTTCAGTTCGAGCACAATGCTCATCCCGCGCCGGTCGGACTCATCGCGCAGGTCGGCAATGGAATCGATCCGGCCCTCCCGCGCGAGCTGTGCGATGCGCTCGATCAGAGCGCTCTTGCCGATCTGGAATGGGATCTCGGAAATCACGATGCGGAAGCGGCCGGCGCTCATCTCCTCGATCCGCGCCACCCCGCGCACCACGACTCGCCCGCGGCCGGTGGCATAGGTCGAGAGAATGCCCTCGGTCCCCACGATCACCCCGCCCGTGGGGAAGTCGGGCCCATGCAGGTGCTGCATGAGTTCCTCGACCGTGACGTCATCCATCTCGTCGTAGCGGTCGATCAGGTAACAGATGGCGGAGGCCAGTTCGCGCAGGTTGTGGGGCGGGACGTTGGTGGCCATGCCCACCGCGATGCCGGACGAGCCGTTCAAGAGGAGATTGGGGAGGCGCGAGGGCAGGACAACCGGCTCGCGCAGGGTAGCGTCAAAGTTGTCGGCGAAGTCGACGGTCTCCTTGTCGATGTCCAGGAGCATCTCCTCCGCCAGACGCGACAGACGCGCCTCGGTGTAGCGCATGGCCGCGGGAGCATCTCCGTCCACCGAGCCGAAGTTGCCCTGACCGTCGATCAGCGGGTAGCGCATGGAGAAATCCTGCGCCAAGCGCGCCATCGCGTCGTAGACCGCCATGTCGCCGTGAGGGTGGTACTTGCCCAGCACTTCCCCCACGATGCGGGCCGATTTCTTGTGGCCGCTCCCCGCGCGTATCCCCATGTCGTACATGGCGTACAGGATGCGCCGGTGCACTGGCTTGAGGCCGTCGCGGGCATCGGGCAGGGCGCGGGCCACGATCACACTCATGGCGTAATCCAGGTAGGCGCTGCGCACCTGCTGGTCGATATCCACGAGCTTGACCGTACCGATGTCCAAACCGCCGCTCCCTTTGGGGTCAGCCATGTTAAGGAATTATACCGTAGAGGCGGAAAATGCCGGGAATCTCAGCCCTGGTCCAGGGGAAACCCTCCTCTTGCCGCGGTCGGTTCAGTGCCAGTTGCCTTTGTCTTCCCCGTGGCAATGGCCCATGCTGCGACATCCTTCGGCTATTGGAGGGCTTCGTTTTCCGCTAATCCGCGCCGCAGTCCCGCACGGAATCCAGAGGGCCTGCGGCAGCAACGAACCTTGGCCTCCAGGCTCCCCCCAGCGCCTGCCCCGCCGTCCCCTGGTTCCATCAAGCGCACAGCCAAAGCGCGCCCTTCTCGATTGACTCGCCGATCTTCCGGTGCTACAAACCCCTCCACTCGCGCCTATTGCATGGGAGGGGGGACAGCATGGCCAATCGCGCCCTGCGCGGCCTCGTCTACGCCCTGATCGTCATCGTCGTGCTCGCCATCCTCGCGAGCGCCCTGGGGATCTTCACGGCCCGGCGTTCCTTTCCCCAGACCACCGGCACCCTTAGGGTAGCGGGCCTGCATGGTCCGGTCGAGATTTATCGCGACGCGCAAGGCATTCCCCAGATCTATGCCCAGGACGAGCACGATCTCTTCTTCGCGCAAGGCTTCGTCCACGCCCAAGACCGCTTCTGGCAAATGGACTTCTGGCGACACATCGGCAGTGGAACCCTTTCAGAGATGTTCGGGCAAAGTGAGCTCAAGACCGATCTCTTCCTGCGCACCCTCGGCTGGGCCCGGGTGAGTCAGGAGGAGATCGACCAGACCGACCCGGCCACCCTGGCCGTGCTCGAGGATTACGCGGACGGGGTGAATGCCTACCTGGCGGACCACAAGGGCAGCGCGCTCAGCCTGGAGTACGCCGTCCTGACGCTGCTCAACCCAGGCTACCAGCCCAAGCCCTGGGAACCCGTCAACACCTTGACCTGGGCCAAGGTCATGGCCTGGGACCTGGGGGGTAACCTGGACAACGAGATCGAGCGGTCCATCCTCCTCAAGACGCTCGGTCCGGACATGACCAGCCAGATCATGCCCAGCACGTACCCTTCCGATCACCCCCTGACCCTGCCGAACCCCCCCTTCGGTCCGGGGGGTCCAGCGCAGGCGGCCTCATCGGTTGCGGGGCTCCTGGCGGGCGATCCTCAGTTGTACTCGAGCCTGACCGAGCTCAGTTCCCAGATCGCCTCCTTGGATGCGCTCACCGGAGGGGGCGGGCGCGGCCTGGGGTCCAATGACTGGACCGTCAGTGGCTCGCATACGACCACAGGCATGCCGATCCTGGCCAATGATCCTCACCTGGCTATTCAGATGCCATCCATCTGGTACCAGATCGGACTGCACTGTGCCCCCAAGAACGCCGCCTGTCCGATGGACGTCGTGGGGTTTTCATTCGCGGGCGCCCCGGGGGTCATCATCGGCCACAACGACCAGATTGCCTGGGGTTTCACCAACGTCAATCCGGATGTGCAAGATCTTTACATCGAAAAGATCAACCCCGACAACCCCAACCAATATGAGGTCAACGGTCAATGGGTCGATATGACCCTGGTGAAAGAGACGACCCACGTGGCCGGCGGGAAGGACCAGCCGCTGACGGTGCGCTACACGCGCCATGGGCCCATCGTTTCCGACACCTACCAGCCCCTGCAGGGGTTTGGGAACACGGCCGGGATCCAGCTGCCCCCGCAATTCGCCCTGGCCCTGCGCTGGACGGCCCTGGAACCCACCATGACCTGGCGCGCGATCCTCAAGCTGGACGCGGCGACGAATTTTCAGCAGTTCCGGGATGCGCTGCGCGACTTCGACGTGCCCTCCCAGAACATGGTCTATGCCGACCTCCAGGGGAATATCGGTTACCAGGTCCCGGGCCGCATCCCGATCCGGGCCCACGGGAACGGCCTGCTGCCGGTGCCCGGGTGGACCGATGACTACGAGTGGACCGGCTACATTCCTTTCGACCAGCTGCCTTATTCCTACAACCCCCCGCAGGGCTTCATCGTCACCGCCAACAATGAGGTCGTCGGCAAAGACTATCCGTACCTCATCCAGCTCGAATGGGACAAAGGTTACCGGGCCGCACGCATCACCCAGCTGATCCAGGCCAAGGCGAAGCTCTCGCTGGACGACATGAAGGCCATCCAGGCTGACGACTACGATGCCTCGGCGGCGGAGACCATTCCGTATCTGGCCGCGCTCTCCTGGCAGAAGCCCGAGGAGCAACAGGCCGTCCAGCTCCTGAGGGGCTGGGATTTCCAGGATCGAATGGATTCGACGCCGGCCGCGATCTACAACGCCTTCTGGAATGCTTTGCTCGCAGACACCTTCCGCGACCAGCTGCCCAAGGATTACTGGCCGGACGGGGACGACACCTACTTCTATGTCGTCGGCCAGCTCCTCTCCCAGCCAAATAGTCCCTGGTGGGATGACCAGGCAACCCCGCAGGTCGAGGGGCGGGACGACATCTTGCGGCGCGCCCTGGATGACGGCCTGGCGGATCTCCACGCGCGGCTGGGTGCGAACATGGGCGCTTGGCAGTGGGGGAAGTTGCACACGGCCACCTTCCAGAACCAATCCCTGGGCGAATCCGGGGTCGGCCCGATTGAGGCGCTCTTCAATCGCGGCCCCTTCGCCGTCTCCGGCAGCGGCTCGGTGGTCAACGCCACGCTCTGGAAGGCCACGGAGGGATACCAGGTAACCCAACTTCCCTCGATGAGGATGCTGGTCGACCTTTCCGACCTGGACAACTCCCTGACCGTGAACACCACGGGCCAATCCGGTCATGCCTACAATGCCCACTACATCGATCTGGCCAACTTGTGGCGCACGATCCAGTACTACCCGATGCTGTGGAGCCGAGACCGCGTGATCCCCTCCAGCCCGCAGCAGCTCACCCTGACCCCGTAGGCAGCGGAGATTCTCGCAGCCAGGGGAAAAAATCGAAGGGCGCAATGCGCCCTTCGATTTTGATTCCACGGCCCGTTCGGCTTCTTAGAAAGGAAGAAAGACCCGTTGGGTAACCACCAGGCAGAGGGCCCCCAGCACACAGACATCCAGGAACAAGAAGACCGCCAGGAGCAGGCTTTGCGCCGGGGTCAGTGGCGGGCGGAAGGGACGGCTCGTTTCCTCCGGAAGTTGTCCCTCTTCTGGCCCCCCAAATCCAGCGCGCTCGCGAAGGTCATCCAGCATCGTTAGCTCCGATCCTGCTCCCGCTCAAGTCCTAGCCAGCCCCCCCGATACGGCGCGATGCAGGCCTCATGCCAGCCGGCATCCCTCACGCTGGCGGCTCGCTCGGCCCATTCTCACGGGGTGGCGCTGGGTGCGGCGGTGGGTGCGGTCGTGCCCACCACGATTTGCACCCAGAACGGGACCTTTCCGCTCAGCTCGGTTCCGAACGTGGTCCCCTGAGGGTCGCTGAGGAACCAGTCGCCCTTGTAGGATCCCGCCGTAGTGGGTGCGGTCATCTTAATGGAAATGCTGATCGTGGCCCCGGGGGCCGCCGGAGTGCTCAGCGCCTGGCTGGTATTGGCTCCCATCGACGAGCCGATGTAGAAGACGACCTTGTAGTCCGTCGTCCAGGTGCAAGTGCCAACATTCTTCAATTGCCAGGTCTTGTTGAATTTCTGCCCGGGATTCATCACCGTGCCATCCGGGACGGTCACGTCCTTCACAAAGGAGGCCAGCAGCGTGCACCCGCTGACCCCCTTGGGCGGCTGCGGAAGGGACGGGAGCGTGGGGGCCGCCGTGGCCGCGCTGGTTGGGGTAGCGCTGGGAACCGGAGTATCCGTCGGCGCGGAGGAGGTCGGCGATGGGGTGCTCGTGGGGGTCGGCGCGTTGAGCGTCTCAAAGAAAGCCGTGGCCAGCTGGTCGGAGGACTGGGTGAGGGTGGGAGTCGGTGCGGCCGTAGCCGCCGGACCGCAGGCACAAAGCGCCAGGGCGAGCAGCGGCCCCGCTCCCAGCAGGAACTTCCGACGCATAGGTCCTCCTGACGGGCCCCGTGCCGGGCATCCTGGGACGGCGACGCCCTGGATCATCCTGGAGCACCCTGCACGAAGCCGATTCATTGGCCTTTCGACGGTTCGAGCCGTCCGCCAGCATTTCATTGCGGACCGCCGGGATTATACCAACCTTGGCGTTTTCCCATTCGCGGCCTCGCAGGGGACCCCGCCTTGGGAGCTCGCCGGCGTGAGGCGGTCCGATCGAAGCCTAAGGAGTATAGGTGACCACCAGTTTCGGGGTAGGCCGCAGGGTATCCGCGGTGCTGTTTCCGTTGCTCGCGGTATCGCTGAATTGCAGGCGGATCTGTAACTTTCCCGAAGCCAGATGCGACTGCACCGCCGCCACCCCGGCCGAGCCCCCGTCCTGAAGAGAGGCATTGGCCAGATCGGCCTCGGAACAGAATCTCCACAAGGCGCCCGTGGCCCCGCCGCTGAAGAAGTCACTCGCCTCCAGAGCGCCATAGTCCTGGACGTAAGCCCGCAGGCAGCCGAGGCTGAAGGGATTGCCGAGAACATCATGATCGTTCAGGTCCAGCTTCACGGCCGTGATCGACGAGCCGGAAGGAATGGCGGAGAGATCGAAGGTCACGAACCCTTGATAGCTGCGATTCGACTCATCGTCGCCGGCGTTGGGGTAGGCGTAGACCGTGCCGGGGGGCGAAAAGATTCCTCCCGTTCCCGAGGCCGCGGCAAGAGTGGTCGTCAAGGGAATCGCAAAGACCAGGGAGGGCAGCGGGAATACCGGGTGCAAGGCCAGGAGGGTCGCGGTCGGTGTCGGTCCCACGGTGATCTTCACCCAGAAGAAGCCCGTTCCGCCCGAGCCAATCCCAAACAATACCCCGCCGCTGTTGCGCAACTTCCAGTTTCCCTGGTAGGACCCGTTGCTGCCGGGTGCCGCCAGATTCGCCGAGACATCCACGGTCGTGCCCGCTGGAACGTCCGAGGCCAACCCAATCACTGCGGGCGCGTTCATCTGATCCCCGCTGAAGAAGACCAAGGCGTAACTGCTGGTCCAGGTGCAGGAGCCGGCATTCTTCAACCGCCACGTCTTTGTGAAAGAGGCGCCGGGGCCCAAGAGGGTCCCATCCGGAATGGTCACGTCCGAGACAAACTGAGCCATGTCGGTGCAGCCTGTGGTGGGCACGGGGCTGGGCGGGGCGGAGGTCACGGTCGGTTGCAGAGTGGGGGGCGGAGGAGTATCCGTGGCCGGCGGCGGAAGCGGGGTGGGCTGGGATGCTTGTTGCGTCTCGAGCAACGCGGCGACCGTCGCACCCGCCGCCTGCTCGGGCGGGATCGTGGGAACTCCCGGGGTACCCAGGGGCAGATTGCAGGCCGAGAGGACCAAGGATAGAAGGACTGCGGCGATGGCAGATAAAGGACGATGCATCGCAGGCTCCTTGCCAGGGGCGGCCCCGAGCGGACTTTCCTCAGGGTTAGGTCGCGCTGGATTATACCTGCAAGGTCCGCGCTCTGGCCCGCGTTCCCCGTCCCGGGCCGCGCCCGGCTCGCGCGGACCTTCGTGCGTGTATAATCGCCTCAGGTTCTAAGGAGAAACAGGGAAAGCCATGCCCGCCGAAGATGTGACCCGCCAGGTTCAATGGTTGGACGAAGAGCGCCGCAAGGAGAAGGCGGATCGCGCCCGGCTGGAAGAGAAACTGGCGGGCGTGGAGGCCCAGTTCGCGGCCCAGGCCAAGCTGCTTCAGGAGTTGAGCAATCAGGTCGCCAAGGCCGGCGGCAAGATCAAGCCCGGACAAATGGAGGAGCTCCTAGCGCGCCACCGCCAGGAAACGTCTCGCGCCGTCGAGGCCATCGAGAAGCGCCGCCTCGAAGCCGAGGAGCAGGCCAACCGGGCGCGGGCGGCGGAGCGCGAGGGCCTGGACAAGGGCCTGGCCGATATCTATCGGCAGCTGAGCCCAGTGGCGGAGATCCAGAAGGCCCTCGAGCTGCGGCGGGAGGAGGCCGGGAGACTCTCGGCGGCGGTTCAAGATATGCAAAAGGCCGTCGAGCGCGCGGAACGCCACGAGGAGGACCGTTCCCGGACGATCGCGGCCATGGAGGAGGCTCGCCGGCAGGACGTTCGCCGCATGGGGGAGATCCTAGGCGAAAGCCAAGCCCTGCGGCAGAAGAACAGCGAGGGTGATGCCCGCCTCGAAGCTCTCGAGTCGGCTTCCCGCCGAAGCGAGGCCAGGCTCACGGAACTCGCGGCCGCCGACCTGGAGCGGCGCAGTTCCCTCGCCATCTGGCAGGAGCAGCAGAGCGCGACCTTCTCCGAGCGGGATCGGCAATGGCGAGAATGGGAAAAGGTCCTCTCGGCTGCGGCGGCGCAGATGAAAGAACTCGCCGAGCGCAGGGATGCCTACGCCGAGACCCACCGCCTCATGCGCCAGGCCCTCGAGGATCTTCGCGCTCAAAGGGAGCGCATGGACCAGCGCCTGCACGAAATCGAGGAGATCGTCCGTCTCAACTCCGATCGTGTCCATCAGGAGTGGTCCACATTTCTCGCCGACGATCAGAAACGCTGGACGGCCCAGGACCTTACGCGCCGGGACGAGTGGCAGGAACACGACCGCCAGAACAAGAAGATCATCGAACAACTCAGTCAATTGGACGAGCAAGTGACGGAATCGCTGGAGCTCCCGCGCGCGCTCCAGGAGAGCGATCGCGCCCGCCTGGAGGCCATGGCCAACCTCCTGCGCGAATGGCTCGCCCGCGTTGAGCAGCCGCTTTAGCCATTCCTCCCGAGTGCCCCGCGATGCGTGTGATCGCCACCGCCGGCCACGTCGATCACGGGAAATCCGCGCTGGTTGAAGCCCTCACCGGAACTCATCCCGATCGTCTGATCGAAGAAAAAGAACGTGAGATGACCATCGATCTCGGGTTCGCCTACTTCCAGCTGCCCGGGGGCGAACCGGTGGCGATCGTCGACGTGCCGGGTCACCGCGATTTCATCGAGAACATGCTCGCCGGGGTCGGCGGAGTGGACGCGGCTCTCGTGGTGGTCGCCGCCGATGAGGGCGTGATGCCGCAGACCCGAGAGCACCTGGCCATCCTCGACTTGCTGGGGATCCATTCCGGCGTGGTCGCTCTCACCAAAGCGGACCTGGCCCAAGACAGCGAGTGGCTGGACTTGGTGCGGGGGGAGGTGGAGCGGCTGCTCGCTCTGACCGGGCTTGCCCAATCGCCGATCCTGCCCGTTTCTGCGCGCACGCGCCAAGGCCTCACGAATCTGACCCAGGCCCTCTCCCAGGTGCTCGCCAGCCAGCCGCGACGGGCAGACCTGGGGCGTCCCCGTCTGCCCGTCGACCGTGCTTTCACCCTCTCAGGGTTTGGCACCGTGGTCACGGGAACCCTGCTCGATGGAGCCTTCCAGGTCGGCGAGGAGGTCGAGGTGCTCCCCGAAGGGAGGCGGGCTCGCGTTCGGGGACTCGAGTCGCATCATCAGAAGATCGAAAGGGCAGTTCCGGGAAGCCGCGTGGCCATCAACCTCACAGGAGTGGAGGTTGAGCAGGTGCGCCGCGGCCATCTGATCGCGCATCCAGGCGACTACCAGCCCACCCAGAGGCTGGATCTCCTGGTCCGCCAGCTCCCTGAGGCCGGCCTGCCCCTCGAGCACAACCAGCGGGTCAAGTTTTTCCTAGGAACGAGCGAAGTCCTCGCCCGGGCAAGGATCCTTGGAAAGGAGCAGGTTGGACCCGGGGAAGAGGGATGGGTCCAGCTCGAGCTCAGCCGACCGGCGGTCGCTGCTCGCGGGGACCACTTCATCCTGCGTCGGCCCTCCCCGGGGATGACGCTGGGCGGCGGGACGGTGGTGGAGCCGCATTCACCCCGCCGCTATCGGCGCTCCGATCCGTCCGTTCGGGATCGGCTCGAGGCGCTTGGCCGCGGCAATCCGGCCGACCTCCTTTGGCAATCCGCCCTGGCCCTTGGAATTACCAGCGCCTCCGAACTGGTCGAGCGGGCGCGCCTGGATGAGAGCCAGGCCCGCCCCGCTCTGGACGAGTTGCTTGCGGAAGGGAGGCTGGTCGCTCTGGGGGGATCCCTCATCGCCCGGCCACGCTGGGCGGCGCTCATGCAGGACTTGGTCCGCCTTCTTTCCGAATACCACCAAGCCCATCCCCTGCGCTCCGGGATGCCCCGCGAGGAAGCGAGAAGCCGACTCGGCCTAGGGCAGAAATCACTGGCTCCCGTCCTGGCCCAGGCCGCCCTGGAGAGACGCATTCTGGAGGGCCCTCGGGGAATCCGGCTTCCCGACTTCCAGGTGCACTTCAGCCCTCCGCAACAGGAGGGGATCGAGGCATGCCTCGCCCAATTCTCCCGAGAACCATTCAATTCCCCTTCTGTGAAAGCCTGCCAGGAGGCATTGGGCGAGGAGGTGTTCGCCGCACTGCTGGAGCAGGACAGGCTGCGGCAGGTGTCCCCCGAGGTGGTTTTCCTGCGGGAAACCGACGAGAAAATGGAGGCGGAGATTCGCCAGATGCTAAGAGAAAAGGGCACGACCACCGTGGCCGAAGTGCGTGATCACTTTGGCACCTCACGCAAGTATGCCCTGGCTTATCTCGAGCACCTGGATGCCATCGGGATCACGGTGCGGGTCGGGGATGAGCGCCGCCTGCGGAACCCTTCCGCACCCTAGCCGCAGGGGATCCGAACTTCAGAAGTCACGCCACTTCCACGCCCCGCCAACCATGGTACCCACAGGCCGGGTTGCGGGAATCTGCATCGCCTCCAGCGAGAATAGGTCCCGGTCCAGGACCACGAGATCGGCCAGTTTCCCCGGGGCGAGGCTCCCCAGGTCCTTCTCCAGACCCGCCGCGTAGGCCGGTCCCTCGACGTAACCGATCAGGGCTTCAACCAGGGAAAGGCGCTCGTGGGGATACCAGCCCAGCGGCCCGGGAGCGCCGTCCGACCGGCGGCGGGTGACGGCCGCGTGGAGTCCGAGGAACGGATCGGGGCTCTCCACCGGGGCGTCCGATCCAAACGCCAGCACGGCCCCAAACTCGCGCTGGGTCCGGACGGCGTAGGCGCCCGAGCAGCGGGTTCCCCAATGACGCTCTGCGGTGCGCATATCGGAGGTGGCGTGAATCGGTTGCATGGAAGCCACCAGGCCCAGTTGAGCGGGACGAGGCAGGTCCTGGGGGCTTAGAAGCTGCAGGTGTTCCATGCGGTGCCGCCGCAAAGAGGCCGGGATTCCGACTCTTGCCTCCTCTGCCCGCAAGCTTTCATACATATCCAGGACTTCGCGGTTGGCGCGGTCGCCGATCGCATGCACGGCCAGGCTCAGTCCATGCTCCGTCGCCCGCAGTCCCTTCTCGAGGAGCTCCGCCTTGTCCGTCACCACCAGACCCAGGTTCCCCAGGCTCCCCTCATAAGGCTCGAGCATGGCGGCCGTCTGCGGCCCCAGGGCCCCGTCGGCGAACATCTTGAGGTTGCCGATGCGCAACCAGGAGTCGCCGAATCCCGAATGCCATCCCATCCCCAGCGCGGATTCCAGAAGATCAATCGGCAGGTTCTTCACCACACGCACTTTGAGGTGGCCCTCCCCATGCAGGATCTGCAGCGCCTCGAGGCAGGACAGGCCATCGAAGTCGTGCACGCCGGTCAGGCCCTGCCGGAGCAGCAGTTCCTGGGCCCGCTGCAGGTGTTCGGCTAGAGAACCCGCGCCGACCTTCGGCAGCGCGGATTCGACTCGCTGCATGGCTTTCTCGAAGAGAAGGCCGCTCAGTTCCCCTCGCTCGTCGCGTCCAATCCGCCCTCCTTGCGGGTCGGGCGTCGCGGGGCGAATGCCAGCGCGTTCCAGCGCAAGGTGATTGGCCCAGGCCGCATGGCCGGACTTCGCAGTCAGATAGACCGGATGGAGCGGTGCGGCCTGGTCCAGCTCGGCCGCAGTGCCGAACCTTCCCTCCCAATCATTCTGGTTCCATCCGTGACCCGTGATCCAGGCGCCTGGCGGGGTCTCCCGGGCTCGAGCTGCGACTCGCCTCAAGCACTCCTCCAGCGTGGGGGCCTGCGCCTCGACCCCGGCCCAGGAACGGGCCAGCCATTCCAGGTGAAGATGCGCGTCCACCAGGCCGGGGATCACGGTCCGCCCTCCCAGGTCAATCCTTTCTGTCGCGGGGCCGGCCAGGTCGGCTACTTCGCCGTCGGCCCCCATCGCCAGAACGCGCTCGCCCAGGGTCGCCAGGGCGGAAACGAGTGGCTGGCGGGGGTCAAGAGTATGAATCTTGCCGTGGAGCAAGAGGATCGAGGCCTGCATGGCTGACCGTTCAGGAGGAATTGCCGGGGAGTTGGAAGTTCTGGGGGCCAATTACTCTTTGCCGAGGAGGCGGCGGGTCAGCCCGTCCAATTCCTCATCGGAGTAGTAGTGCAGGACCAGGGTCCCTCCCTTCTTGCTGTGCCGGAGGGTGACTCTCGTCCCCAGCGTCTCCTGCAGGCGCTTCACCAGAGCCCGCAGGTCCGGGGCCAGCCGCTTGGGAGCCGGTCGAACGGGTCGCAGGCCGAGCAGCTTGCGGGCCAGCTCTTCAGTCTGGCGAACATTTAGCCCCTTGCGGATCACGCTGTCGGCCGCGGCGGCCTGCGCGTGAGCGGAGGCCAGGGAGAGCAGCGCCCGGGCGTGGCCTTCGCTGAGCAGCCCGTCGCTCAGCGCCTGGCGCACCGAAGCTGGAAGCTTGAGCAGTCGCAGCGTGTTGGTCACCGAGACACGACTTTTGCTCACCCGTGAGGCAATCTCCTCATGGGAAAGACCGAACTCCTCGCTCAGCTGCCGAAAGGCCTCCGCCATTTCCAGCGGGGCCAAGTCCTCCCGTTGGGCGTTCTCGATCAGGGCCAGCTCCAGGTGCTCTCGGTCCGACACCTCGCGGACGACCACCGGGACAGTGACCAGCCCGGCTCGGCGGGCGGCCTCCAGGCGCCGCTCGCCGGCCACCAGGGTGTACTCCCCAGGGAGCGGGCCGGGCGAGACGACGAGCGGCTGCAACACGCCATGCAGCCGGACGGAGGCGGTCAGTTCCTCCAGCTCCGCGGGTTTCATCGCCGTGCGTGGCTGGCGAGGATTGCGATGCACATTCGATGGGCGGACCTGGAGAATCCCCTCCCTGGCCTGCTCTGCGGGCAGCAAGGCCTCCAAACCCCGGCCCAGGCCAAGTTTCTTGGGCGGCACTCTCTCAAGTCCTCTCCACAACGACGGACGGGGTGTCGGCCGTTGCCGCGGGCACAGGCAGGCCATCCCCGCGCAGCACCTCCTCGGCCAGCCAGCGATAAGCCACCCCGCCGGAGGAGGAAGGGGCATAGGCGGAGATAGGCAGCCCGTGAGAGGGCGCTTCCGCCAGGCGCACGCTGCGAGGGATAATGGTCTCGAACACGCGGTCGGGGAAGTACTTGCGCACCTCAGCCACGACCTGGTTGGCGAGGTTCGACCGACCGTCGAACATGGTCATCACAACTCCCCGCACAACGAGTTCCGGATGGTAGGCGCTCCGCACGCGGGCAATGGTCTGGGTCAGCTGGCTCAGCCCCTCCAGGGCCAGATACTCGCATTGAACCGGGATGATCACTCCGGAGCTTGCGGCGACCAGGCAGTTCAAGGTCAGCAGGCCAAAGGAGGGAGGCGAGTCCACCAGAACGTAATCGAAGGAGGGTGCAAGTTCCGCCAGGGCCTCCTTGAGCCGGGACTCGCGCCCGATTTCCGCCACCAGCTCGACCTCCGCCCCCACCAGCTCGGGGGAGGAAGGCAAGAGGGTGAGCTTAAGCTTTTCGTTCTGGAGCATGGCTGCCGCCGGAGGAATCTGGCCGATGAGGACCTCGTACGACCCCCGTTCCACCTGGCGCTTGTCCACCCCCAAGCAGGAAGTCGCATTGGCCTGAGGATCCAGGTCTACGATCAGGACTTTTTGGCCACGCAGGGCGAAGCAGGCCGCCAGGTTGATGGCCGTGGTGGTCTTTCCCACACCGCCTTTTTGGTTGACAAAGGCATAGATGCGTGTCATCGGGCCCCCACCACCATCTTGCCAGCGGCCACCTCCTGGGGAGTCGGCACCCCCCGCAAGCCAGGGCGCCGCACCGAAGCGGCGGCGACCTGGTTGGCCAGGCGGCCCGCTTCCCAGGGATCGCCTGTTTCCAGGAGGCGGATGAAGAAGGCCGCAGCAAAAACGTCACCGGCCCCGGTGGAATCGACCTCCTCCACAGAGGGAGCCGCCAGGTGACGAAGGTGTCCGTTCCAGTACACGCGGCATCCCGCCCTCCCCTCGGTGACCGCGGTAATCGGGCAAAGCTCAACCAGATGCGCGATCCATCCTTCGTCTCCGTCCAGGTCCTCGAGCGCGAAGACCTGAGCGGAGGCCTTGCGCGCGGCGGTCTCGGCCTGCGGGGTCACCTGCGGCGAGACCTGGCCGGCCGCGTCCCAGGTCCTCATCCAGCCCTGGGACGTGACCCCGCGAAAAGAATCGGGAAACAGATCGAGCAGACTCGCATCCATCTCCCCCGCGACGGGCGCGAGGTGGACCAGGCGGGGCCGTCGCCAGGTCGTGGGGATCGCCGCTTCCGGGAGGCGGGCCGCCACCGATTCCACCCGTTGCCGGCGGACTCCGTCTTTGTAAAGGTTCTCAAACACGGTGGTGCGCTCCGAGGCGACCCGCACAGTCTGGATTTCCCGCAGTTCCGCCAGCTCCTCGTCGGAGGAACAGGCCGTCACCGCCGCGGTGCGAAACCCAAAGGCCGCCGCCGTGAGGCCGGAGTAGGCAACCGTGCCTCCCAGACGCATGCCCTCCGCCCCGCGATCCCGGGTCAGGTGGCCGATGACCAGATAGTCAATCGGGGCAACAAGCCCAAGGTCCTGCACGCGAAGATTATACTCGAGCCCCTCAAGCCGCAGTCGGTATAATCAAGATGAATCCGAATGCCGGAACTCCCTGAAGTCGAAACCATTGCTCGCTCACTTCGTGAGCCCCGCCAGGATCAGCCCGGGATCCTGGGACGGACGATTCAATCGGTGACCCTGCGCTGGCCGCGTCACGTCGCCGCACCCTCGCCCCAGGCCTTTGCCCAGGAGCTGCGCGGCCTGCGGATCGAGGCCATTGGCCGACGCGGCAAGTTTCTCGTCCTGCAGCTGGAGGGGCTGTGGCTCCTGCTTCACCTGCGCATGAGCGGCGACCTGCGTGTCGTCGCCGCGGAAGCCCCCCTGGCAAAACATGACCTCACCGTCTTTCACCTTTCGGGAGGCGTGGATCTGCGCTTTCACGATACCCGCCGGTTCGGCCGGGTCTGGCTGGTGAAGGATCCGCATGAAATCCTGGCCGGGCTGGGTCCCGAGCCGCTGGAGGAGGCTTTCACCGCAGAGGCATTGGGCCGGCGGCTGCGCGAACGTCACCGCCTTCTCAAGCCTTTGCTGCTCGATCAGACCTTTCTGGCCGGCCTGGGGAACATCTACACGGATGAAGCCTTGCATCGGGCGGGACTGCATCCTTTGCGCCTGAGCCACACGCTCCGCCCCGAGGAGTGCCGTCGCCTCTGGCGCGGGATCCGGGCGGTCCTGCGCGCCGGGCTGCGCCACAACGGGGCGAGCATCGATTGGGTCTATCGCGGCGGCGATTTCCAGAACCACTTCCGGGTCTATGGGCGCGCCGGGCAACCCTGCCGGGCCTGTGGCACTTCCATCCGGCGGATCCAGGTGGGCCAGCGCTCCACTCACTATTGCCCGCGCTGCCAGCCCTGGCGGGGCCGGCTCTCATCTTCGGGACGGCACGTCCTCCGCCCGTGACTCAAAGGTGAACATTCGGTGACAAGCCGCAGGCTTGGTATTGAAATCCTCGGCCGGGGGTGGTAAGAATGAGGCAGGGCTAGGTAGGCATCCCATGCTCAAATCACAGCGCGCACGCACGCGAGGGCAGTCTCTCGTCGAGACGGCGTTTCTGCTCCCCATCCTGCTGATCCTGCTCTCGGGCCTGATCGAGTTCGGCTTCATGCTCAACCAGTACATGACCGTGCTGGATGCGGAACGCAACGCGGCTCGTTTCGCGGCGGATGGTTCCTACGACCACACCGATGCGGATACGAACTGCACCACGACCCGCGACTTCTATCGCCAGACGGCCTGCCTGGTCCTTCAGGAGCTCAACCAGGAGCAGCCGAACATCACCCTGAATACAACGACGGACGATATTGTGATTTCGGCGTTTGCCGTCACCTCCGGGGGCACGGTCTCAGCTCGCTTTCCTTCCGGCAACGGATGGTCCTACTACGGCAACGACAACTCCACCATCAGCGACGCCACCCTGGCCAGCAAGCTGGATGTCGCGGCCCACAATGACGGCTACGTGCTGGTTGAGGTCTTCTATACCTACCACCAGATCTTGAGGCTTCCATGGATCACCCCCTTTGTCCCCGACCCGGTGCTTCTGCACATCTACACGGTCATGCCCCTCGCCTCGGTCCAGCCGACCCCGACCCCCTGATGGCCGGACCCGGAAAGGCGTCCCGTTCTGGTCAGAGGGGTCAGGCGCTGGTCCTGATCGCCGTGGCCTTCATCGGCCTTCTGGCGATTGTCGGTCTGGCGGTGGATGGCGGTCAGCTCTTTATCGGGGTGGACAATCTGCGGCGCGCCACGGATTCGGCCGCCCTCGATGCCGCCAACCAGATCCGCAACACCCCGGGCGTTACGCCCGCGGAACTTCAGCACTCCGCGGCGCAGGCGATCAGCCTCAACGGGATCACCCCGACCGGCGTCACCGTCGAGACCTGCGCGACCAACCCGGGTGACCCCGACCTGTGCAAGTTGTTCACGGGGACGACGATCCTGCGCCAGCTGGTGCGGATCACGGCCCAGTCCACGGTGCAGATGTCCTTCCTGACCATCATCGGCATCCCCAGCATCACCGTCTCGGCGAACTCCATCGCGGAGGCGGCCTCCCTGGACGTGGTTCTGGCCATCGATATTTCCGAGTCCATGACCTACGACTCTCCCCCCGGCGACCCTAATCGCGACCCGAGCATTTGCAACCCGGCGAACACGTGCCAGCCGTTTAAGAAGGTAAAGGCGGCCGCGAAGAGTTTCGCCGATTCAATCCTGTGGAGCGGAGCCCCGGCCGACAATTCCGATCGTGTGGCCGTGGTCTACTTCTCACACGGATGGACGGAGAGCAGCGGATTCAAGGGTACCGATGTGCTCGCCCCGGGCTGGACCAATGATCGATCCGTCGCTGATACAAACATCAGCAACATGGGCGTATATCAGCCGGACGTCTGCCCCACGACCGAGGGCCCATGCCGCAACTACGATGCGGGGGGCACGTATCTCGGCTTCGAGTGCCCCCTGTTCCGCTCGACCGGCGATGTTTCCTCTTGCACGACGACCAACACCGGAGGCGCTCTGCGCCTGGCGGGCAACATGTTCGCCCTGACACCCCGCAAGGACGCCGTGTGGGTCGTCGTCCTGCTCACCGATGGGTCAGCCGACGCCTCCGACATGCACAACCCGTTCTTTCCCTACGGGTATTGTCCCGGCACCCCGGGGCAGCCAGACTGGATGCCGCCCTTCTGCCGCGACAATGACGTGACCACCCGCCACTCGAGCGCCAACGCGCACTACGATGCGGAAGACTACGCCCAGGATATGGCGGATTACGTGGCCTGCGCTCCGGTCAACCCCGCCCCAAGCTGCAGCCAGCCGGGACAGGGAGCCACCATTTTCACCATCGGCCTGGGGAACCAGGTCCTCACTCCCACCGACTCGCATGGACTCCCTTTTGGCGGGTCCATCCTTCGCTATGTCGCCGATGTGGGATACGAGGGGGTCCCCAACGACCCCAACGATCCGTGTGTGGGCGTGAGCAACTTCACCTTGAACTGCGGGAACTACTTCTACGCGCCCACCGGTTCCCAGCTCCAAGCCATTTTCAACGTGATCGCCGGACGGATCTTCACCCGCCTGACCCACTGAGCGCCGGGTACCCCGTTTCGCCCGGCTACCCAGGGCCAGGAGAAATCGGGCCCGAGGAAAACGACCGCTCAGGGGGGTCGGCGACCTGCGCCTGACCCTCTCCACCTGCAATCCCTTGTGGCGCAATGCTCTTCAACCCAGTGGCAAAGTTGTTTCGGGGGGTGGGGGTGGAGCCCGGGCAGGGACTGGCGGTGGGGATGCATTGGCGGGGCAGGTCAGCCGGTTTGATTCCGCCGCTCTCCCTCCCGCCTGTGGCCCCGTGGGGCCACGGGACCCAAGATTTGGCCAGTTCCTTCGGGTCGATTCGTCTGAGCCGAAATAGGCTTATGGTTTGCGTTCGACTCCGATCCTCTGCAAGAAATGGCGGCAAATCCCAGAAAGACCTTGGTTCCCCAAAAGTGAATGGACAGTGAAAACCGGGTTACAGTGTCGCTTCGGTTGCTTGGGCACTTGTGTCTTCTGCCATTACACTGTAGGTCAGTGGGGTAGGGGATGTCCTTCCTCTTCCGACATGGATCCATGTCCCGACTAGTGAACTCGCCTCGCGCCTCTCGGCGCGCGCAGGGGCTGGTAGAGTTCGCCTTGATCCTGCCCGCGCTGCTGGTGACCCTGTTCCTCTTGATCGAAGGGGCGCGCGTTTTCCAGGCCTGGCTCACGGTTCAGAACGCAGCCCGCATGGGAATGCGCTATGCCGTGACCGGCGAGTACAACGCGGCCGATTGCCCCGACTACGACGGCGACGGCACCTTCTGCGGGGGTGCCAGTCAGAACGCCGAGATCGACGCGGCCCGCCTGCAATCGATCTACGAAGTGACCAACGGCGTTGCGGCCGGGATCCTGCGCGACCCCACCGCCCTCTGGGGCCAGCCCGGCTACTTCCACATCACGGTGTGCAGTTCAGACCCCGGCTACGTATTTACCCCGATGCAGCGCCCCGGCGGCGGTCCCGGCCATGATAGCCAGTGCGCCCCTCACGACGATGCCGGCGACCCCGACCAAGGAATTACGCGGGTCGTCGTGGCGGTGACCTTCGAGCATCCAGTCCTGATGCCGATCCTCAGCAGCATCGCCCCCTCGCTCACGCTCTACGCCGACCGAACCGGGATTCTCGAGCGCTTCCGCACGGCTCGCGTTCTGGGTCTGCCGCCCGTGATCGCCGTGCCGACCGACACACCGACCGATACCCAAATTCCCAGCGACACACCGACCGCGTCGGAGACACCGACCTCAACCGCGACGCCGACGCCAACGGCAACCCCAACCCAAACCAACACCCCGACGCCGAGCGACACGCCCACGCCGAGCGACACGCCGACCGTCACGCCGACGGCCACCGCCACCCTGCCGCCCATCTACATCGACATTGTGGTGCCGGCCGTGGACGGGACGCTGATCAATGATGTCGACCAGACGAGATTCGAGGCCGTGGCCTGGGATCCGACCGTGGGGACCACCAACGGCGACGGGATCGCCGAGGTCGACTTCTGGGTGTATTACCCTGATTTCAGTTTGCTCAAATTCAACAGCCAACTCAGCCCCCCCTCCCCCCCCTACTGCGTCTTCAATGGAGGCTGCAATCGCATGCCCGGCGGGCAGTTCGACGCTCTGTACAACGGAACCTACTACATCTTCGCCCGGGCCCGGGCGACCTCGGGGCGCTTGTCGGCCATGGTCCTGCGCACCTTTGTGATCTTCAACACGCCGACCGAGACGAACACCCCCACGCCCACACCAACTCCCTCGCTTACGCCCGTTGTGATTCCGTCGGCCACCCTGGTGCCCAGCAACACGCCGACCAAGACCAACACGCCCACCCCGAGTTACACGCCCACGCCCAGCAACACCCCGACCGTGACCCCGACGCCGAGCGACACCCCGACGCCGAGCGACACCCCGACGCCCTCAAACACCCCGACGCCCTCAAACACCCCGACGCCCAGCCGGACTCCCACGGCGACCCCTCCGGCGACCTGGACGCCTTCTCCGACCCCCTCGCCGCTTCCGAGCTCCACCCCCACGTACTGTTTCGATTGCTAGAGAGACGAGCGCTCGTCTCGATTCTCCAGCGAGCCGCGCTCGACCCGCTGGGCTTTGGGCAAAGTGCCCCCGGACCGATGCGGCGCTACCCGCTGTCCCGGTCGAAGTCCGCTGAGGCGCCCTCCGCCGGCGGCATCCTGTTTTGTCACCGGCCCTTCACTGTCCAGTCACACGACCTGCGGCCCAAGCCCCTGCGCGACGCCAATATTCAGCAAGAGAACTGCAACCTGACCCCAGGGCCCCTTCCCATAGAATGTAGGCGAGAGACCCTTGAGTTCCCGGAGCGCCAAATCGGCGCCCTGGCTGCTCGAGGGGAACTGCCATCGGCGCACCAGGGGCCGAAGGCGGAGCCGAAATGGGCGAAGCACACGAGGCATCCCCAATCCAACCGAAGACCGGGGCGCACCCAGCGAGCAGGGAGCGTGCGCCTGGCGATCCCCAGCGCCGCTCAGGCCGAGGCCAGGGCCTGGTGGAATTCGCTCTGGTGCTGCCCGGCTTGCTCGTTCTGCTCTTCCTGCTGATCGAAGCGGCGCGCGCCTTCGAGGCCTGGCTGGTGGTCGACAACGCCTCGCGCATGGGCATGCGCTATGCGCTCACCGGAGAGTACGACCCCACCCATTGCCCGGACTACGGCATGGGCCCGCCCTGCGGCGGCGGAACCGACAACAATATGATCGACCAGGCCCGGCTCTTGACCATCGAAGACGTCGCAAGAGGAACAGCGGCCGGAATCCTGCGCAGTTCAACGGCCCTTTGGGGACAGCCGGGCTATTTCCACACCACCGTTTGCAGTTCGAATACGGGGAATGTCTTTTTCGCGCTTCTCCGCCCCGCCGGGGCCTCTCCTGGCCACGATAGCCTATGCCAGCCCGCCGACGACGCGGGCAACCCCGAACTGGGTACGACCCGGGTGATTGTCGCCGTGACCTTCGACGAGCCGGTCATCATGCCGATCCTGGGCAGCATTGCTCCATATCTCACCCTGCACTCGGAGCGGACCGGGCTCCTCGAGCGGTTCCGCACGGCCCGCGTGCTCGGCCTGCCCCCCGCCATCCCGGTCCCGACCGACACGCCGACCAACACACCCACGCCCTCGAACACGCCCACGCCCTCGAACACGCCCACGCCTAGCGACACACCGACGCCCACGGACACGGCGACCCCGACGCCTACTCCAACCTTTACCGACACGCCGACCGCCACCGACACCGCGACGTCGACCAACACGCCAACCAACACGCCCACCCCGACAAGCACGGCGACCAAGACGAACACGCCGACCGCAACGTGGACCTCGACGGCGACCAACACCGCGACCAAGACGAATACCCCCACGAACACGCCGACCAAGACCAACACGCCCACGCCGAGCAACACGCCGACCAAGACCAACACGCCGACCATCACCTATACGCCGTCGAAAACCCCCACGCCGACTCCTTCGAAGACGCCGACCCCTCCACCGCCGCCCACGAGCACGCCGCTGCCAAGCAACACGCCCACCAAGACCAACACGCCGACGAAGACTAACACGCCGACTATCACCTATACGCCGTCGAAAACCCCGACGCCCAGCAAGACCTCGACGCCGACCATTACCTATACGCCCAGCAACACGCCCACCAAGACCAACACGCCGACCCGCACGCCCACCAAGACCAACACGCCGACCCGCACACCCACGGCGACAGCGACCAACACCCCGCTGCCACCGACCCAGACCAATACGCTGACGCCGACCAATACGCCGATACCGACCAAGACCTACACGCCGACTCCGCCGAACACGCCGACCCGAACCAGGACCCCCACCCCTAGCTCCACCCCGACTCCCACCTACTGTTTCGACTGCTAGGTCAACGATCCGGAAGGGGGCGTTGCAAGGGGCAGCCTCTGCACGTGGCCCGCTGGGCTTCCGGGCGCGCACGCCAGCCGCGGAGCGCGAGCGGGAGCTGACCATCGTCGTAGGACGACCAGCCTAGACCCGTGGGCAATTTGGGCGCAACCGGTTCACGCTCTAGAGCGGGGCGACGGGCTGGCGATCAGAGGCCGGTAGATTGTCCTCGAATTGCAACCAATTTGTCACCGTTCTGTCACAATTTGGTCGACTACAATCAGTATGTGGGAACCTCTCCCTTTCTTGGCCCTGGCTGGCTTCTTTGAGGACGCGTATGTGGCGACATCCGGCCAGGATGAGGGAGCCCTGGTCGAGAAAAGGTGGGACGTCGATGGAGGCAGACACGCGCAGCCGAGGCCTGGGGTTCGAAATGCCCGAGGGCCCGCTGCGCCGCGGGTGGCACGTCTTCCTGCGCTGCTCGCCGGCCCGCGGCCGGTCGGGCCCGCTCGGCCGGTGTAGAATACGCCCACTTTTTTCTCGATGATCCGAGTCTCCCATAGAAAGTAGCCTGCGCCGCCCAATGCGAACTGCGACCCTTCGCCTGCTGAGGCCGAGAATCACGATTGTGCGGCTGCTCCTGGGCTGGAGTGCCTGGATCCTCCTCTATGGGATGGCGCTTCTATTCCTACCGCGCTTCAGCTTGGCCGGCGCCGTTCTCGGCGAAGTGCTTCTGTGGGTGCCCGCTGTCGTCGCCCTGATTCTTTGCGTGGTTCGCGCTTTCTTTTCCCGAGAGGGAATAGAGCCTGCCTGGGGATTCCTCTCTGGAGCGGTGGGCGCGCTGCTCCTGGGAGACCTTCTCCGCTGGTGGGCGGGAAACGTGGGAACCGGCCTAGAGGTTTCACTGCTGTTCGGGTCTCACGGATTCCACCTGCTTTTTTATCCTCTGGCCCTGCTGGCCATCCTCTATCTTCCGGGAATCCCGCGTGCCGGGTTTCAGCGCTTGCTGTTCGGGATCGACCTGCTGATCTACGCCGCCTCCTGGGGTCTCCTGCTTTGGGCCCTCTTGGTATTCCCCTTTCTGCAACAGGCGGTTGCCGGGCCCGGAAGCCTATTTTGGGCCGCTCTCTTCCCCACGCTTTACCTGGTGCTGCTGATGCTCGTGGTCTGGTGGCAGGGACAGGCCGAGCGCGCGCTGCGCGAGCTTTGGCTCATGGCGCCTGCGATCCTGCTCTTTGCCGTATACAGTCTGGTGAGCGGCTGGCTTCTGGCCCAGGGATACAACTCAATCGGCTCTTGGGTGGACTTCTTCTGGCTGGGCGGATACGGGCTGATCGCGGCCAGCACGGTCACGGCGACGGCAGCCCCCCAGCCTGCCGCTTCCACGCCCGAGGGCCCCGGCCGGGCGCGCCCGGGGCGGTTCAAGCGCCGCTGGCAACGGGCGGAGAACCGTTGGTTACCTCTGGCTTCGGGGTTGGCGCTCCTGGTCTATGTGCTGGCCAGCTGGCGGCAGTCCCGGCAGATTCAACCCCTCGCCCTGTGGGGGGCGGTGACGATCTTCATGTTGCTGATCCTGCGGGAAGGGGTCCTGGCTGGCCAGGCAGAGCTCGCCGGCTATGCCACCCTGGTTCACAATCTTGGCGATCCCTCGTTTATCTGCAATCCGGACGGGAAGCTGTTACTCCGCAACCCCACCCTCGAGCAGGCCTTGGGGTCTGCGGGCGCCGAGCGGCTACAAGAATTCATCTCGCTCCCGGATGGGGCACCGGGAGGCGCCGCGAGGGTGCAGGAGATTCTGCGGCAGGCGCGCGAGGGTGGCTGGCAAGGGGAGGTGACCGTAGGCAGGGATCCAGCGCACGATCGGCATGGGGCTCGCAAGCTGTGGCCCGCCTTTCCGCCGTCCGCAGCGATCTCCTCCTCCCCGTCATGGTTTCCGGCCTGGCTGATTCTCCGACCGCTCAGCGAGGACGCGGGGGGCAGGGCGCGTCTGGCAGGCCTGCTGCACGACCTGAGCCCCCAGCGACAGCAGGAAAAGGTTCTGCAGACGGCCTACCGTGAAGCCGAAGAGGCTCGGCAACAGCTGCTCCGGCTGAAGGACGAGCTGGAGAAACGGGTCCTGGAGCAGACCAGCGACCTCTCCCGCGCGCTCACCCAGCTCGAGGATCAGAACCAGGAACTGCGCTCGCTCGACCAACTCAAGTCGGAATTCGTCGCCCTGACCTCGCATGAGCTGCGCAGTCCCCTGGCCACGATCCAGGCGGGTCTGGAGCTGAGCCTGGCCGACTCGCGGCGCATCCCCACCCGCGTGCGGACCACCCTGGATCTGGTGCGCAAGGAAAGCCAGCGTCTCTCGCGCTTCGTGGAGAGCATTCTCAATCTCTCGGCCTTGGAGGCGGGGCGCCTGCCAGTGCAGGCCGCCCCGCTGGATGTCGCCGAATTCCTGCGATCCCTGGTTTCATCCCTGGTGCCGGCCGGTCCGCGCGGCTCCCAGGAAAACCGCTTGCAGCTTCGGGTTGAATCCGGCCTTCCCGAGGTCGTGGCGGACGAGCAGATGCTGAAGAGCGCCTTGTTCCACCTGATCGACAACGCCTTCAAATACGCCCCCACGGGCTCGATTGGCCTGGGGGCGGCCCTCCAGGGCGAGCGGGTCGAGATCTCGGTATCCGACCAGGGGCCCGGCCTCTCCCCGGAGGAGATCAAGCTCTTGTTCCAGATGTTCTCCCGGTTGGAAAGCCCGGACGCTCCCCGCGTCCGTGGCTACGGACTGGGCCTATACATGTCCAAGAGGTTTGTGGAAGCCATGGGCGG
>JBEKSY010000008.1:0-123005 GCA_049516595.1 Anaerolineales bacterium
CAAAGGCGAACGCGGCACCGGAGCCGAAGTGAGTTGCTCGGCCCCGATATACTTGCGCGCCCTGGCTCAGGATTGCCTCTTGACAAAGCGTATCCCGGGGTTCGGGCCGCCGAGCCGGCTCCAGCCGATGGCCACCTCGATCATTGGCAGGGTGGGATCCTACCCGCCGGAGGTCCACAGGCCGCCGGGCTGGACCAGGTCGATCTCGAAAGGACCGGGGTCCCTCTCCTGCCCGGGATTGGTCTTGGCCTAGGCGCTGGAGGCGGCGTCGGACGCTGGAGACGCTGATCTTCCCCAGCGGTCCCAGGGTGGCGGGGAAGAGATCCAGCTCCCCAGGCCGGCCATCCCGACCGGGTTGGGCTGGAGGCGCTCGGCCCACACGGAATCGAAACTTTCTGCGATGATCTGGAGGGCCGCATCCACCTCCCGGGACTAGCTCCGACCGCGCGGCTTGGGCCGCACCTTCCCTCCCAGGTCGCCCCGGATCAACCGCATCAGGCTCTGGCGATGCCGACCGGTCACCGTTTCCATCTCGTCCCGCCTTGCGGCCCTCAGCTTTCGGGTGGATCCCCGCTATCGCTTTGGCATTCCCCACAGGTACTTCCGGTGCTTACCCATGGTCACCGGGTCATGGGCGACCATTGTTCCCTCGCTGCCATTCCCCCTGGAAAGAACCCGGCCCCTTGGGTAATGTAATGGCAGGGTGAAGCGGGGGCCTTGAAGGAGGCGGGCCCGGCATGTTAAACTATAGGATCACCCAGCTTGCAATGGCCCCGTGCCCAGACGCGGGTTTTTTTGGCATATGCAGGAACGAGCAGAACGGAACCCGGATTAGCGACCGGATTCCCCCGACGCAGGCCAGGGGACCCCAGTATGCCTCTGGGAATACTTCGAAGGAAATCACCCCAGCCAGAGGACAACATGACCTTGGATGCAGCCGTGGTGGGACTGGGTAACCCAGGCCGGCAGTACGTCCGGAACCGGCACAGCGTGGGCTACCGTGTGGCTGACAGAGTTGCCAAGCTGTTAGAGATACGGTTTTCGCGCAAGGGTTTTCACTGCCTTCTAGCCAGCGCTCGCGTCGAGGGTAAGACTATTCTCCTGGCGAAGCCACAGACCTTCATGAATGCAAGCGGACAAGCCGTCCTGGCGCTCGTCCGCTTCTACGGTATTCCTTACGAGCGTCTGCTGGTCTGCTCGGACGACATCGATCTACCGTTCGGTATGCTCCGCTTGCGACCAGTTGGAGGGTCAGGCGGGCAGAAAGGGATCCAATCCATAATCGACGCCCTGGGATCCCAGGAATTCCCCAGGCTGCGAATCGGGATTGACCGGCCGCCCGAGAACATGGATCCGGCGGCCTATGTCCTTCAGGACTTCGCCCCGCAGGAGGAAACGAAACTGAACGAGATCGTCGGGCGGGCGGCCGAGGCAATTGATATGTTCATCCACTCCGGGCTGCAGGCGGCGATGAACCGATACAACGGAGAACCTGACTCGGTAGAAAGCTTGCGTGCCGACTAGCCTGACTCCTCTCCTGGAGACCGTTCGGTCCCAGCCTGCGTACCAGGCCCTCCAGGCTCGCCTGCTGGGCCTGAGAGCCTCGAGGCCCACACATTTCCGGACAGTGGCTCTGGCGCTTCCTCGGTCGGCGCGGGCACCGGTCCTGGCAGCACTCGCTCGGGACGTTCGAGTCCCATTCGTCCTGGCGCTTTCCCGGTCGGACGAAGTCCTGGCCATGAGAGACGAAATCTCGACCTGGGATCCCACCCTGCGCATCCAGGTATTCGGAGAGCCCTCCCCGCTTTTTTACGAGGCCGCCCCTTGGGGACAAAGAACCATTCGCGAGCGGATTTCGACCCTGTCCTCCCTTGCCGAGTACTCGACTGCCTCCCTGGGGACTCGGTCCCCGTTGCTGGTCTTGACGTCCTTGCGGGCCTGGATGACGCCAACCCTCCCTCGCCAGGAGTTTGTTGAAAACTGTCGGGTGGTCGCTCCTGGAGCCAAGGCCTCCTTGGACGAACTTCTCCGATTCGCTGTTGACCTGGGCTATCAAGGCTACCCCTATGTGATGGAGCCCGGTCAATTCATCCGGCGCGGAGGAATTGCCGACCTATGGCCTCCCGCCGATCCACAACCTGCACGGATTGAGTTCTTCGGGGAGACCATGGAGACGCTTCGGCATTTCGATCCAGGAACACAGCGCTCCACAGATCCGGTCTCTAGTCTCAGCATCACACCTGCGAGGGAAGCCCTAGACCGCGATCTCAAGTCCCTCCGGGCCCAGGCCGGGGGTCCCTGGTCAACGCTCTTGGATCGCAACCCGGAGGTGGATGAGCTGGGTCCAGAATCCCGCCCCTCCGTCGAGTTCTTCATCCCATGGCTTTATCCCCCCGCGGATCTGTTGGATCACCTGGCACCCGAAGGCATTGTGCTCGTGGAGAACTACGAGGAGCTTGAGGAGACCGCCGCCGATTTGGAGGCACAGAACCTTCAGCTTCGCGCGGAAGCACTCGAAAACGGGGAAATCCGACCCGAGGATCCGCCGGCCGCCCTTTCATGGGACCAACTCAGGGAATCCCTGGAAACACGCCTGTTGATCGAACTGGGGAGACCGGGCGCCGATGCCGACCTGGTCCCACTGGGCGAAGCGTTCGCCCCCGGGCCGCGCTTCGGTGGTCAGATAGCGCCCTTGATTGAACACCTGCAGCGGGCCCATCAGGCACAATCCCGAACGGTCATTGTTTCCCGCCAAGCGGCACGGCTGGCCGACATCTGGGGTGAACAAGGGAACTTTGTCCCTGCGGCCTCCGAAGTGCTCACCCAGCTCCCTGCGGAAGGGGCGCAGGCCTTTATCCTAGGCGCGCTCCAAGAGGGATTCGTACTGCACTTCCCAGGTGAAGGAGGGCCATCGCGCGACCTGGACCTTCTCACCGACGGAGAGATCTTTGGTTGGGCCAGGCCCGAACCGAGACGGCGAATCCGCGCCGGGGCGACGCCGCCGGAGGCGGAATACTCAGACCTGAACCCGGGTGACTACGTAGTCCACGTGGAATACGGAATCGGTCGGTTTGGTGGACTGGTGCACCGCACTGTGGACGAGACCCTGCGGGAGTACCTGCAGGTGGAATTCGCGGGTGGAGACCAAGTCTATGTGCCGGTCCACCAGGCAGATCGCTTGACGCGATACGTGGGGGCCGATGAGCGACCTCCAGCGCTCTCGCGTCTTGGATCCGCGGACTGGGCCTCCGCACGCGAGAAGGCCCGCAAGGCGGTCGAGGAAATCGCCCGCGAACTGCTGGACCTGTATGCGAAGAGGCAAACAGCTCTGGGCCATTCCTTCGGTCCGGATACCCCCTGGCAAAGTGAGCTCGAAGCCTCCTTTCCATTCGTCGAGACGGAGGATCAGCTCCGAGCCATTCAAGAGGTCAAGCGCGACATGGAGCGCGCGGGGCCGATGGACCGCTTGATCTGTGGGGACGTCGGCTATGGCAAAACGGAAGTGGCACTGCGGGCTGCCTTCAAAGCCGTGATGGATGGGAAGCAGGTTGCGGTGCTGGTCCCTACCACCCTATTGGCCCAACAGCACTTCGAAACCTTTCGCCAGCGTCTGGCGCCCTTCCCGGTCCACGTGGAGATGCTCTCGCGTTTTCGCACGCCCGCCGAACAGGCCTCGGTCCTGGCCGACTTGGCCAAGGGCCGGGTCGAGATCATCATCGGGACTCATCGACTGCTTCAAGCCGACGTGCGCTTCAAGGACCTCGGCTTGGTGGTCATCGATGAGGAGCAGCGATTCGGCGTCGCTCACAAGGAACACCTCAAGCATCTCCGAACCGAGGTGGATGTCCTTACCCTGACTGCCACACCGATCCCGCGCACCTTGTATCTTTCTCTGACCGGCGTCCGAGACATCTCCACAATCAACACCCCTCCCGAGGAGCGACTGCCTGTCGTCACCCAGATTCGCGGCTACTCCGAAAGCGTCGTGCGCAGAGCGATCTTGCGCGAGTTGGACCGCGGCGGGCAGGTCTTCTGGGTACACAACCGGGTGGAGACAATCGCCGTGGCCCAAAAGAAGCTCGCGACACTCGTCCCGGAAGCCAACATCGTGATGGCTCACGGGCAGATGCCCGAGAACCAGCTTGAGCGCTCCATGCAAGCCTTCATCTCCCGGGAGGCGGATGTCCTGCTGTGCACGTCCATTATCGAATCCGGACTGGACATCCCCAATGCCAATACTCTCATCGTGGAGCGAGCCGACACCTTCGGGCTGGCTCAACTCTACCAGCTCCGCGGCCGGGTCGGCCGAAGCGCAATGAGAGGATATGCCTACTTCTTTACCGACCGCAAGCACCATCTGACCCACGAGGCCCGGGAGCGCTTGGAGACGATGGCGGATCAAACGGAACTGGGGGCCGGATACGGCATCGCGATGCGCGACCTGGAGATACGCGGAGCAGGAGAGATTCTGGGATCCCGGCAGCATGGGCACATTGCCGCAATTGGCTTCCACCTCTACACGCGGCTGCTGACCCAGGCTGTCCGCCATCTCAAAGAACAGCGGGAGAGGGCGCCCCAGCTGATCCCCGCCACCCTGGCAACCGTGGATCTGCCGTTGAACGTTGCCCTGCCTCCGGACTACGTCGAGGACCGAGACCTTCGATTGCGCCTGTATCGAAGAATGGCCGAAATCCAGGAGGAGGCGGAATTGGAAGCATTGTCGGAAGAGTTGAGAGATCGTTTCGGGAACCCGCCCTTGGCGGTGGACAACCTGCTCTATCAGCTGCGGGTCAAGGTGCTGGCCCAGAAAGCGGGCGTGGAGAGCGTGACGATGGAGAATGGCAGCCTTGCGCTCCGTCTTGTCGGCTTCGCCGAGGAACAGCTGACCGAGCCCCCCCCTCTTTCCCGCTTCAGTCGGGGGTCGCTGTACCTGCAGAGAATCCTGTCGGAGGACGGGTGGCGTGACCGCCTCACCTACGTGCTGCGCTGGCTGGCCCAGCATCGGCCAAGCGGTGGATCCTCCCAGGCCACCGAACCGGCTCCCTCAATTCCTGCCTCTGAGGCATCCGCTCGGGGCTAAGAAGACTACGGGTTCTGCCAGACAGGTGCCCGGGAGGGACCGTGTCGGATGGAGCCGGTTGCGGTTGAGGATTGGGGTGCTTATAATCGGAAAAGGTCTGGGCAGCTGACAATCCATCCAGAGGAGATCCGCACTGGAAACCAATCCCATCCGCTCGCGCCTACCTAGCAAGGCGCCAACCGCCTCGCTGCCGAACGGAACGACGCTCCAAGGTCGATACCTCATCCAGCGAGTCCTGGGAAGAGGGGGGATGAGTTCCGTCTACCAGGCCCGAGACCTGCGATTCCCCAACGTGACCCGTCTGGTCGCGGTCAAGCAGCTCCTCAATCAGAGCACGGACGCAACCACCCGCCGAGCCGTCATCGAGAACTTCGAGCGCGAAGCCAACCTCCTGGCAACCCTGGATCATCCCGCGATCCCGCGAATTTTCGATTACTTCTCCGAAGAGGAACGATCGTTCCTGGTGATGGAGTTCATCAGCGGCAAGGATCTCGAGTCGATCCTGGTCGAGAGCAAGAGCCTTCTCCCCATTGACAAAGTCATCGAGTGGGCCATCGAGATTTGCGACGTTCTGCAGTTCTTGCACACCCACGATCCTCCGATCATCTTTCGAGATATCAAGCCGTCCAATGTGATGATTGATGACCATGGGCGCGTCCGGCTGGTCGACTTCGGGATCGCCAAGCTCTTCTCCCCGGACCGCAAAGGCACGATGATCGGAACCGAGGGCTACGCGCCTCCGGAACAGTATCGCGGAGAGGCGGGCCCTCTTTCGGACATCTATGCGCTGGGGGCCACCCTTCACCATCTGCTCACCAGCCGGGATCCGCGCATTGAGCCGCCCTTTACCTGGGCGGATCGGCCGGTCCGTGACCTCAATCCGGCGGTGCCCGAATCTCTCGAAAAAGTTGTCGATCGGGCCCTTTCCTATAACCTGAGCGATCGATTTGCGACCCCGGCCCTGGTATCGCACGCGCTCGCGCAGGCCTTGAAGGAGATGCGCGGCGAGGTGCCCGAGCCCGCCGCCTCAGAGCGCAAACCTTTTCCTCCGGCCGCGGGCGAAAGTGGAGAGGGCCCATCCCCCCTCTGGGTATTCGCCTGCGAAGACGAGGTGCGGGGCACCCCTGCGCTCACGGAGGGGACGGTCCTGGTGGGAGCTTATGACCACAACCTCTATGCGTTGGATGCCGAGACGGGGCGGTTCAAATGGAAATACGCGACGGAGGGAGGTCTTCCGGGGCGGCCCGCCTTGCGAGAGGACTCGATCTTCCTGGGGTCGGAGGACCATCGGCTGCATGCATTGAGCCTGAACGGCGGTAGGCTTCTGTGGACTTACTCTGCCGACAAACCCATTCGCTCTTCCCCCGTCATTGCGGTTAGTCACATCTTCGTGGGCTCTGACGACGGCGCGCTTCATGCCGTGAACGTAGCCACCGGCCGTCGAGCCTGGCGCTACGAAGTGGCCGGCCCGGTGAGATCCACCGCTCTGGTGGTCGGCGATCGTGTCTACTTTGGCTGTGATTCAGGGGACTTCCATTCCGTTACCTTGGGGGGCGAGTCCAAGTGGCAGTTCCGCTCTCGGCGAGCCGTGGTCTCCTCTCCCGCGGAGGCCAACGGCCTTGTGTACTTCGGCTCTGTGGATTACAGTCTTTACGCGCTGGACGCCACTTCAGGGTGGGTCGTCTGGCGTTTTCGGACCGGAAAATCCATTATCTCCTCACCGGCGATTGCGGAAGACCTGATCGTGTTCGGCTCCGCGGATGGGCGGATCTATGCGGTGGATGCCAAGAGCAGCAAGGAAAAATGGCATGTGGACACGGAAGGTCAGGTGAATGCTTCGCCATTGATTCACAAGGGACTTGTCTATTGTGGGTCGGTCGATGGCCGTCTATACTGCATAGAGCTAGTGAGTGGAAAGCTACGCTGGAAGTTCGCCACCGGGGGAGCTATTACCGGGGCCCCCACGGCGGGTGAGAACGTGATTTGCTTCGGCTCAACCGACCACCGGGTCTACGCACTCCCGGTGTAGGCCTGCCGGAGAAGGAGCGATCATTGACTCCCTTATCTAAGGGTCGTGGGGATCGACCCTCGACGCGCCCCCTCCCTGGGGACCGCAGCGGACCGCCAGCGTTTCACGTGGGCATCGGCCATAACATCGGCCGCGTGCGCTCCACCAACGAAGACAGCCTGATCGCGATCACGGCCCTGCAGCAGGCCGACAGCACCCTCCCCTACTTCGGCTTGTTCATTGTTGCCGACGGTATGGGCGGACATGAGTTAGGCGAACGGGCCAGCCGCCTCGCCGCGCAGACCTTTGCTCGGGAGGTCATGGGCCAGTTTGGGGCGCTTTGGCTGGGGGGATCTCCGGGGGAGGAACAGGTATCCATCCAGGAAATGCTGCAAAACGCCATGCGCAAGGCGAACCAGTCCGTCCTGCGACATTTTCCCGGAAGCGGGACCACCCTCACGGCCTGCCTGGTTTTCACCCAGCAGGTCTTCCTGGCTCACATCGGCGACAGCCGCGCCTATTTCGTCAAGGAAGGGCTTCATCAGATCAGCCATGACCACTCCTTGGTTCAACGGCTCATCGACGTTGGCCAAATCAGCCCGGAGGAAGCCACGCGCTACGCTCAACGCAACGTCCTGCTGCGCGCCATCGGACAGACAGATGACCTGGAGCCCGAAATCGTCACCTATCCCTGGCAGCCCGGAGCCCGGCTCCTGCTCTGTTCGGACGGGTTGTGGGGAGCCATTCCGGAGAAGGAAATCCTGGACACGATTCACAAGTCGCCCTCGGTTCAGGCGGCCTGCACCGCCTTGGTGGACCTGTGCAACGCCGCCGGAGGCCCGGATAACATCTCTGCCGTGTTGGTGGAGATGACTGGCGGGGAATGAAAGGCAAGCCCGGGACGAACGGTCAGCCTCTCTCGGTTGAGCTCAGCCACAGTCGGCCCTCGCTGTTGGCGGTCGATGAGCCCCAAGTTCTCTACACGCTGGTGAGCCTTCGCCCCGGAAAGGAGCCGGACCGACCGCTGGCTCCCGCCTTAAACCTGTGTATCGCCTTGGACCGCTCCACGTCCATGACGGGCGAGCGCTTGGACACGGCGCGCTCCTCGGTGGCTGAAATCCTTCGCCGCCTTCGTCCCCAGGACCATCTCAGCCTGCTGACCTTCAGCGATCGGGCGGAGATCCTGGTGGGCGCCAGAAGCACGGACTCTGCGGCTTCAGTCGAAGGCCGGCTCAATCAGATCCAGACCAGCGGGGGAACCGAAATCTTCCAAGGTCTCCAGGCGGCTGTCGCAGAAATCCGGGAAGGAAGAAGGACTGGCGCCATCGATCACATCATCCTCATTACTGATGGTCAGACCTACGGGGATGAGGAGAACTGTCGTCAGCTCGCCGAGCAGTCCGCCCAAGAGGGGACGGAGATCACCGCGGTCGGAATTGGAGCGCAGTGGAACGACGTGTTTCTCGACGGCCTGGCCTCGCGGACAGGAGGGCAGGCCGTTTTCATTGACCAGGTCTCCACCTTGGCCCACTTCATGCGGGAGAAATTCCACGGATTCGGGCAAGTGTATTCCGACCGTCTCACCCTGGAGATTACAACCAACCCCGGAGTGATCCTGCGGGCGGCTTTTCGCATTTCCCCTTCTCCCACCCCTTTGCCGACCCAGACTTTCCTGCGACTGGGAACTCTCTATCAGGGCAGCACTCTCAGCCTGCTTCTGGAGTTTCTCTTCTCTCCCCTGAGTGCGACGCCCTCCTTCGAGGTGGGGAATCTCACGTTCGGGGCGCACCTGGTCCCCCAAAACGAAGAGTTGCAGTCGGTGTTATCGCTGGCTTTCCCCGTGATGGAAGAGGCGGTGCCGACTCCGATCTCCGGCCCCCTGCTCGCGGCGGTGCGGAGCGTGACCCTGTACGAATTGCAGGAGAGAGCGGTCACCGAAGCCAAGGCCGGTCACGTGGAGCGGGCCACCCGCAAGCTCAACCGGCTTGCCACCCAGTTGCTCGAACTCGGCGAGAGCTCCATGGCCAACACGGTCATCGGGGAGGCCGAACAGCTGAGCCAGGAGCACCACCTGTCGGAGGCCGGGCAAAAGAGAATGAAGTACGGGACGCGCAGCCTGATGGAGGCTCGAAGCGAGGTCCCGCGATGATCGTTTGCCAGCGATGCAAAGCCTCCGTGTATATCGGGACGCTCTTTTGCCCCGAGTGTGGCCTGCTTGTGAGCAGCGACGCCTCCGCCCCGACCATCGCCCTGCCGCAAGAGGAATCAGACGATCTTCGCAGTGAAACGTCGCCCATGGCACGGCCGGCGGTCCTGACCCGGCAGGATTCGGTGGCGCTGCGCGTCGTCGGAAGCACGGTCTCTATTCCCCTGGTGGGTCAGCAGGACTACATTCTGGGCCGGGCCGAAGGGACCCAGGCCATCCTGCCGGACATCGACCTGAACCGTTTCGGAGCCCATGAAAGAGGGGTTTCCCGCCTGCACTGTCATCTGAAGTTTCAGAACGATCACATGGTGGTCGTCGATCTTGGCAGCGCGAATGGAACCTACTTGAATGGGACCCGGCTTACGCCCGACCATGCCGTCCCCGTGTCGGAAAACGATACCCTCACCCTGGGGAGCATGAAAGTACGGGTGATCAGAAAGCTGTAGCGCGGGAGGCCGGCATGGCGACGACCATTCTGATCCACCTCCTCAACGAGGACTCAATCGTTGGAGAAGTCGAGGCTCTCCCTCCCCCGGAGGCGAATTTCGTCGCTGTCACCAACCCACGCCGACGCGACGGCAAGGACATTGAATACCTGCAGGAGAATGTGACCAGAATCGTGATTGCGGGGCATCGCATTTCCGTGATCGAGGTCCTGCCCAGCGCTGGGGAGGAGCAGTTGGTCACCTTCGTTCGAGAGTGATAGCTTGAATCCGGATACGAAACGCCGCATTTTGGTCGTCGATGATGAACCGCGCATGGTGCGGTTCATCCGTTTGAACCTGGAGCATGACGGCTTCCAGGTCAGCGAGGCCCCGTCGGGAACTCAGGCCCTTGAGCAACTCCGCAATCAGCTCCCCGACCTCGTCCTCCTCGATATCATGCTTCCGGACTTGGACGGCTTCGAAACTCTCTCGATGATCCGCGAGTTCTCCAACGTGCCGGTCATCATGGTTACGGCCAAAGGCGAGGAGAGCGAGCGAGTTCGGGGGCTCGAGTTAGGGGCGGATGACTATATCCCTAAGCCCTTCAGCCCGCGCGAACTGGTCAGCCGGATTCGGGCGGTTCTCCGGCGAACCGAAGCGCCCGCCCCCGGCTCGGCCCACGGCCCGCTGGTGATCGATGATCGCCTGAAGATAGATTTTGACCGCCGCGAAATCTGGGTCGAAGGGCGCCAGGTCAAGCTGCGGCCGACGGAGTTTCGGTTGCTCTATCATCTCGTCCAGAATGCCGGCTGGGTCGTCCCTCACGACCAGCTGCTTGCCAAGGTTTGGGGGTATGAGTATCGAGGGGAAACTCATTACCTGAGGCTTTATGTGAACTATCTTCGGCAGAAGCTGGAGAAGGACCCCTCCCATCCCAAGTACATCCTCACCGAGCATGGGGTTGGGTACCGCTTTGTCGACTTCCGCCACTCTTCGCCGGCGCCGGACCAAGACCGCAGGACGGGAGGCGAAACCTGAAGTGCGGCATCTCAAACTGCTCATCACCGGGCCTTTCGGGGCTGGCAAGTCGCGGATGATCCGGACCATTTCGGAGATAGCTGTGGTCTCCACCGAACGCCGCTTGACGCGGCCCGGCTCGAACGGCAAGGAGGAGACTACGGTCGCCATGGACTACGGGCGGGTGACGATTGGCGACACGGTGATCCACCTGACGGGGACCCCCGGGCAACACCGATTCGATTTCATGTGGGACATTCTCTCTCAGGAAGTCGACGCCTTTCTGCTGGTTGTGGACTCGACCGCGCCGGCGACCTTTCGGGAAGCGGAAGACCTGCTGGATCGGTTCCAAGAAAAAGGACGGCCGTATATTATTGCCGCCAACAAGCAGGATCTAACAGAAGCCCGACCTCTCCGCCAGATTGAACGAGCGCTCACCCCCGGAGAGAGCGGCCGAGTGATCCCTTGCATTGGCACCCGGGCTTCCTCCGTGCGACAGGTTTTGTTCCGAATCCTCGAGGAACTGCCATGAGGAATTGGCCTGCACTCCTTCTCCGCTCGATGAGGCCCAGGCAGTGGACCAAGAACGTGTTCCTCTTCGCGGCTCTCGCCTTCGACCGTCAGCTCCTGCACCGTCTTGCCCTGGAACGAACCTTTGCCGGCTTCCTGCTCATGTGCATGGCCTCAGGAACCGTGTACCTGATCAACGACATCGCCGACCGCTCCCAGGATCGCCACCACCCCTTCAAGCGCAATCGGCCTATCGCTTCCGGCCAGCTTCCGGTGTCGGTGGCCCTGGTCACGGCTGTTCTGCTCGCCCCGATTTCGCTCGGGCTCGCTTACCTTTTGGCTCCTGCCTTCGCCGCCCTGCTCCTTGGCTATCTGGCTCTCAATGTGGCCTATTCCTTCTACCTCAAGCACGTGGCCATCGTGGATGCCTTGGCGGTGGCGGCTGGATTCGTCTTGCGTGTCGGAGGCGGCGTTTTGCTGATTCAGGTCGTGCGGTTCTCCCCGTGGCTTTACGTCTGCATGACCCTCTTGGCCCTTTTCATCAGCTTCGGGAAGCGGCGGGCCGAGCTGGCACTGCTCGTCGATTCCGCGGCCGATCATCGACCGGTCCTGGATGGATACACGATCGCCTTGCTGGACACGTATATGGAGATCGTCTCCGCCGCCACCATTCTTGCCTATTCCCTCTACACCTTCTCTGCTCCCAACCTTCCCGCCAACCACTCGATGATGCTGACCATCCCCTTCGTGCTCTACGGGGTCTTCCGCTATATGTATCTTCTGGAGGTGGAGAAATCGGGGGGCGCTCCGGAAGAGGTCCTGATGGCCGACCGCCCCCTGCAGGCCACCATCGTGCTGTGGGGATTGTGCGCGATGGTCCTGCTCTACTTGCAGACATGACCTTCACGGCCTCGGCCTGCGCCAAGGTCATCCTGCTCGGCGAACATGCCGCGGTTTATGGGATTCCGGCCCTCGCCGTCCCCGTGAGCCAGGTGCGAGCCACGGCCAGCCTGACCCTGGGAGAGACCGCGTTACGGATCATCGCGCCCGCGGTTCAATTGGAGACGACCGTGGGCGAGCTCAGCCCTCAGGATCCCCTGGCAGCGACTGCCCGTCTGGTCAGCGAGCACTACCACAGAGACCTGCCTCGAGGCAGCCTGGTACTCCAGTCCGAGATCCCGATGGCCTCAGGAATGGGCTCGGGGGCGGCCGTGGCCACCGCAGTCGTCCGGGTTCTGGCCCGGGCCTTCGGCCGAGAGGCGAGCCCCCCAGAGGTGTCTGCCCTTGTATTTGAAGTCGAACGCATCCACCACGGCACCCCGTCAGGCATCGACAACACAGTCATCGCCTTCGAAAAACCAATCTATTTCGTGCGTGAACAGCCTCCCTCGCTCCTCAACGTGGGTCGGCCCTTTCAGCTGGTGATCGCGGACAGCGGGCAAAAGAGTCCGACCCGGGAAGCGGTGGCCGGCGTGCGCGAGCGCATGAGGCTGTCCCCGGGCAAGTACAAAGCGATTCTCGGATCCATCGGACGACTGGTCGAGACTGGGAGAAGGGCCATCGCCGCTGGGGCTGAGGAAGATCTGGGCCAGGCGATGACGGCCTGTCACGGAGAGCTTCAGGCCCTGGGCGTCTCCAACCCCAGGCTCGACCGCATGGTGGCGGAAGCCCTATCCGCAGGGGCTCTGGGGGCCAAACTTTCTGGAGCGGGGCTGGGGGGAATCGTCATCGCACTGGTCCGGCCCGCCCAGCAGGAGGGAGTAACCGCGGCCTGGAAATCTCTGCACGTAGCCTGGTTGCGCTCCACGCAGGTCACAGAGCAATAGAGCTCTTGGCCCCCGAGCGCCACAGGAGTTCCTGCCCCAGGCGCAGGCCAGCCGGAATGGCGAGGTCCGCCCAAAGGGGGGTCAGGACTGGGCGGGGAGAATTCAACCCCTTTCGGGTGTAAACCGGGCCTTGCGCAAGGTCGCTCGCTGAAGGAGATCCTTGCGCACGGTGACCCCGATTCCGCTCCGGGTCGGCACAGTCAGGGTGCCGTCCGCATTCAAGACGAAGGGCTCTTCTACGAGATCCTCTTCATAATAGCGGTCGGAGGCAGAAATGTCGCCCGGCAGCTTGAAGTTCGGCAAAGTGGCCAGGGCGATATTGGCTGCGCGGCCAATGCCCGTCTCCAGCATTCCGCCGCACCAGACGGGGATCTCTCGCGCCTTGCAGAGGTCATGGATTCGGCGTGCTTCGGCCAGGCCACCCACTCGCCCGGGCTTGATGTTGATGACTCGACAGGAACCCAGTTCTAATGCCCAACGCGCGTGGTCCAGGTCGCGGATGCTCTCGTCTAAACAAATCGGCGTTCGCAACTGGGACTGAAGCCGACTGTGGTCCAACAAGTCACTTTCCCCAAGGGGTTGTTCAATCATTTGCAGATCGAGTTCATCCAAGGACTTGAACAAGGAGACATCCTCCAAGCGATAAGCCGAGTTGGCATCGACCTGGAGCATCAAGGTTGGAAACGATCGGCGAACGGCGCGCACCTCGGCCAGGTCTCGCCCGGGACGGATCTTGATCTTCACTCGCCCGTATCCGGCCTGCACGAATTGGCCAACCGTTTCGAGCAACTGCCGCCTGTTGGGTTGGATCCCGACCGACACGCCGACGCGCACGGTTCCGAGCTTGCCCCCCAGGTACTCGGCCAAGGGCTTCCCAGCCCTCCTCGCCAGGAGATCCCAAAGGGCGATCTCGAGCCCGGCTTTGGCCATGGGATGGCCTCGTAGCGATCGGACGGATTCTTCATATTGATCCACGGTGTCAAGATCCTGGGACAGAATCGCGGGCGCCAGGAAATCTGTGAGCATGTGCCAAGCTGTTACCGTGGTCTCGTAGGAGTAGTCCGGGCGGCCGCCCGCGACGCATTCCCCCCACCCCTCCAGCCCTTCGCAGGCCACTCGCACAAGGATGGCCTCACGGTCCAGCGTGGTCCCAATGGAAGTCTCGAAAGGAGCGCGAAGCCTCATGCGGATGTGATGGAGTTCGACCAAGTCGAGATGCATTGGTGCACCTCCTCCAGTCTTTGGCGACGCCTATCGCTCGGGCGTTTTCCTCAGGAGGTAGCGGGCTCGCGCGGGATCTTCGCGGGTCCGGTCCCAGAGCTCTTCGGCAACCCATCCTTCAGCAAACATTGCCTCGAAAATCTCGCGCAGATGAAGCCGCCATTGGAGAGCCAGGCTCCGGTTTTCTTGGGTCATCCTTCGGAATTGAGCCGGGACCTCGACCGCCACTCGATCGCCCCGCGTGGGAAGTTGCCAGGAAACAGGACGCAGATACCCATCGACCAGCCGGGTCAAATTGACGCAGGGAGCATGCGTTTCTTCAGAGGGGGGTGAGTCAAGCATGCGCCTGGAAACGCGCTCGCTTCTGATCCACCACTCCACCTCGAACCGATCCGAAGGCATCCCGCGATTGAGATCATCGCGCATCGAACCGTAGACCTCCCGGCGGTAGCGCCGGGCGATCGCTCCAAGTCGGGTCAGATTGAGATGCGCGTTCCGTGACTCGAGGGGATCAAAGGTCCAGGTGATCAGATCGATCCCCTGTCCAAGAACGAATTCTCGCTGCGCCTGCTTGAGCAGAAAGCCAACCCCACGATCCCGGAATTCCGGGAGCACGCCCAGCAAATGGGAACAATGCTTCAGCTGGCGCGCGTGCGGCCCATATTCCTCGATCCCGAGAAACCCAAAGACGAATCCCATCAGCCGCGGAGCGGTCGGCCTCCCGGGCAGAACCTCGCCTGGGGGTCGGGTTCCTTCAGGCGCTCCCTGTTCCCCACCTCGGTCCAGGCCGCCCTGCTCCCGCGGGAAGGCGCCCGCCAGAAAACCTCCGTTGTGGGCTGCGGTCGCGAGCAGGTGGGTGGGAACAACTTCGAGATCAGATCCCACCCAGATGCTCTGTTGGGCACGCTCCACCTCGACGAAGTCGGCCGGCGTGTCAAGAAATCGGATCGTGACGCTCACTGGCACCCCCTGCCTTCCCGTGCAGGTCGGGGCCCCGGTACCGCGCCCGGGGCCGGCTTCTTCTTCCCGCATTCCCCGATCCTACTTCTGGATTCAGCCAGGCAATCCCCCCTGCAAAGAGCCCCGCCCCCTCCAGACATAGCGAACCAGCTGTCCCATCCCGCGCCCCTCCCCGAGATAGCCGGCCTTTTCCGCCAAGCTCGCCGGTTGGAGCCCGAACTGGCGGGCGACGCTGTTGGCCTCGCAGGTCCGATTCACCAGCACGTAGTCTAGCCAGAAGGGGGTCAGAGGGGAATGGGGCACGATTTGATCCAGTATTCGCGCCCCGAGTCGCAGATAGGGAGGCCAGACTGTAATCAGCCTGCGGCGCATGCCGCCCGCCTCCAGCACGAGGCGGACAATTTCGCCAAACCCCAGGTGCTCCGGCCCGCCGATCAAGAGAGTCTCGTTCCGGGGAGTCTCCACCTCCAGGCTGAGCGCGAGGCAGGCGACGAAATCCTCTACCCACAGTGGTTGCAGCAGCGCCGCATCCTCCGGGAGCAAGAAGGCGAAGGGCGACACGCGAGCGACCAGGGCGATGACATTGGTGAAATTGTCCTCCGGACCAAATAGAACCGAACTGCGCAGGATCAAGGTGGGGATCCCACTCTGGCGCAACATGGCCTCCACGATTCCCTTGGCCTGCAGGAAAAGGAAGGCCGAATTGCGATCTGCCCCCAGATGGCTGAGGTAAACCATATGGCTCACGCCGGCAGCCCGCGCTTGTTCAATCAGGTTGCGGGTTCCTTCAATGTCGGTCGACCACAGATCCCGCCGCCTTCGTCCTCCTTCCGCGCTGGCAAGATGGATGACCGTATCAATGCCGACCAGGGAGGCGCGCAAGGAACGGGCGTCGTTCAATGAGGCGACCGCCACCTCCGCTCCCGGATAGGGAATGCCGCGAATCGACTGCGAAGGTCGCAGGAGGAGTCTTACCGAGCGCTCCTGCCTGCGCAGGCCTCGAGCAACAGCCCGCCCAACAAAGCCGGTCGCGCCGGTGATGAGAATGGATCTTTCCATGCGAGGGGATGCGGACGAGAGATTCCGCAACCCGGCGATTATAGCATCCGCACCCTGTGACCTGGCTTCGGGCCAATCCTCGCAGGGAGCCCTCCGTTTGAACAGAAAGCGACTCTGAAACCGATTTCACAGTACTTGTCTCGCGACAACCCGATCGCCCTCTGGACCGCGGGCGGGTCGAGGCGGTGGAGGCGGACACGGTATTCGATCAGCACGCCGACAAGGACGCGCGGGTGCCCCCTGGATTCTTTCGTGCGCACCCGAACTTCGAACTGGTTGACACCTGCTGTTTCTTGCGCCGGATGGAAATCACATCCATGGGGGTGCACCCTGCTAAGCTCAGGGCCGTGAGTTCCATGGGCCGAAAGCCATTGCCTGCTCCCCCGACGTCCAGACTGGTCCCGAGCGGAAGGCTGAAGCCTGTTCCGGACCTCCCGGTGAAGATCATGTTCCCCTTCCCGGTGACACTGGCTTGGACCACTACCTGCCCCCTTGTGAAGAGCGAGACGAAATCTTGGAACCCGAGCCGAAAAAAAGGCCCAGCCTCTTTGAGAAGATCAGGCTTAAGGTCTCGGGCGCCCCGTATTCATGCGAGAAATCCGGCGACAATCCGCTTATGCTTCTGACCCTGGGTGGTGCTTGAAGATCAAAGCCAACCGAGACGGGAGGACAAAATGCCGGGCCAACCCATGCTCAATTCCAGCCTGGGAATCACCCCCCGAGCCATTGAGCCGCCACCTTGGGTAAGGTGGCCAGAGAGCCCTCGCGGATCGTGCAGGGCGGCAGCGACTGGATGAAAAAGTGCCCATAAGCTTTGGTGCGCACACGTCGATCCAGGATCACGGCTACCCCACGGTCGGTCCGGGTCCGTATGAGTCGACCGAAGCCTTGACGAAAGCGAAGGATCGCTTCCGGCAGCGAGAATTGAGCGAAGGGTTGTTCGAAGGTCTCTGAGCGCGCCGCAACGATAGGGTCGGTGGGGACATCAAATGGCAGGCGAACGATCACGAGCACGGAAAGCGCCTCCCCCGGCACGTCGACGCCCTCCCAGAAAGAGCGCGTGCCAAGCAGAACAGCCTGCTTGCTCGCGCGAAAAGATTCGAGCAGGGCATGGGGCGAGGCCCCTTGTCCTTGTTCGTAGACCACGATGTCGGCCTGCGCCAACGACCCCGAGATCGCCCGCGCGGTCTGACGCAACTGGGCGTAGGAGGTGAAGAGGACGAGGGCCCGGCCTCGCGTGGCCTTGCACAGGCTGACCAGGCAGGACTCCAGGGAGCGTTGGAAGGCATGCCCCTCAGCTGGGTCAGGCATGTCGCTGGCCAGGTATACCAGTGCGGAATTCTCGTAGTCGAAGGGCGATCCGACGGCCAGCGTCTCCGCCTCATCCGCGTTCAGCTTCGACACCAGATAATCAAATTGACCTGCGGCCGTCAGCGTGGCGGAGGTCATCACGATCGAAGACTTTTCATGCCAAAGATATCGTTCGATCAACGGGCCCACACGCAAGGGCGCGGCATGCAAGGAGGCCGTGCCCCGCTCTCGGTCGACATCCACCCAATAGATCAGATTTGGGGACTCTCCGCTGATCACGGCCGAGGTCTGATCGCCTATTTCGGCGCTCCGCCGGGCCCAGGCCGCGACGGCCAAGGCGGCCTCCTGAGTCTCCTCTTCCGAGCCCCCCTCCTCCAGGATGGCCTCGCTCAATTGATGGGCCCCGCGCGAGAGCCCAAGCAGTTGTTCATGGAGATTGTCCCAGGAGATCTCAATTTCGTCCCACCCGGGTTGGGTGCGCGTCGACGGCTGGATGCGCACTTGCAAAGCGTACTCGGGGCGGGAAGATGTCTCCACTCCCTCCACGAATTCGCGCAAGCCCTCAAAAAAGCTCTGGCTGTCCAGAATCGCCTGCTCGTTTTCCTTGGACAGATCGCCCACTGTCGAGCGAAGCCGATCCCGGGTTTCGGGGGGAAGTTTCTTGGAGGCGAGCAGACCGGCAAGCAGTCCCCTGCGTGCGTTGCCCAGATCGCGCAGATTCCTGTCCAGTTCCGCCTGGGAGAGATGGAACGCCAAGCCCTCGGTCGCGGCTGATTCGAGGTGATGGGCTTCATCCACAACCAAGTAGTCATACTCCGGCAGGAGGCGACTTTCCGTTGCAATGTCCGCGATGAGCAAGGAGTGGTTGATGATCACCAAGTGAGCCGTCTCGGCTCCCTTTCTCGCGCGCAGGAAGGGACACGCCCCCCGGCCGAGCGACTCACAGGTCTCCAACGTGCATTGCTCGTCCTCCGCCGAGAGCCGATCCCAAACCTGCCGCTCCGCAGGTCCCGATAGATTGAGTTCCGAGCGGTCCCCACTCTGAGTCTCGCGCAGCCAGACGAGCGTCTTCCCCAGAACCCTCATCTCCTCGCGTGTCTCTGGCCCTCGATGTCGGTACAACTCGAGCTTGCGCGGGCACAGGTAATTGGCACGTCCCTTGAGAACCGCCGCCCGCAAGGGGAGCCCAAGGGCCTGCCTCAGATCCGGAATGTCTTTGTGAATCAGCTGATCCTGCAAGTTGATCGTGTTCGTGGAAATGACTACCCGCCGCCCGTTGCGAGTCGCCCAGTAGGCCGCTGGAACCAGGTAGGCCAGAGTCTTGCCTGTTCCAGTTCCCGCTTCTACCAGGAGATGGCGCGATTCCGAAAAGGCGTCCGCCACGGCCGCCACCATCTCCAGTTGCTGGGAGCGTCGCTCGTATGCGGGGAATTGGCTGGCCAGAGCGCCCCCCTCGTCAAGGACGGCGACGATTTCATCCCGGTCCAACGCCAGGGGCTCGGCCCGAGGTTTCAGCGGCGGGCCGGAAGCCTCCCCGAGCGGGCCGAGGAAGAAGGCAGGGCTCGCAGGGCTTTTCTTTACGATCGCTCCCTCGCGCCGAAGACGTTCACCTAAGACCTCCTCAAGAGCCACGCCCCCGCCCCATTCGACGCCTTCGCCCAGCCGAACTAGCTCGGCCAATAGGTCGATCGGAAGCTGTTGGGCTCGCTGGACCAGGCGCAGGAAAACGGAATGGGTTGCCCGGGCGTCGTCCAGGGCCCGATGCGTGACTGGCAGAAGCACGCCAAGCGAGAGCGCTAGCGCGCCGAGGTTGTAGCGCGGGGCCTGGGGCAGCAAGACCGAGGCCAGGTCAAACGTGTCCAAGGCATCATTGTTTTCGAAGAGCTTCCAGCGCTGAAGGAATCCCAGGTCGAATCCGACACTGTGGCCGAGGACGGCGCAATCCCCTACAAAGGAACGAAAGGGTTCAATGCAGCGATCGATGCGCGGCGAATTCCCAACCATGGCATCCGTAATGCCGGTCAGCTGGGTGATCTCCCGTGGGATGGGGCGCCCCGGGTTGACGAGAGTGTTCCATTCCTCCTCAATCCGGTCTCCACGGAATCGAACGGCTCCGATTTCCAGGATGGCATCCTCATGAGAACTGAAACCGGTGGTTTCTAGATCTATGGCGACAATGGGCTTGGCAGGGACCATCGGGAATCTGAGCGCTTTCTAGTGGGGAACCGAGGCAACCAGCAGGTCCGGAGGATGGTTAAGAAAGTGGATAGATGCGATTATATCACTTGGAATTCCCCTCGCCTGTGGTAGACTACCCCCTCTGTACGGCAGTCTTCAGGTGGGAGGCTCCAGCCGGGGACGGTTTTGCTCATGGGGCCCCCTCGGCGCCCCGACATGAAATGCCACGGGCTTGTCGTTCCCAACCGAGAGGAAATCGATCCCAATTCAGTTGACCGATCCGGTTCCAAGAGGCCAGGCCAGATGTGGGTTCGCAGTCTCCTGGCATGCCGGCCGCAATGAATCCTTTGCAACATGAGCGCGCTCTCGGCATCCAATTCTTGAGAGGGAGCCATGCGGAACAGAATCACCATTGTCGGTGCAGGCCAGACGGGATCCACAACCGCTCACTGGCTGGCCGCGAGGGAAGCGGGAGACCTCATCCTTCTGGACATCGCCGAGGGGTTGCCTCAAGGCAAGGCGCTGGATCTCCTGGAGGCCCTGCCGATTGTCCACAGCGATGTCATGGTCAAGGGGGTCAACCGCTATGAGGATACGGCCGGATCCGATGTGGTCATCATCACCGCCGGGGTTGCACGAAAGCCCGGGATGAGCCGTGAAGACTTGCTCAAGACCAATGCGGATATTGTCCGCTCGGCCGTTCTGAAAGCCTACGCCCACTCCCCCAATGCCATCTTCATTGTCCTGACGAACCCCCTGGACACCATGGCGTTCCTGGCCAAGCAAGCCACCGGACTACCCAAGGCCCGGGTGATCGGTCAGGCCGGGATCCTCGACTCCTCTCGCATGCGGGCCTTCGTGGCGCTGGAACTGGGCGTCAGCGTGGAGAACGTGCACACCTACGTGATGGGCGGCCATGGCGATGAGATGGTCCCCCTGACCCGCCACTCGAATGTGGCGGGAGTGCCCCTGAAGGAGATTCTTTCTCCGCAGCGCCTGGAGGCCATTATTGATCGGACCCGCAAGGGGGGCGGAGAAATTGTCGCTCTTCTCAAGACCGGCAGTGCCTACTACGCCCCGGGGGCGGCCGTCGCTCAAATGGTGGATGCGATCTTAAAGGACAAGCATCTGATCGTGCCCTGTTCCGCTTACCTGGAGGGCGAGTATGGGCTACGGGACATTTACTTCGGGGTTCCGGCACAGCTCGGCCGAATGGGTCTCGAGAGGGTGGTCGAATACAAATTGAATGATGAGGAAAGTGCGGCGCTCAAGAAATCGGCGGAGTCTGTGATCGACAGCATTGCTCACCTGAAACAGATTTTGCAGCGAGCCAAGAACTGAACACGGTCAGCCATTCCATTCTTGGCATCGCCCAGGCAAGTTTGCAGTCTCGCAAAGGAGCAGCGGATGACCACGTATTCCGAGGAGATCAAGCTGGTGGCCAGGCCAGGAGAGATTGCTTTTCCCAAGGGCCTGGAGGGTGTTGTCGTGGCGGAGAGTACCAAGAGCTTCGCGGACGGCCTCGGTGGGAAGTTGGTCTATCACGGGCATCCGATTGAGGAGCTCGCGGAGAAATCTACCTTTGAGGAAGTATTCTACCTTCTGATGCACGACCGCTTGCCCAAGGGAAGCGAGCTCGAGGAGACCACGCAGCTTCTCAGGCGGGACCGGGAGGTGCCTCCGCAAGTCTACGCACTGGTCGAGGAGTTGGCCGGAGTCCGAGGCGTTCACCCGATGACCGTCCTGCGCACAGCGGTCTCCATGCTGGCCGCCTTTGATGAGAACGCAGAGGAGGACTCCCCCGCCGCGGACCAGCGGCACGCCATCCAGATTGTGTCCAAGATCGCCACCCTCTCGGCCGCGATCGGCCGCGTGCGCCAGCACAAGCCGGTGCTCCGCCCGCATCCCGATCTTTCGCATGCGGCGAATTACTACTACATGCTGGTTGGGGAACCCCCGGATAGTTTCACGGGCCGGCTGATGGACGTCCTGTTCATCTTGCACGCCGACCACGAAAGCAACGCGAGCACTTTCGCCACCGTCGTGGTGAAATCCACGCTGACGGACACCTATTCAGCTGTCGTGGCCGGAATCGGCGCCCTGAAGGGATCGCTGCACGGCGGGGCCAATGAGCGGGTCATGGCGATGCTCCAGGAGATCGGGTCGAGCGAAAACGTCGAGGCTTGGCTTGATCAAGCCATGGCCCAGAAGAAGCGGATCATGGGCTTCGGCCATCGGGTCTACAAAACGACTGATCCCCGGGCCACCATTCTGCACAGCTACGCCCGGGAAGCCACTCGCCGGGCGGGTACCGAGCGCTGGTTGCATATGGCCGAAAAGATGGAAAAGATCATGGTTGAGAAGTTCGGCCAGAAGGGGATCTACCCCAATATCGACTTCTTCTCGGGAGTTGTGATGGCTTCCATGGGGATGGAAACGGCAATGTTCACCCCCACCTTTGCGGTAGGACGAAGCGCGGGCTGGGTCGCCCACGCCTGGGAACAACGGCAGGACAACCGTCTTTTCCGGCCGCGGTTTGTATACATCGGGCCCGAGACCGAGCCCTATCTCCCCTTGCCCGAGCGTCACTAGCCGATCCCCTTCCTGCAAGAATCTGGCAAGGGGCCAGCTCCGATTGGGAATTGTATAATGAGCTGGCCCCTTGTGATTCACCGGAGCCAGAAGGACTGATGAGCGCTCATATCCTGATCGTTGAGGACGACCCGAGCCTCCTGGAAGGCATGTCTCTGATTCTGCACGAGGTCGGATACAGCATTCAAACCGCTCGCAACGGGCGCGAGGGACTGGAAGCCTTCCGCCAGCAGATCCCGGATCTGGTGATCTCGGATGTCATGATGGACGAGATGGATGGCTTTCACATGCTGGACGAAATGCGCCGGGAAAGCGGCGGCCTGCCCATGCCCTTTCTGTTTGTCAGCGCCCGCTCCAGCCGTGCGGATCTGGACCTGGCCCGGCAGAAGGGGGCCGACGACTTCTTGCCCAAGCCCTTTGGAGCTGCAGAACTGCTGAACGCGGTCCAGGCCCGGCTCGAGCGCTGGCGTGTGGTTCACCTGTCCGGGACCCGCGAAGCCCATCTGCAAACTGTCACCCTGCTGGCCAACGCGGTCGAGGCACGCGACCTGTACACGGGGCGGCACGTTGAGCGCGTGCGTCGCTACGCTACCGCCTTGGCGCGGGAGCTCAGCTGGGATGAGGAAGCTCTGGCCATCCTCGATTTCGGCTCCCTCCTGCACGACCTGGGAAAGATATCCATCCCTGACGCCTTGCTCAACAAGGCGGGCCCACTTTCCAAGGAAGAGTGGGATCTGATGCGCCGGCACACGGAAATCGGCGCCAACCTGATTGCCAAAGTGGAGCACCTGCGCCCAGCGGTCCCATACGTCCTCTTCCATCATGAACATTGGGACGGGTCGGGCTACCCCAAGGGGCTGAGTGGTTCGGAGATCCCAATCGAAGGCCGGCTGATGGCGGTGGTTGATGCCTTTGACGCCTTGACCACCTTTCGCCCCTACTCCACCGCCCGCACGCCAGAAGAGGCGATTCAGAGGCTCCGCGAGGGTGCCGACAGGCAATTTGATCCCGTGCTGGTCGAGACCTTCCAGGGCATCTTTGAGCGAGGAGAACTCAGCCCGATTCTGGAAATGACGGACGAAGGACCGGGGTTCGATCCGGGGCAGAGTGCGCGACAGCAGGGTCGCCAAGGCACCCCGGGAAGCGGAAAAGTACCTTAGCCGGGCCGATTCAGCCCTTCCCTGGGTTCCTCTTCGTTGGGACGGTCCCCCGGGCCGCCCCTTTAATTTCCTCGGGCAGAGCACCCACAACGACCCTCACGGCCCGGTCCTTCAAGAGGGAGAGAAGCTCCTGCCACAGGTCGAGGTTCTGCACAGCCCGGCCAGATACAGTCCTCCAGCCCCGCCGTGGCCAGACCGCCAGTCCGTGTTCAATACCCTTGGACAGATACTCGGAATTGGTCTGCAGGATGATTCGGGCGGGCTCCTTCGACCGGCGTAAGCCCTCAATCGCAGCCCGCAACACAAGCTGATTTGCTGTCGCACGGGGAAGCTCTCCGGACCCACGCAGGCTATCCGGCCCTCGCCGCAGCAGATAAACCCATTCGGAGCAGGAGGGTCGAGCCGACCCCCAAACGAACAAATCCCATGTCTGGCGGGGCGCCGGGGACAGCGTGGCGGCATGATCGCTGCCTGCCTCCGTGGCGAGCTTCCGCGCGCAGCGATCCGCGCGCTCATTGAGGGCATTCCCTGAGTGACCCTGGATCCAGTCCCACTCGACCTGGTGCGCGCCTATCACTGCGAGCAATTCCTTCCACAGGTCCAGGTTCAAGACCGGGGTCCCCATCTTCGTCCGCCATCCTCGGCGACGCCAGTCCCTGACCCAGCGAGTAATGCCCAGCCGCAGGTACTCCGAATCCGTGTGCAGGCGAACACGAGCCGGGCGGGGGAGTCCTTTGAACACCTCGATAGCCGCCCGAAGTTCCATGCGATTGTTGGTCGTATGGGCTTCTGCCCCTGACAAGGTCCGAGTACGCCCCCGGACTACAAGGAGGGCGCACCAGCCACCGGGACCAGGGTTGGGGACACTTGATCCGTCGGTATAAGCGTCCACTTGCAGCTCTTCCTTTTCACTCACGAGAACCTTTCCTTTCCCCCATGACCCTCCTCGTCTGGACCGATGCCTGCCCCATCGGTCCGGCCGCCATCCCGAGGGGGCCATGCCCCCGACCCAGTCTATCCTATTTGCGTCCCTTTTTCGGGTGGACGCCTCGTTCCGGCCACCCTCCCTCCGATCCTCAATCCTCACCTCGGAAGGCAATCCGCACCCTTTGGGAGTCCGCCAGACCTGCAGGAACAGGGGTGCCCACCCTCACCAACGAGATTCAAGCATTCAAATTCCCAAGGCGGAAGAGACCTCCTCGGGCGACTTCGACCACCACGGACAAGAAGGAACCCCCGCGGGCGAGTTCATCCCACCAACCTCGCTGACCTCCGCCCATTTTCGCCTGGGCGCAGGGTCGAATAGCAAGCCGCTTCGCGTGCCCTTCCCGTCTTGCAAGAATGCGGCCCTCAACTTCGCGGCACGCAGTGGGTGAGGAAGCTGCCTGGCCGCTATTTTCCAGCAACAGGGGTTGGGCCACTCGAGTCGGACGGGTCGCACCGTGCTCTCAGCGGAGGGAGTCCCGCGCAGGACAGGGTCAAGTCGGGGGTTGCCCGACAGGCCTTGGCGGCCGGCCCCTCTGAGGGGTGCGACGCGCTGGGAGCCATCTGGAGCCTTTCGTCTCGCGCGCACCTCCCCTCAGGCGCCACCTTTCGCGCCCCAGGCGTGTGGCCTGGGAATTGCAACCGGAGGAACAACCACCCCAGAGGAGCCTCCATGGCTGAGTACCAGATTCTGCTTCTGCCCCGCCAAAGCTACTATCAATGGGTTCGGGCCGCAAGCGACTACGTTCAAGCATTTGGAGCGAATCTCACCGCGGATGCCGATCGGGCCGGGCAGTACATGCGCCCCAATCAGGTCGTCACGATCGCCGACGTCCCGGACGGGTATGCCGGCGCTCCCGTTGGGGGGGACATAAAGTCGTGGTTCCGGCACCGCTACAGCGATGTTCGGCTCGACCCCGTCCCCGCTAAGTCACCTGACGATCTCAAGTCAGCCTTGGCCTCCCGCATCGCCGTCAATGACCGCTATGGGCGCCAAGCCAGCCCCTTCTTCTTGAAATGGCCGACAGACTATCCCGTGATCACCCAGGCGTTTGGGGCCAACCCGACCATCTACCGGCGCTGGGGGTTCCCAGGGCATGAGGGGGTCGATATTCGCGCTCCCACCAATGCCAACGTGTACGCGTGCGCGGAGGGAACGGTTTTTGAGGTCCATGACGGTAGCGGTGGGCACCCTTATGGCCGCCATATTCGCATACAACATCGTGATGGATACCAGACCGTCTATGCGCACCTGAAACAGCCCTTGGTGACAGTGAACCATTTGGTGCATTTGGGAGAGAAAATTGCCTTGGCTGACTCGACAGGGGACTCAACAGGAAGCCACTTGCATCTTACCCTCAAGAAGCTGGGGGCTACCGAGCTTGGTTTGACCAAGTATCCGAAGGACGTCGTAGACCCAACCGCCTACTTGGTTTGGCCCGGGTCAGCCATGCCCTCCGACCCCAGCGCTTTTACGCTCCCCCCTTCGAGCTATCCTTGGCCGGCAGAGAAGTGCCTTGCAGGCGTGCACGGGCGAATGGACGGTACGCTCTCGGAGGCGGATTTTTTGGCGATTCGGAAGTCGCGGGTCGAGGCCATCAAACTCCAGTCGAACGCCAGCGAGGCCAACGTGACCCAGCTTCGCAAGCTGGACAGCAAGATGTTCATTCTGGTGCGGCTTTTCGCCGATCTGTCCTCCCAACCCGTGACGGCTGGGGACTTCGTGCAGTGGGTGCAGGCCGAAGTTCAGCGAATGTGCGCGCAGGGGGTTCGCTACTTCGAGGTGCACAACGAGCCGAATCTGGGAGTGGAGGGCTGCCAGCGTTCTTGGGCGGACGGGGCCGGTTTTGGCCGATGGTTCCAAGAAGTGGTGGCCCGTCTGCGGGCCCGTTTTCCAGACGCCAAGTTCGGGTTCCCCGGGCTGGCTCCGGGTGATTCGGTTGAAGGAGAGCGCCAGGACGCACTTCTCTTCCTTCAGCAATCTGAGGAAGCCGTCCAGGTGGCAGATTGGATCGGCGTTCACTGTTTCTGGTCGCGCCCGGAGGACATGGTCTCGGCCTCTCAGGCGTGCCTGTATGAGGCCTACCGAAAGCGGCACCCGGAAAAGCTGCTATTCATTACCGAATTCAGCAACCCCTCCCCGGAGGTCGAGCCACGGGCCAAAGGCGCGCAGTACGTCGAGTTCTATCACATGGTCCGCAACCTTCCAGGAATTGGGGCGGCTTTTTGCGTCGCGCTTTCCGCAAGCCACGGCTTTGACGCGGAGGTCTGGCGGACCGAGAATGGCGAGTTGACTGAGATCCCGTCGATCATCGGGAGCCGGAGTGAACCCTGATCCCGATCGGCCGGTGAGAGCAAGTCTGAACGCAAAGGCCGCGGCAATCGCCCGCGGCCTGTTCATTGTTCTGCGAGCCCTCTGGCCTCAAACATGGCGGACATGGAACTGGGTGAACTCGGAGGTGGGGGCCAGCCACTCGGATTCCACCCGTTCCACCTCGGCCGCGCGCGGACCCTTTCCCAAGTCCCCTAGCAACTCCACGAGAAGCGACCGGGGGCCTTCGGCCACAACCTCCACAGATCCGCCGCTCCGGTTCCCCACCCAGCCGGTTAGGCCGAGAACCTCGGCCCGGCGAATGACAAACACCCGAAATCCCACGCCCTGGACCAGTCCGTGAACTCGGGCGTGGAGGCGAGCCAGATCGTCCGTCATGGCAATCTCGACCGCTCTCAGAGGGCGCGTTCCAATCTGTTTCCGCACCTGGCGGCTGCGACCCCTGGCCTTGCAATCCCTGGAGTTCCTTCCATACATCCGCGGGGCCAGCACCCTCCGCTTAGCATGGAGGGGTCTACCATGCGACCGGCACGGACCTTAGCCGGAAGCCTCGGTCCCGGTAGGAGACCTCGCGGTGCGCCCGTCCATGTTGATAGAGACGCCAGGTGAGAGCCACGTCATGCTGGCAGTAGTCGAGGACTCTGTCAATCTGCCCCTCACGATACCAAGCCACCGCCTGGATCCCATCAGCCATCTTCTGCGAGCCTAGGGTTGCTGAAGCCACCGCCTCAAGGGACAGACGAAACCCGAGCGCTCGATACAGATGTTCCAGCAGATCGATGGTGGACAGCCCCGGGAGGTCGCCGCCTCCGTAGGGCTTCAAGACGAGGTAATCGAAGCGTTTCACATTGTAGCCAATGACGCGGTCCGCCGTGCGCAAGAGGCTGAGGAGCCGCTCTACTTGATCTTCCTCAAAGCGGTGGTACCGGTCGGACTCGACCTCATAGACCACCGCGGCAGCCATCCCCAGTCGATCGACGAAGTTCCAGCCGCCCACGTCCTCAGCCAGGAGTTTCGTTTCAAGATCAAACACGAGGGTTGGCTTCTGAGCCATTTGCGGTCCCAAGAAAGCCAAGAGGAACTCGCTCTGCGGCCGAACCCGTCTCAAACACCCGGCGTTCGGTCTGCCAGTCGGCGCGTACCGCCTCGCCTGCCCCGGGAGGCTCCATGCCAGGGGCTAGTTCACTTCTTCTTTTCCCGGGTGGAAATCCAAGAGGGTGAAATCGCCCAACCCGCTCTCGAATTCGAGATTGCCCAGCGCGTCTTCGACAAGGTCGCGCTCGCTTTGCGTTGCACGCGCGTGGTATTTCTCTAAGGCCTTGCGCGACCTTCCTCCGCCGATTTCTCCCAGCGCCCAGATCGCCCGTTCACGCACTTCCGAATCCGTATCTTCCAGCAGTTCGATCAGATCAGGGACTGACTTTTTCAGCTCCAATTCTCCAGCGGCGCGAGCCGCCTCGCAGCGAACCATGGCGTTCAAGCTTTGGAATTCCCGGGTAACATAGCTTTGCCAGGCCTCCCCATCTGCCGTGCGGCCCATGGCCAGGAGCACACTGCTTCGGACAACAGGATCCGGATCTTCGTAGTAGGCTCGCAGCACCTCGGGAACCTCGTCCCGGGAAGAAAAGCCCAAGGACTCCACGGCCCGCCGGCGAATATCCATGGGCAGATCGCTGCGAGCCAGGCGCAGCAAGCAATCTCCGATTCGACGCCCGAGTTCGGCCCAGATCTCTTCGTACTCGGACAGGAGCAAGAAACTGCCCAGTGCGATCACGGCCTGCAGACGCACCTGCAGGTCCGGGTCGCTTTCGACCAGCCCCAAGAACTTCTCCCCCAGACGCCAGTCCTTACTCTCCCACAGAGCCCGGATGGCGTGCGCGCGAACGGAGCCGTCCTCATCAGAAAGAGCTAGGCGCGCAATCGCCTCAAAATCCAGTTCAATGCCTTGATCCGCTGCCTTTACCAAGCCTTCCAGCAAGCCACGCCGCGCCTCCACCGGCATCGCCCGCAGGACCGCACGGAGACGACGCGTCTGATGCGAGTCCAGGTCAGACAACCACACCAGGCAGCTGGGGCTCAACCGGTGTTCTTCCTCCTGCAAGGCCCGAAGGGCCGCCTCGAACTGCTCCGCGCTAGCCATAAGAAGACACTCAGCGAGGGAGAATCGGATGGACCAGGTCCAGATAACTGATGTAGAGCATCAAACCAATCAGGAGCGCGAAGCCAATGGCATGCACGGCTTGTTCCCTCTCGGGAGGGACGCGGCGGCCGCGAACTGCCTCAATCACGACGAACAGCAACCGGCCCCCGTCCAATGCAGGAATCGGAAGAAGGTTCCCGAGTGCCAGGGCCGTGCTGATCAGGCCGGCCCATTGAAGCAGGATGACCCACTGGTCCGTCTGTTGGGCGGTTTGGACCGCGCGGACGGTCAGATCATAAATGCCTACCACCCCGATCGGCCGAGCCTGGTCGGAGGCAACTTGACCCTGGATCAGCTTAATGGGAAGCGTTACGATCAGGAGGGTTTGCTGTTCGATCGTCTCCCCCGACCTCTGCAAAGCCTGGCCCCAGGAATAATTATTGACCATCTGAGCTTGCATCTCAATCCCCATAGGGCCTTGATTCGTGGGCCAAGAGGTGCGGGGGGTAATTCTCAGGCTGAGCCGCTCGGAGCCGCGCCCCACTTCCAGCAGGATTGGTTTTCCCAGATTGCCGTAGGTCAGGGAGGATAGGTCCCCTGGTTGATGGATCGACTGGTTGTCCGCCCGGAGGATGACGTCTCCCTCTTGTAGGCCCGCGGCTTGCGCAGGCGAGGCCGGGGACACGGAGGCTACCGCCACGCGATCAGGCCATCCGATCTTGAACCCGAAGGTGAAGGCGATGAGGGCGGTGAGAAGGTTGGCACCCACACCGGCCAGCAAGACGGCCGCACGCGTGCCCCGTCTGGCCGAGGCGAATCCGCCTGGCACACTTGGATCGTCTTCGCCCGCCAGCCGGACGAATCCCCCAAAAGGGATACCGTTCAAGCTGAAGAGCGTCCCTCCTTGTTCGAACAGCTTGAGCAGCCGGGGAGGATAACCCAAGCCGAACTCGGCAACGCGGACCCCCGCAATTCGTGCCACAACAAAGTGGCCGAGTTCATGAATGAAGATCAGGGACCCAAGGAACAGGATGGTGATCAGCCACCCGGGAATTGACGAGAGCATGGGACACTCCAGCCAGGAGAACCAATCATGGCACTATTATATGAATCATATCACTGAGCCCGGGTGAACTGCCGACACGCATTCCTGCGGGGGAATCGGAACTTTTCTTGCGGATAGCAAAATTCGTGGAGGGGCTTGGAGATCCCCCAGGATGGACCCCGCCCTTTCGCAGGTAGCATTGACATCAGGTTAAGGCGGCCGGGCCGCCCGGTTCCGCTTGTAGCACCTCAAGGACTCCGGGGATCCGTCGCAATCGATCCAAGGCCTCCCGATCCGAATCTCCCGGGGTCAAGCAGTGAACGTTCGCTCCGGCGTCAATGCTAAATGCGATTGGTAGGCCCTGGGCTCGCCACCGACGAACGAACTGGATGATTTCGACGGTCAGGGGATTCCAGTATAGAAGCGGAGGGGTCGAGGTCATGATGACGGAGTGGAGCAGAAGGCAATCCTCTTCCACGATCTCAGCCAGCGCCCCGAAATCGCGGTCAAACAAGGCCCTGCGGCAGGCATCTAACCGCATCGGGGTGGAGTCCACTCGCAAGCGGTAGAGCGGGCTGCTCCAGGCCGAGCGGTGACCCTCGGAAGAGGACACGGCCTTTGGTTGGCGGTCGACGACGACCACCAGATCTGTCAACTTCCAGTGCTCCGGTGGCAGAAAGCTCGTCGCAAAGGAATCCAAATCCCCAGATCCGGCCTGCCATTCGACGAATCCCCCTGGGATAGACCGGCATGCTGAGCCCGAGCCCAGACGGGCCAAGCGGGAAAGCCCATTCTGATCGAGACTGAGACCGATGGCGGCCGATGCGGCCAAGGTGAGGGCGGCAAATGCGGAAGCGGAGGAGGCAATCCCTGAGGCCAGAGGAAAGTTATTCTCCGAGTCGACCCGCGCAAAAACCGGGCTCTTCGCCAGAGCGCGAATTCGCTCCAGATGATCCACCACTCGTGCGGACATCTCTGGCGAGGCTGGGCGACTGTCGAAGAACACCTCGTCCGCTCCCAGTCCCTCCCGGAAGTCCACGGTGGTCCGCGTAACCAGAGCACCCAGATTCATCGAGATGGATCCATTGGCTGGCAAGCGGAGGCGGTCGTCTCGGTTTCCCCAGTATTTGATGAGAGCGATGTTCGGATGGGCGATGGCGGTCGCCCTCATGGCGAGATCCATGTTCCCTCCACGGGTTTTCCGAGTAGTGCCGATGTGACGGCTCCTGGTCCCTCCCCCGAGAAGATTAGGGCCTGCAAGCCGGGCAACTTGCCGACGAGCTCGAGCATGAGCTCCACCTTCCCCGCCATCCCGCCGGTGACGTCGGCGTCAGCACTGCCCCCCACCCCACCGCGATGTTCCCTCCACGTGGACGGGGTCAACTGGGCAATGACCCGCGTTCTCCGGGGGAAGTCGGCATAGACCCCGGATTCGATTCCCGCCAACAGGATGCGCTGGGGTCTGAGCCGCTCCGCCAGGTAGGCGAACACGTTCTCCGTGGAAGCGATCGTCCCCCCCCGTTCCCGGTCGAACATCACGTCGCCGTAGACCATGGGCACGAGACCGGCGTCCAATGCGGCACGGATGGGCTCGCTCGGCATCGCCACAACGCGCCCCGACTCGGCCAGACCCCCAGCGGAGGGGGAGAAGCGCACCACCGGGACGGCCTCCCGGCTGAAGGCGTCCACCGCCATCCGCGAGAGCATATCGGCGACCCGCCACACCTCCGCAAAGCCGAGCCAATCCGCCGAAGTTCTCACCCCGTGGACAGTGCCATAGCGCTCCGCCTCTACGTGCCCAAACGACCCCGAACCGTGACCCAATAGGATCTGCAGTTCGGGAGCCTGGGATCGGGCCGAGGCGACCTCCTGCGCAAGCCGCCGGAGGACCTCAGGCCGCGGGGTCTTGGGCTTCGATTTCTCTGTGATGAGGGAGCCGCCAAGTTTGAGGAAGACCAGCATCTTGTTTCCGAAGGGGAGATGGGGAAGATGGTCCTACTGCGCTGGGAGGTTGGTCAGCATGTCATGAATGCGCGCTATCACCATGTCCAAGGCGACCCGGTTAAACCCGCCTTCAGGGATCACCACGTCGGCATAGCGCTTCGAGGGTTCGACAAACTCGAGATGCATCGGGCGGACCGTGGTCAGATACTGGCGGATCACGGATTCCACCGTGCGCCCCCTTTCGCGGATGTCGCGCTGCAAGCGTCGGATGAAGCGGATGTCCGGGTCTGTGTCCACGAAGATCTTGACGTCGAAAAGTTCTCGCAGCGACCGGTCAGAAAAGATCAGAATCCCTTCAACCAGCAGGATCGGATGGGGGTCCACGCGCCGTGTTTCCTGCGTTCGCGCGTGGGCCGTGAAATCGTAGACAGGCATTTCAATCGCCCGCCCGGACTTGAGTCCTTTGAGGTGCTCAATCAGAAGAGGGGTGTCCAGCTAGTCTGGATGGTCAAAGTTGACAATCTCGCGCTGCGACCGCGCGAGATCCTTCAGATTCTTGTAATAACCGTCATGCGGCAAGTAGGCTACCGCTCCGGCATCGGTATCCCCCAGGATCGTTTGAGCCACGGTGGTTTTGCCCGAGCCCGAGCCACCGGCTATCCCAATGGTGATGCACTGGAACTCGCTCACGCGGCCATTATACCCATGCCTTTGCGCATGTGCTCTGCTCGCGGCTTGGTGGGAGAGGCGGCCTCTTCTGGCGGAAACAGGCAGCAAGCCCCTCGGAGTCCACCAGCTCCTTCATCCGCCGGAAGAATCTTCGGGCCTCGGCCGCCCCTTCCGAGCTTGAGGAAGATATCGGCTCTCCCCTGGTCTGCGGACCCAAAATCCTCGCTTGCCAGTACCAGGGTGGTCTGGCGGCACGCCAAAATCCTCACACCTCGGCTGCCGCCTCCACTTTACTTGCGACCTGAACGGCCTCGTGCACTGGGATTAGGAAAGAGGGGCACGAGACACCGGCTCCTGCATGTTTCCTGGGCGCAAAGCAAGGCCCTTTGACGAGGGGACAAAGCGTGGTAGAGTTGTCTGTGACTGTAATTCCAATTCAGTCATATCGAAACAGGATGGGACGTGCCAAGAGCGTTCAACGAACACGACAAGGAGTTGATCCGCAAGAGGCTTCTGGAGCAGGGATACAAGCTGTTCTCTGCCTGCGGGCTGAGGAAAACCAACATTGAAGAGATTGCCAAGGCGGCTGGGATCTCCAAAGGAGCGTATTACCTCTTTTATGAGTCCAAAGAAGCTCTTTTCATGGATGTAGTCGAACTGGCCGAAAGACGTTTCCGCCAGGAACTGTTGGCAACCATCAATCTGCCTGGGCCTTCCCCTCGAGCCCACTTGTTTGCCGTCTTGAAGAAGGCTTTTGCTCTTCTGAAAACGGTTCCCGTTCTGCAGTTCTTTACAGGCGACGATTATGACCTTCTCATTCGTAGGATCCCTGAGGGAAAACTCCAGGATCATCTAGCTAGCGATCGAGTGTTCTTCGAAGAATTGGTCGCTTGCTGCAAGGACGCGGGCATACCTATCCGCGTCCGGCCCGAGGAGATCAGTGGCTTGCTGTATCCACTCGTGTTGACCGTCCTCCATGACGACGCATCCAGCCCTGTCAGCCTTGGCAGCAACATTGACTTGCTTCTGGAGCTGGTCGCAGCTTTCTGTCTGGGCGAGGTCGACGTTCAGATGGAGAACCCAATCCATCCCACGCCCCAGTGGGCAAAGGCATACCCAGGATGAACTTGCCGATTGAAACAGAGCATCTCGGGAAACGCTACGGAGACGTGGCTGCCGTCCAAGATCTCTCCTTGCGGGTGGCTCAGGGCGAAATCTACGCATTCCTGGGCCTGAACGGTGCAGGGAAAACGACCACGATCCGCATGCTGTTGGGGATGATCAAGCCCGCCACCGGATCTGCCAAGGTGCTCCAAACCAGGGTTCGAATGGGCAGGCGGGAGCCCTGGGCTTCGGTCGGTTACTTGGTGGAAATACCATACGCATACCCTGAGTTGAGCGTCTACGAGAACCTGGAGGTCGCCCGCCGCTTGCATCCGGGCACTGCACCTGAGGCCGTTGGGCGAATCATCGAACGCTTGGGGCTGGCAGCTTACGCCGACCGTCGGGCCGGCACGCTCTCGCAGGGCAATGCGCAGCGGCTCGGGTTGGCCAAAGCCCTGCTGCATGATCCCAAGTTGCTCATTCTGGATGAGCCGGCCAACGGTCTCGACCCGGCCGGGATTGTTGAGATCCGATCTCTCCTGCTCGAGCTCACTCGCGAAAGGGGAGTGACGGTTTTCATGTCGAGCCATATCCTCGCCGAAGTGTCTCGCCTTGCCCAACGCATCGGGATCATCCACGAAGGCCGCCTACTCCAGGAACTCGACATCGATGATTTGGAGCGGAACCGGCGTAGGCGGCTCCTGCTTCGGGCACGGGACGTTGATGCGGCCCGTCGGGTGTTGTCGGCCGCCGGGCAGCCGATCGAAGTCCTACCGGACGGCACCATTGAGCTGAGGGATCCTTCTTCTGTCGATCGTCCGGATGAAGTCAATCGCCTGCTGGTGCAGGCTGGCGTCCCGCCCACGCAATTGATGGTGGAGGAGGAGAATCTAGAGCAGTATTTCCTCAGGCTGGTAGGTTTGGGTGGAGATGCGAGATGAATCACATCTCGGATATGGTTTGGATAGAGTCACGCAAGGCAATCCGCTCCAAGATGCCTCTGTTCACAGCCCTGGGGTCACTGCTCATGCCTCTGGGAATAGGATTCTTGGTATTCCTCGCTAAGAACCCTGAGCTTTCACGAAACCTTGGCCTCGTCGGCACCAAGGCCAACCTGACAGCATACTACGCAACGGATTGGCCATCCTACCTGGGATTGTTTGCCGAGATTATTGCGGCAGCCGGTTTCTTTCTGTTCGTCCTGATCATCAGCTGGGTGTTTGGCCGCGAATTCGCCGATCGTACCCTGAAAGACATGCTAGCAGTTCCAGTGTCGCGGTCGAGCATTCTCCTGGCGAAATTTGTCGTGGTCGGACTCTGCTCCGGCGTGCTGACGATGGGCATCTTCAGCCTCGGCCTCGTTATGGGTGCAATCGTCAAGCTCCCACATGGATCGATTGGCGTTGTTCTGCAAGGCGCCGGCAGCGTCGTGATAACGGCCTGCCTGGTATTTGCGGTCGTTGTGCCATTCGCGCTCCTCGCCAGCGTGGGACGGGGTTACCTATTACCCCTCGGAGCCGCGATTCTCGCGCTGATCATGGCAAACTTGCTGATGATAGCTGGGTGGGGTGATTACTACCCATGGGGCATTCCAGGCATATATGCACAGGGAAAGAACTCCCTGCCACCGATCAGCTACGTGATTGTGATCTTGACCGGACTGGCAGGAATGATCGGAACCTACTTGTGGTGGAAGTATGCCGATCAGAACAGTTAGACACGTGGGACCCCAAGCAACAAAATGATGACCGCAGGCGACAACCTGCAAGGTGACCCTGGCGAACAAACCGGGTGCCCATTTTCCGATGGCTGGAACAAGGACCCTGCAAGAAGGACCTCAAGGATCGATCGCAAAATTCCGTCTTCGAGGTAGCTCCACCGGTCAAACAAAAAAAATGCCCCGTTCGGGGCAGGAGCCACGGAAGGGAATCGAACCCTTAACCGCTTCGCTTACGAAGCGAAACGTGGCTCGGGGAAGAAGGCGCTTTGATTCGCCTGCAAACTTGAGCTCTCGCCGACTGCGTTACGTCCAGGCAATCGGCGTCCGAAGGATGCGAGTCTACTCCTCGAGTTTCCCCTTGGCAAATTCGCAGGAGCCCCTACACCACTGAGGCCACTCCACAGAACATAGGGTCGGTCCGGGGCGTTGAAATTCGACTCGATTATTTTGTGCCCCTGGCCATTCTGGGGATCCCGGAGAGAGGGACAGAAGCGGATTCTGAATCCTCGGCCAGGCGCGATCCTCGCCTTACCCCCCTGCCCTTTGAGGCAATCGGCCGTGAGGTGCCTCCGACGAGTGCGTTACGCCATTGGGGAACACGAAAGGCCACCTGCAGGGGTGGCCTTTCTTCGAGGGGGCGGGGCCAACCGTCCCTCTCGAACTTACGGTAGCACTTTGCGGATCCAAGGTCAACCGGGCTGGAGTGCGTTACGTAACGCACTTTGCAACTGAGAAGGGGATTGACAGGGCTTGACATGGGGTGTAACATGACGTTGCATGAGCAAAGGAGGAGCGATGAGAGAGAACGCCTTGGACCTAATCAATCAGCTGGAGGCGGCGAAGATCGCCGGCGTCAATCGAATCACGATCTGGCGATGGGTGAAGACGGGCCGGCTCCAGGGTCATCGCATCGCTGACCGTGTGTACTTCAGCCGTCGAGAGGTTGAGGCCTTGGCCGGAAAGCGAGGGGTGAAGCGTTGAGCTCAGAAAACGAAACCGCCCGGAGGAGCGACCCTCCCGGCGGCCAAGATGAGGAGCGAGCAACGGACCTCGACTCCAGAATAGCACATCCCCGCTTTGTGTCAACTTCATTGTCGCCAAAGGACTTGGATGAGCTCGAAAAGCGCGACAGGGCAATGTTGCGGCTCGGCATTGCGGCTGGCATCTGGAAAGACGTTAGAGACGCGCAGGAGCACTTCCCCGGCTTCCAGCTGAAGATCCCCTGGGTCGTTGCCGGCGAGGGGGGAGGGCTGCGGGTAGTCTGGATCCCCTTCGGCAAGCGCAAGGGCGGCCCGATACCGGCATCCCAGGCTCGTAAACTCGAAGTGGTTCAGGGTTGGCTCAAGGTGAAGGGGTCCAGGATCAAGGAAGTGTACTGCCTGAGCGTTCCAATCGACCCTAAGACTCTCGACCGCTGGGAGGTGGAGTTGCGGCAGAAAGGATTGTTACCGCCGGGGTGAAGTTGTGTCCAGTTATTCCCGCCGGGGAGTGCTACGTTGGAGCCTAGAGCAATCCAGGCTCTTTCTTTCGGCAAAAAGGAGGCACCGTGGAGAGCAAATCGAAGTTGCCCAATCCTGAATCTGGAGGGGTTGGCTCCCCCCCCAAGTATCCGACCGCCAGCGGGTTGCTTGGACCTGGCTTTTTTGGCCCCCCGCCAGAGCGGCGCAGAAGGAAGCCGATCGCGAAGAAACCGGAGACAAAGTGACAAACGATCCTCCCTTGGTCCCGCGTGTCATTGTGTACCTCAGCGACGATGAGCGATTGGCACTTCAACAACTTGCGGATCGTGAGATGCGGCCCCCGCGTGACCAAGCACGACTCCTTGTCCGCACGGGGCTTGAGCAGGCCGGCGCTCTCCCGCCCTCGCAACCCGAGCGAAAGGGGAAGCCATGATGCCACCCAAGCACAAGACCTCCATCCCGAATCTGGACGGTCGGTTCGGCATGGTTCCTCTGCCCGCCATACGGGACACGCGGATGACCTGGAAAGACCTCGCCGTGCTTATCGTCCTTTTCAGTCACCGACGGGCGAAAAAGAACGACCGTCGATTCGGCTACGCCTTCGCCTCTCAGGAAACGATCGCGTCAGAGATGGGCCTGCCGTCGGGGCACTCCATCCTGGTATCCCTGGACAACCTAGAGTCTTCAGGCTGGATCCGGCGAGCGTCACGGTTTGAGATAGATCCTGACTTTCGGGGCAATCCCAAAGCTCGTGCTTATGAGGTCGCCTGGGAAGCGCGTGAGGACTGGGCTGAACGGGCTCGCAAGGCTCAGAACGCACGGCGCGAGAGCTGGAGAGAACGACGGTGTGGAAGTGCCAATAATGTGACTTCTACATCCGACGAACCGGCTTGTGGAAGTGCCAATCCTGTGACTTCCAGAAGTGCCATTGATGTGACTTCGGATGTGCCAATTGTGGGACCAGAACTTAGTATTGATCAAAGTAGACGAGCAGACCCCGTCAACCGAATGACGGGTGGGGCTCAGGATCGCCCCACTATCCCTGCCCTTCCGGTCAATGTCTCAGAAGTGCAAGAGCCGACCCTTCCAGAAGAGGAAGTGCCCCCAATCATTCTGGAAATCTCCGAAGCCCTCAGACCATACATCGAGGCGACTGACAAGCAACGGCTGGCCGTGGCAGGCGATCTATTTGGCTACTACGGCGTCACTCCGCAACAGATTGTCGACCTCCTCAAGAAAGAGCCCGCTCGGGTCGAGTGGAGGCGTGTCCTTTGGATTTTCTCGTGCCAGGGAGCTCATTCCGTTGAGGTGCGAAGATGAGGCAGATATGCGAGCACTGTGGCGGCCCAGGTCCGCTCGTCGATTCCAGCTCTCGCTTTTGCGCCTCCTGCCAGTCAAAGCGTGGGAAGTGCATCCTGAATTGCAAGTCGGGGAAGCGGTGCCGAAACTACGCGGAGCCCGGTCATTCATTCTGCCGGTACCACTTGTGGCTCTGGCCAGGAGGGGCGTTTTTCGATCGGCTCGGGCAGAAACGGGAGGCTCCACAGAAGAGCGAGGCAGGCCAAGAAAGGGGAGCTGCCGTGAAAGACGAGCTTGCGTTCCTGAAACAGGACTTCGTGAAGATCGCCCTTCAGCGCGATGCGGAAGCCTTCGACATCGCACGAGGCCTCAAGCCTCAGAAGAGTGGGCCACGGACGGAAGAGGACTACGCGGGAAAGGTCGCCTGCCGGTGTGACTGTTGCGGAATCACGTTGCTGATTGAGCCCCCTGCCCCTGGAGCGTTCCAGACTTGCCCTGCCTGCGGATGGTGCATGCATCCGCCGCAGGGGCCAAATGAGAGGCGGGCGGTCTTGCCAATGGGGAAAATCGATGAGTGACGAAATCCGGGACGTTCAGGCTTTGCAGCCGCAAGAAAAACCGTCGAAAACGGTGGCGAGGTTCAAGCCTGGCGGATTGGGTGGTCCAGATCGCCTACGTCACTCGTTTCGCCAGAAGATGCTCTTGGCGCTTCGGAGGAATTGACTCTCGAAGACTGGCGGGTGATCTGCAAGCATGCGATTGGCCAGGCGCGGAGGGGCAACGCATCGGCGCGATCGTGGCTAAGTCACTACGTGCTTGGTCCAGCCGAGCTTCTGCTTGCCGAGGGCCCGGAGGGCGAAAGCGTGGGCTGGGGGCGCATACAGCTGCGCGAGATCACTGTCCGCCTTCCCGAGTCCGTGGTCACGGCCCGCGAGGCAGCCGAGCGCGAACGAGCAGCCCAGGCAGACCGCTTGCCTGTCGAGCAAGTGGACCTGGAAAAGGGCAAGAGCGACGAAGGCGAGCACGTGGAGAGCGAACGGGAACGGCTTGAGCGGATGCAAAAGAGCCGCGAAAAAGGCATTCTTCAGCCGCAAGAGGGCCAGGGGCCAGCGTTTGACGGCCAGGACGCGATAGAGCGGCTTGGACGATGGCAACGATAGGCAAGTGGTTTCCACGAGGAGGCACGATGAGCGACAAGAAAGTTCAGCCGGATCGCGTTGTGGATCCTGCAGCTGGTACGCCGAAGCCGCTGCCGACTGACGCGGCGGGGAACGCACAGACGATTTCGATCCCGAGGGAAGGGATCAAGGAAGTCAAGCCGCCGGCGCAGCAAGGACCGACCCGCGAGGGTGGGCCCATTTCGAGTTCAGAGGAGGCGTGATGAGCAGCAACCCCCATGTAACCCCGGACGAGACGTCCAGTACGACTTCAACGTCCCCCAGCACGAGTTCGCCAACCAGCCCGGCAACCCGAACGCCGCCGGTGAGCTCGCCAAGCACAAGCTCGCCGTCCCGGATTTCGATCGGCAAGGAGCGCGTGAAGGCTCTGCCTGCAGACCCGTCACCCCTGGACGTTCCCAGGCCCGACAAGGATTAGGAGGAGGCATGGCCACATCACGAGCAGGGCTCGACCAGCAATTCAGCGCGTTGCTTGAGAAAGTGCAATCGCCCGCGAGGCCGACGAAGGCGAGCGGCAAGGCCAGCTCGCCAGAAGAGCAGGAGCTGGAGCGAAAGCAGAAGCTGGAGCGCGAAGTCGAGAAGGCAAGAACGCGCTTGGACAAGGCACGCAGCGTTTGCTAGGCCAGCTCCGATTCGATCCATGCCTTGGAGAAGGAGCTCGCGGCCGTGACTGGCCAGCTTGCAGCGGGCAAGGCGAAGGTAGAGGCGACCGGGCTGCTTGAGGCGCGCACGAGCCTGGAGCATCGGATCGAAGCGGAGCGATCTGAGCTTGTCCTGCTCACGGCCCAAGTCCGAGAGGCCGAAGAGGCTTACCAGCTTCCATACCTTGAGTTGGCGACTATCCGCTGCCGTCGCGATGTCCGCGAGGCCCAGGCGCAACTCGCCGCAGCGTTGAAGCATCACGCAGATGCTCTGACCGCGGCGGAGGAAAGCGCAATCGAGGCCGCTCGCCTCACCTTGAGAGTCAGAAGCGCTGCCGCCGCGTTGGCCGGGCTGTCTGGAGCTCCAGCGCCCTCGTCACAGGGCACAGCGGGTGAAGTCCTCCAGATCTTACGCCTGGCCCGAGGCTTCGACGCCACCAGCTGGGACCTGCCGGCTGGTTTGCGGCGGCAAATACTTTTGTTGGTGGGAGCGTAACCATGAGCATCATTCTTCACGCCACAGTTGGTTCGACGGACATCGACCCTTCTGGCAATGTCTTCGGTTGGGAGGATCTCAAGCGCGCGTTTGAGCACTGCACGAATGCGCCACTGCCCGTCTTCATTGATCATGTCGGCGCTCCGGTTGGCCAGGTTCTTCGCAGCTGGCCCAACGAAGTCCAAAAGACGGTCGAGGCGCTCCTGAGGATCGATCGCGAGGACGCGATCACGAAAGTCCGCACCGGTGCTCTGTGGGCCTGCTCGCCGAAGGCGTCCGCTGATGCCGTGGGTGGCCCGGGGCTGGCAGCGCGCACAAATGTCCGGCTGATTGAAATTAGCCTTGTGGATGACCCCGGTTTCAGCAAGTGCCGGATTCATTCCTGGACTGACCCGGCAACGGGGAGCAATTCGAGGGATTACGCCAAGTTTGCAGGCCGCCTCGCGGGTACAGATCGACCACACGCCCGATCGGTTGCCAGCGGGTTACAGGTCCACGAGGTTGCTGACGTGCCGCGTCCCTTTTTGCCTCTGTCTAAGACAGTGCATCCGGCGCGAGGCCGGGCAGGCGCGGATCTGCCCCCACGCACCGCCCAACTCGCGTTGGGTGAGTTGGCCGAAGTGGGGAAGAGGATCGACAAGATTCTCTCCACCTGGCCGCGGAGGTGGCGATGAGCGAGACCTCGGAGCTGGCTGACCTGCAGGACCAGCTCGTCGCACAGGCTCGCACCCTCGATGCCAGGCTCACGGCGCTGGGCGCGAGCGACGGGTTGCGATCGTTTCTGCTTGGCCCGGATGCTAGTCTTGTCCGGATCGCGGACTTGCTCAGCGCGGAGCAACTTGTGCAGACACAGAGGGAGCTCGTTTTGCGTCTCTCGCTTTTTGATCTGAGTTCGGATGCTATCACTCCGAAAGATCCCGGCCGTCCTCCACGGCCGATGTAGATCGCCGGAAATGCCAGGTCGGCCCCCTCGGATCCTGGGCCACCTGGCGCAAAGCCCGCCCTTCTGCTACCCCCGGAGGGCGGGCTTTTGCGTCCCTGCGTTACGCCCCTCATTCCGGCTCCAGGGCACCCTTTGGGGCTGTAGGATGGCCCGAGACCGCAAAAAACCAGGGTAAGGAGCTTCGCACCGGCCTGCCGCGTGTTCCAGGTGGCTCCAGTTGTCCGGGGGCTTCCCAAGAATTGGCCCTAGTTACACCTTGGGTAAGTGATATCGTCCGCAAGAGTCGTTTGGGCCCTGGCCGGCTGCGCCTAGAATCGACGGCATTGGGATGCGCGGCCTCTCAGGAGGAACATTGGCCTCTCCCCAATGCCCATACTGCAAGCAAGGTCTCGACAAGAATCCGACACGGAAGAAGAAATGCCCTCATTGTGGGCAATTCATCTTTGTGAGAAGAGGCAATCTGTTCACCGATCAGGGCGTGAAAGACTATGACGAGACTTTGATGGCCTTCTCTTTTCTTGGACCCCTCGGAATCAAGGAGGAACAATTCGAGGCAACTCGCCAAGAGTTGAGGCTCCAGTTCAAGCAAAACCCCTCTGCCAACGATGTCGCCTGGAGGATTCTCAATTCTCTAATCATGAGCCCGACCTACGATCATGTGCGCGTCTATCGCATAATGGCTGGCATTGCAGGGCTCGAAAACAGGGATCCATCTCCGTACATCAAAGAGGCGATGAAAATCCGTGCGCCCGACTGGAACGGGACACTGCATGCGACCTTCAACCCCGAACTGGATGAGTTGGGCCACGAGCCAGCCGTGAGAGTGTTCAACTGCAATGACGAATACGTTTGTCCTGAGTGTCGCAAGGTTGAAGGCAAGCACAACAAAGACGAAGCGGCTCTCCTCCTGGATTTGCCGTTACGTTGCACAAGCGAATACGGCTGCCCTTGCTGGCTGTACCAGGACTATTCCCCTCTCGTCCATGACGGCTGACGCCTTGGGCCAACGGCCAGAGGTTGCCTTCGCCTTCCAGCAAGAGCCGCTTGCCCCCTGCACTTCTGGACCTACAATCGAGGCTTGCCCGACCGACGGGGGTCTATATGTCCACCAATCGATCTCACCAAAACTCTGCTTTCGCCACCCTCAGGTACCAATATTTCGCCGCCGGACGAGTCCTGTTCTTGCACGATTGCATGGAGATGGGTGCGCTGATGCTCGGCTACGCCATTGAGACGAGCTTCAAGCATGGTCTTCTTGCTGCGGGTGTTTCCGACAAGAAGACCCTATACTCCCACAATCTTGAAGATCTCTTCTCCCACCCCAAATCAGCAGCCGTCTTCGTCAATGTGGAGGTTGCTTACGATTTCATCACCTTCGCCAATGACCTGTTGGATCAGCGTTACCCCTCCCAACGGCACAACCGGTCGCTCACAATGGCCAGGGACAACAGGAGCATTATGCTCACGCCTGGAATGCTGATCGCATACGACGACCTCTTGATGCAGATGGACGACGCCATTTGGAAATTCACCAACGACTATCTTTCATCCATCGGCTTGATCGCCGCTCGGTCGGCCAATATGTCGATCAGCCGCACATTCTTCCACTGCAATGCTCCAGCCCTTTCACGCATTTCAAGTTACCTGCCTTTGGTCAAACTCCACTTCCCCCAAAACACTCCTGACATTGCCCTCCTGGAGCAGGGCATCGGCGCTTTATGGCAGGCCGAGCATGTCACGCTGAGCTTCGCTCCTTACGAGGTACTGATAACCCTCCACCCTGCCGCCAACTTTGTCCATCCGGCACGCGAAAGACGCGACGCCAGCGGAATGATTGTCCTTGCAACTAGCAACTTCCTCCGCCCGCCCGACAATAGGTGACGTTTTTCGGCATGGTGGCCTGATCGCTGCTGCCCCGACAGTTCTCCTGAAGCGCCAACCAAAAGACTGAATAGAGAGCCCGCCCTCCCCCCAAGAGCGGGCTCTGGTCTTGCGTTACACATCGCAGGCCATTCCCAGGCGTTTTGGCTGCCTTCTCTCGGCAACGGAATCGCAACACCCCTTAGATCCTCATAGACGTACACTGGACTACAGACATGTTCCAAGTAGCTCCTCAAATGGCTGGGGGGACCTTGCAGTCCGCGGTTCTATGGCCGATTAGGTGGCTCCTGGCCGGTCAGCCAGTGGTCAGGCACAAGCTAGATCGGGCGGAGTTGGCACTGCTCGCCCTTGTTTTTTGAGGTGTCCCCAAAGATATGAACGATAAACTGACCCCCTCCTATTCCGAGAGTCACGCACTTGTGATAGGAATCGACAAGTACGACAAGGTATCGCCCTTGTTGCATGCCACGGACGACGCAAGAGGCGTCGCCGATATCCTGACCACACGATTTAGCTTCAAGCAGGAGAATGTCCGGCTGCTCCTCGACGAGGGCGCAACCCGAGATACCATCCTCCAGGTGTATCTGAGTTTCGCCGGTCACACGATCAATACGAACGATCGCATCATAGTCTTCTTTGCCGGTCATGGCCAAACAATCCCTTCCCGCCGCGGCGAGGTGGGGTTCCTCGTTCCATATGACGGTGCCCCAACAGACCTGAGTTCCCTCATCCAGTGGGACCAGCTCACCCGCAACACGGACCTAATCTCGGCCAAGCATGTGCTCTTTCTGATGGACGCCTGCTACGGCGGCTTGGCAATAACGCGCTCCCCCCAAGCGGGCTCAACACGCTTCCTCAGGGACATGCTCCTGAGAGTGTCTCGTCAAGTCTTGACAGCTGGCAAAGCCGATGAGGTCGTCGCCGACTTAGGCGGTCCACTCCCGGATCACTCGGTCTTCACCGGCCACCTCATAGAAGCGCTTCGAGGAAACGCGGCTGATTCCCAAGGGCTGCTTACGGCCAACGGAGTTATGGCCTACGTCTACCAGAGAGTCGCAAACGATCCTGACTCGCACCAGACCCCTCACTATGGTTACCTATACGGTGATGGGGACATGATCCTTAATGCGCCCATGCTTTCCGAGCTCGAACAGGCGGATGAGAAGGACACAGACACCTTCTATTCGATTCCCGCACCGGCCCCCACACAAACAATGGACACTGAAATGACCCTCACCGAGCTTGCAAAGGAACTCCTCTCCGACCCGAAACAAATGATCAAGCTTCATGATCTCGTTGCAACGAAGACACGTGAATGCGTGGCTGCGACCCCCGACGAAAGGTTCGCAGTCCAGACGTCATGGTCCTTAGAGGAATTCGAGAGACGCCTCGACCTTTACGAGCGCTCCACGGATGACCTGATGGTGCTCTTGGCGCTGCTCGGCGCCTGGGGCACACAGGAGCATACCGACATCCTCACCCTTGCCCCACGAAGGCTTGCGGGAAGGATCCAGCCAGGAGGTGGCCTCGACGTGTGGCGTTCTCTCAGGTGGTACCCAATCCTCCTGCTCACCTATGTTTGTGGCATCGCCTCCATCGCATCCTCCAAATATCACAACCTGTCCGCGATTTTCCTGGTCCCCGTCGACGACCCTACAGCCGGCAGGGATCTTCCCCTTGTCCTCTCCCTTGTCACTGGAGCCGGGAGCCTTCCTAAAGGATTGAAGGACCTCCCTGGTCACGAGAAATATCACGTTCCTCAAAGCGAATACCTATTCAAGAAGCTCCAGCCCAAGCTAGACGACCTCCTGTTCCTTGGAACAGACTACGAACGCAACTTCGACCGTTTCGAGATGCTTCTGGCGCTTGAGTATGCTCATCAAGACGAGAGGTACAGCAAGGACTTCTGGACCTACATTGGGCGCTTCGGCTGGAAACATCGCCGCGGCTACGGCAGCCCGTACACAGCCCTCTTAGCCGAAGCTACATCAGCTGGCGCCACTTGGCCGCCCCTCGCAGCCGGTCTTTTCGACAGCTCTGCTGAACGGTTTCTGGAGGTCTCGAGCAACGTATCGCAACAGCTGAACAGGCTCGGGTGGGTCTAGCTTGCAGACCAACAATTCGCGTGGCTGTGTGAAAGGTCGAGGGGCGTCTGCTCAAGAGACGAGGCGAGGAGGAACAGAATGAGCGCTTCAGACTGGGTTCTCGTGGGATCAACCATTTTCTTGGGCGCTGTTGCCTTGTTCGTGCCGTATCTGTCAGAAGCCGTAAAGCGTCGGGCCTTTGCCCCGAGGATCGAGATCGCATTCAGAAATGCTAGCCCTTTTTGCATCCGCACCCTTTGGACGAGTCGCCACGACCCCACGTTGTCGGAGCCGGTCTTCTTCTTCCGGTTGCAGATCACGAATCATGGTAAGTCCCAAGCGCGCAACTGCGAAGCTGTATTGACAGACCTCTGGTCCTACGATGCGGCAGGGAAACCCTTCAAGTTTCAAGGTTTCTCGCCTATCAACCTTCGCATTGAGGTTCCCGTGCCGACTAACATCAACACAGAGCGCCGGTTCTATTGTGCAATCGGGCACGTCTCATCTCCTGCGTACCAGGAGCATGAGGAAAAGAAGTCGTTCTTGGACTTCCCTGGCAAAGACGGCCATGCTCCGAGATTCCTCTTCGATCTTGAAACATACCCAAATTCGCAGCCCAACTGCCTCCTTCCCGGCAGGTATGCGATTAAGGTCGCAGTTTACTCTGAGAACTCGCCACGCAAGGAAGCGTTTTTCAAAGTAGACTGGTCGGGCAAATGGCATGACGATTTGTCCCTCATGCTCCGCGAGTTGGTGATTGCCAGAATAGGCGAGCCTGCTTCCGCCTCCGCATGACGCCACACATCAGGAGGGAGCCTTGCCATCGAAGCTCCCTCCACTTATCTCGATGGCGATGTACTGCAGCAATGTCACAACCACCTATCCAGCCCGTGTTGCTCGTGCGCGGCGATGAGGTCCGCGTCCAGCATCTGGACATAGTGTGAAGTCATCGCGATGTCTGCATGGCCCATCAATCGCTGCAGGGAGAGGATGTCCATGCCCGACCTCAGGCTCATTAGCGCGAAGGTCCTCCGGAGCGCATGAGGGGTCACGTGGATCCCGGTCTCGATCCCCAATCGCCTCATAAGGTGCGATAGCCAATCTGCGGTGAATCGTTGGCCGGTGCGCCCTCGGATCATCGGGCTGTCCGGTGTGGGCGGTTGCCGCAGTGTGCGCCGGTAGGCGAGCAACGCTCTCATCGTCTTTGCGCCGATCACGGTCACGCGATCCTTGCGGCCCTTTCCCAAGCGAACCATCAGCTGACCCGTCTGCGGATTCAGATCTCCCCAATTGAGGCCGCATAGTTCGGCGGCACGCACTCCACTGTCGACCAAGAGCATCACGATCGCCTTCTGCCGGACGTCGCAGGCCGCCAGGAGGTCGCGCACTTGGTCGGGCTCAAGACAGGGGAGCCTGCGTTTCTCCAACCTCGGCACGGAAACTTAATGAGCTGAGGGACATATCCTTCGGCATGCAGGAATCGGAGAAAGGTCTTCACGCCTCTTGCCCTGGCGTGGAGCGCCGTGTCTTTGAGATGGCTCCCATCTTCGGCGAGCCACTGGCGGACGTGGCCGGCCGTCGCGTCTTTGGGATCCGTGACCCCCTGCCGTTCGAGCCACTGGACGAACTTCCCCGAGCTGAAGCGGTAGTGGTTCAGGGTGGAGGGGGTGCAGCGCATCGCCCGGCGACTCAAGAGGAAATCTTCATGGGCTGTCTGTAGCGGGGAGAGGGAAAGTGCCAGGTTGTTCTGCCGAGAGGGCAATCGTACTTGGGACATGGAGATCCTCCTATCCTGCCTGGGGCAGGCGTCTCTGGAAGTCTCCTTCCCTGTCTTGGGCCCCGGAAATCAGTCTTTTTTTTCGGTCTGACTGAGCTCCGGGCTCAGGAGCCACGGGTGGGAATCGAACCCGCAACCTATCGCTTACGAAGCGATTGCTCTACCGATTGAGCTACCGTGGCGCCGTTGTCATTATAGCAGGGCCCGGTTGGCTGTCACAACCCGCGAGGGGACCCTTGCGGGCTGCCATTGAGGAGCCTCCTCATTCGCCCCGCTCTTGGCGCCTGGCGGCTCTCCCAGAACTCTCACCCGCGGAGCCGCCGCACGTAGAAGCGATCGATCAGGAGGTCCAGGATCCCGGGGAATAGCGTGTTGAGCCAGACGATGGGGAGAGCAATCCGGGGCAAGACCACGATCCGCCGGGGATGAGCTGCCAGGCCGACAATGCACTGGGCCACTTGCTCAACCGGCAGCCGCCAGCGCCCCGCTCCCCGAACCTCCGTCTCCGCGGAACGACCGACGTGGGATCCAAACTCAGTCTCAACCGGACCCGGACAAAAGGTGCAGACCTGGATGCCCAAGCTGCTGACTTCCCTACGCAGGGCTTCTCCGAATCCGCGCAGACCGAACTTGGCGGCCGAATAGACCGTATCGGTCGGAGTTCCCAGCAGGCCAGCCAGCGAAGAGATGTTAATAATGCAACCGGATCGCCGTCCAATCATGGACGGGAGGATCTCACGCGTGAGCAGTATGCAACTCGTCAAATCGAGGCGGATTTGCTCCTCGATGTCGTGGACCGGCTCAAGTTCGTCGAGCCACCGCAAACGGCCGAAGCCGGCATTGTTGACCAGGAAATCCACGTGCCCTTTCCAGGCCACGGCCGATGCGGCAATGCGGCGGATGTCCTCCAGGCGAAGCAGATCCCCACCAATCGTCAAGGCCTCGGGGGCCCCGGGCTGCTCAACTATCCGCGAGGCGAGCTGCCGGAGACGGTCCTCGCGCCGCGCCGTGAGGATGACATGCGCCCCCGCCCGGGCGAAAGCAATCGCGGTCGCATAACCGATTCCTGAGGAGGCCCCGGTGATCAGAGCCACCTTCCCGTGCACGCGACTTGGCATTCTCCGCTGTCCCTGGGGATCCCGTCCCATCTCGCGGCCCGGCGCGTTCTCTAAGCGCAGTTCAATCGATCTGGGGGAGTTGCTCTTACGGAGAGGATCCAATCTGGATCCCATCGGCGTTTGCAAGCCGCCGGGCAGGCCTAAGTCCGGGCCTGTGTGGGTCTTCGCGGTGCGCGCCGCGAGGGCGCGGCTTCTCGGGCCGTCCGAGAAGAGGCCCCATTCCTCGAATTGCCGTCCTCCGCCGGGTGAATGGCGACTGCCAACACCTCATCCATGTGCGTGACCAGCTTGAGTGTCAGTTCGGCTCGCACTTTCTGAGGCACTTCTACCAAGTCCTTTTCATTCCGGGCTGGCAGGATGACCGTCTTGAGGCCGATCCGATGTGCCGCCAGCACCTTCTCGCGCACCCCGCCGACGGGCAGGACCCTGCCGCGTAGCGTGATTTCGCCGGTCATGCCCACTTCCTTGTGAACCCGACGCCCGGTGAAGGCCGAGATGAGGGCGGTGGCAATCGTGATCCCCGCGCTGGGTCCATCTTTTGGAATGGCCCCCTCGGGAACGTGAATATGCACATCCGTTTTCTCGAACCGCTGAGGATCAATCGCCCACTGGCGAGCGCGTGCTTTCAGGAAGGAGATGGCCGCCTGGGCGGATTCCTGCATGACTTCTCCGACCTGGCCGGTGATTTGAAGGTTCCCCTTGCCTTCCAGCAGGGCGACTTCGACCGGCATGGTGTCCCCGCCCGCTTCGGTCCAGGCCAGGGCGGTCGCGACCCCCACCTCGTCTTTCTTCTCCGCCTCGAGCATGAAGAACTGCGGCGGGCCCAGAAAGCGGGGCACGCTGGCGACGCCCACTCTGCGTGGGACCTCCTGCCCCTCCGCCTTTTTCCGAGCCAGCTTCCGCAGGATGCGACCAATTTCACGCTCCAGGTTGCGAACCCCGGCTTCCCAGGTGTACTCGCGGATAATGCGCCGGACCGTCGCGTCGGGCAGGGTGAGCTTCTCCCCCTCCAGCCCATTTTCGCTCCTCTGCCGCGGGATCAGGAACATGCGAGCAATGGCGAGCTTTTCCTCTTCGATGTACCCCGGGAACTCTATGACCTCCATGCGATCCTGAAGGGCCGGCGGCACGGGAGCCAGAATGTTGGCGGTGGTGATGAACATCACCTTGGACAAATCATAGGGCACATCGAGATAGTGATCCTCAAATGAGAAGTTCTGCTCTGGATCCAGCACTTCGAGCAGAGCCGCCGCGGGATCACCGCGGAAGTCGGCGCCCAGCTTGTCGATCTCGTCCAACATGAAGAGGGGGTTCACTGTGGCCGCGCGCCTCATGGTCTGCAGGATCCGACCCGGCAGGGCCCCAATGTAAGTCCGGCGGTGCCCGCGGATCTCCGCTTCGTCCCGCACTCCGCCGAGGGAAACCCGCACGAACTTGCGGCCCAGCGCCTCGCCGATCGACTTCCCAAGAGAGGTCTTGCCCGTCCCCGGCGGGCCAACGAAACAAAGGATCGGCTGTTTCTGTTTCTCTGGGGCGAGGCTCCGCACCGCGATGTATTCCAGAATGCGCTCTTTCGCCCTCGGCAGGCCATAATGACGCTCATCCAGCACGCGGGCGGCGTTCTTGACGTCCAGGTTGTCTTGCGTGCCCTTGCTCCAAGGCAGCTCGACCAACCAGTCCAGGTAGGTGCGGACGATGGCAACCTCCGGGGCCATGGAGGGCATTTGGACGAGACGTTCCAGCTCCTTCACAGCCTTTTCATGGACTTCCGACGGCATGCCGGCGGCCTCGATGGCCTTGCGGACCCCAGCCAGTTCCTTGGTCCAGCTGTCCGCCTCTCCCAACTCGTTCTGGATCGCCTTAATCTGCTCGCGCAGGTAGTACTCCCGTTGGGTTCGATCGACCTCGCTCTGGACGCGGGTATGGATGCGGTTCTCCAGTTCGAGCACATCCAGTTCTCGGCCGAGAAGAATGCTCAAACGTTGAAGCCTTTGGCCCGGGTCGATGATCTCCAGGACCTGCTGTCGCTCGGCGACAGGAATTCCCAAGGCCGAGGCGATCAGATCGGCGAGCCAGCCCGGCTCTTCGACATTCATCGCGAAAACATAGGCCTCCTCCGGGAGGCTGCGGTTGAGTTGGACGACTTTCTCGAACAAAGCCAGCACGGCCCGCATTAAGGCTTCGGTCTCGCGGCTCTTTTCTTTGGACTCAAAGATAGGGCGAGCTTTCACCCGCAGGTAGGGTCGGGTCTGCACGAATTCTGCGACCGCCAGGCGCCTGCGCCCTTGGGCCAGAACGGTGGTGGAGCCGTCGGGCATGTGCAGAATTCGACCGACTGCTGTCTCCGTCCCAAGGGCATGCAGGTCCTGAGGAGCGGGCTCGGAAACCTCTGGATCGAGTTGGAGCAGGGCCAGGACCGTCTCCCCCGCCGCCTGAGCTGCCTCAATCGCCGCCAGGGTAGACTCGCGGCCCACAAACAGGGGACTGACCATCCGCGGGAACATGACCATGTCCCGCAGCGGAAGCACGGCGCAGCTGACTAGGCCTTCCGCGTCCAGCGGCGCGTCATGGACTCGCTGCAGTTCTTCGGTTCGGTTCCCCAAGACCTCGGTGAACTCGGACCGCAACTGCCAATCACGAAAGTCCGGACTACTCATCTCCCGATCCTTCCAGCGGCCGGCGAGGCACGATCCTCTGCTGAACCCGTCGGCTGGCCTCGGATTCCCATGCCTCGGGCCAGGCCGCCAGCACCGCCGCCGAGACGAACATGCTCCCGGCTGAGAGGACGACATCTTCCTCTCCGGCCAGTTCGAGCGCACGCCGCAATGCGTCCGCCACCGGCAGGCGGACCTCAACCGGGCAGCCGCGAGTGCGGATCCGCCCCGCCAAGTCGTCCGGTTCAGACGCCCGCGGATGGTCGGCATGCGTGACAACCACGCGCGAGATGCGAGGGATCAACTCGTCAAGGATCCCGTCAATGTCCTTGTCCACGGATGCCCCAAAGATGAGGACCACCTTCCTGGCGGGGAAGTAGTCATCGAGCGCGGTGCGCAACCGGCTTGCCGAGTCCCGGTTGTGGGCCGAATCAACCACCACGAACGGGAAGCGGTGGAGAACCTGGAACCGGGCCGGCCACTCCACGCTGCGAAAACCCTCGCGGATCGCCTCCTCCGTGACCGGCAAGCCCCGATCCTGAGCCGCCTGGAGGGCCGCGTAGGCCACGGCCGCGTTGATCACCTGGTGGTAGCCGAGCAAGGGGATCTCGTAGCGAGGCGGGACCCATTCCAGTTCCTTCCCATCGTCCAGGAAACTGTTCACCCGTTCCTGTTCGGCCGCCGACCAGATGAATAGGGACTGGCCGTCGAGCGAATGGGTGCGCGGAGCGAAGTGCCAGTCGCCCCCCACCTGCACCAAAGGGGATTGGCGCTCCTCCGCGATGGACCGCAGGACCCGAAGCGCCTCTGTACTCTGGGGCGCGATGACCACAGGCACGCCGGGCTTGATGATCCCAGCCTTTTCCCGGGCAATCTCCGCCAAGGTGTGGCCCAGGAGATGGGTGTGATCCAGGGAAAGCGAGGTGATTACGGAAACCAGAGGATGAACCACATTGGTGGCATCCAAGCGCCCACCCAACCCCACCTCGACCACCGCCGCGTCGACCTTCTCCCGGGCAAAGTAGAGAAAGGCCAGGGCCGTTGTGATCTCAAAGGTCGTGAGCCGCGGCACCGTCTCCACGACGGGCCGGATCTCCTCCACCAGTTCGGCCAGGCGTTCGTGGGGGAGGTCATGCCCGTCCGCCTGGATTCGTTCCGCATAGTCCACCAGGTGAGGCGAGGTGTAGAAGCCGGTCCGGTAACCCGCCGCACGCAGCGCCGAAGCACAGAGAGCCGACACCGATCCCTTGCCTTTGGTCCCGGCGACGTGGATCACCTTGTAGGAGCGCTCCGGATTGGAAAGCTTCTGGAGCAATTCGCGCATGCGGGCGAGGTCGAAGGTTGCCGGGGAGTAGCGATAGGAACGCTGCAGGCTGTAGTCTACAAACGAGTAAAGGTAGTCGAGGGCCTCATCATAAGTCATCGGGGACATGGAGGTCATTCTAACCGTTCGGCTGCGAAGTTACAAGGAGAGCGACCCTGAGGTTGTGAAAGCATGCCGACTTCTTCACGGCACGGGGATGAGACAGCCTCAGAGGATGCGGAGCTTAGCCCGAAAGCGGCAGGGACAGGTAGAAAGTGCTTCCTTTCCCCAACTGGCTCTCGACCCACACGCGGCCTTGGTGCCAGTCGGAGATGGATTTGACGATCGCCAACCCTAGGCCCCAGCCCGGCTGAGAAGAGGGATCGCGGTTCCGTGCGTGGTAGAAACGTTCGAAGATCCGGCCCTGGTCGCCGGGAGCAATGCCCGAGCCGGTGTCTTGCACAGCTATCAACATCTGCTGGTCTCGAACTTCGGCCCGCACTTGCACGGATCCCCCTGCCCGGTTGAAGCGGATAGCATTGTCCACGAGATTCCCCAGCGCCCGCTCCAGCAGCGCCGCGTCCGCTTGGATCTTGGGCAGCTGATCCGGGAGAGACACGGCCACCTGGACGCCTCGCGACCCAGCTTCGCTGCGGAAATCCTCAACCACCCGGACCACCAGCTCGCGGATCTCGACCGCTTCCCGTTTGGCTTCGACTCCCCTTTCAATCCGACCCAGGTCCAGCAAATCCTCGACCAGACGCGTCGTGTTCTGCACAGCCGCGCGAATCCGGCCGATATACTCCTGCTGGGCGGAATTGACTGGGCCAAGTACCTCGAGCATGTTCGCGAGGCCCCCGATCTGGGTGAGCGGCCGGCGCAGGTCATGACTCACCGTGTGCACGAATTCCGATTTCAAGTCCTCAAGCTGCCTGAAACGGGTCACATCTTGGATCAGACAAACCTGGCCCAGCGAGCCTGAGCCTGTCCCGGGCACATTTCCCACGGACACCAGCAACCTTCGCCCGTCCGCTCCAGGCAGTTCGAGATTCCCCCCACCGGGGGTGGAACCGCGCAGCATCTTGGACAGTTCGGCCAGGGCGCCGTGCTCCAGGAGAACCTGGCCCGTTTCGGGCAGAGGGGTTCCCAGCAACTCCCGGGCGGCAGCGTTGGAGAATAGCAGCCGTCCATCGGCATCGGTCATCAGCACCCCATCCGGAATGGCCGACAGAATCGCCTCCAGCCTTTGCCTCCCGCCCTCGGAGGCCTCGAGCAGTCGAGCATTCGAGGCAGCCACGGCCACCTGGCTGGCCAGCCCGGCCAGGAGGTCCAGCGTGCTCTGATCAAACACTTGCGGTTGGGCAAAGGCCAGCCACAGGGCGCCGTAGAAGCGGTCCGATTGCATAAGGCGGAAGGCGAGCAAAGCGCCCAGCTGAGCGGTGAAGTAGGAAGGGAAGAGATTCCCTTCCCGACCGAGGTTGCCGACAGCCCAGGGCGAACGCTCCCTCACCAGGGACACCACGTACTCGTCCAGCGAGGCCATCTTCTCGGCCAGATCTCCCTGTGAGAACTCGCGGTAGCCAGAGGCCGAAGCGGGGGAAGAGACCAGGACGACACGGGCCCCGCCCGCTCCGCTGGCCGCGAGGGCCCCCTGCAGGATCGTCCGGCAAGCTTCTTGCAAGTCGAGCTGGCTGGCTACGGTCTGACTTGCGCGCAGGAGCAGGTCCTGATCGCGCCCTTGCCTTTTCAAATTGCGCTGCATGGTCTCGAAGGCGCGGCCCAGGACGCCGAACTCATCCTCCCCTTGCACCTCCACCCGTCGATCCAGGTCGCCAGCCGCAATCCCCTCCGCGGCCGTGACCAAGCCCCTGAGCGGCTGGGTGATCCGCTGCGCAATGAGCATCACCAGGAGTTGGGTCATCACGGTGACCAGGAGAATCAGCAGGCCAACCCGTGTTCCCACGCCGAGAGAAGCCCGAAACGCATTCTCCTCGGGCACGCGGATTGCGACCTCCCAATTCGGATACGACATCGGGGAAAGGTAACTTAGCCTGCGTCGTCCATCCGAAGTGGTATCCAGGTACCATGAGCCGCCTTGTTCGTCATGCCCGACCGCATTCTGTTCAATCCAGGGCTCGGCCTGCGCAGGATAAAGGACATTCCCCTGCGCGTCGAGCAAGAGACCTTGTGAGCCGCTGATCCACTGGAATGAAGTCCGGACCGGAGAAAGGAGAGGATTAATCTCAAGCGAAGTGCGTCCAATCAGAAAGCCGAGCACTTGTCCTTGAGGGCCCAGAACTGGCTGGATCATGGAAAGCCAAGGGTTGTCGGAACCCTGCATGTCAGTCCAGCCCAGCCAGGCTGTGCCCTTGAGCGCCTGTTGGCATCCCTGATTCTCTCCGGGTTCGCCACAGAGAGGATCGGGCAGCGAAGGATAGACAGCAACCACGTGGTTCGAGTTGGTTAGGTAGGCGAGTTGCTGAAAGTAGGCCGGCTGCTGCAGCCGGTCCGACAGGTAGGACTGCAAAGCGTCCGGCGAGCCCTGCAGGCGCAGGACATCATTGCCCATTTCCTGGAGCAGGGTCTGTCCGGTCATCAGCGAGACGGACAAATCGCTTCCGGCCCCCTGGGAAGCTAGCCGGACCTGCTCCAGAAGAGCATCCTGTGCCTGGACCCGCGACTGGGTGATGGTCGCAGCCAGGATCAGAACCGCCATCAAGGCCAGAGGCAGGGTGAGCCAAAGGCTCAAGTGCCAGACGAGGCTCCGTTGAAACCAGGCAGGTCGGATCCTCGAGGGCACCGGCCAATATCTCGCTAGGAGCAACCTCAACCCCTGCGCCATAAGTCCGCCCGCCGCGAATTCGATCACGACCACCAGCGTGTGCCCGGGGAGCCGGGAGAGAACGAAATCCGTGCTCACGACCAGGTCGCCGCGGGCATAGCCGTAGTCGGTCAGGAGTCGAAGCACGAGGGCAAACGGCACAGACCCCAAGCAGGCGCCGATCGGGTGCCGCAGGAAAGCGAAGAACCGTCCGGCGTAGTCCTGCCGCAGGAACCAAGCCACGCTCCAAGCGACCAGGCCGTATTCGAGGATGGTCAAGGCCTGGTGCGTGTCGAGCACGGCTCGCTCGCCGCCGACGATTAAACCCAGCGTGATGGCAGGTAGGGGCCCCAGAAAGCCGGCCCCCAGGGCGATCGGAACAACCGCGACCAGTCCTGCCAGGGGTCCCGGTGGGGTCAGGGGAATGCCCGGCAAGGTAGGCAGGCCAGTCACCGGGATGCGCACGACGGCGACCCCTGCCAAGCCTGCGGCGAGAATTGCAAGCACCAGCCAAACGCCTCTCTGAGCCCGCCCGAGATTCCTGGCGTCAGGCAGAGACTGAATGGAGGCGATCGCCAGGAGGAGAGCAAGGAAAAGGAGAACCGGGAGTTGGAAGGGCAGGATCGGGATCTGAGGGATCCCCTGGAGCCAGAATTCAAAGGTCATGGCAATCCCAGGTGCAAGCCGTGTGCCGCTGCGCTGCGACTACCTCTGTTGGCCAAGCGGGAGGGCATTTCGGACAGACAGGAGGCATTTCGTCCTTGGAAGATTATATGCCAAGGACGGCGAGGCAATGGCCCTTGAAACTTGTCGGCCTCCAGCGAATGTGCTAGACTGGGATACTGCGCGCAGGAGGCCTTGGCGAATGCCCGAGAAGATCCTGATCGTGGACGATGACTTGGACACGCTCAAGCTTGTTGGGATGATGCTGCAGCGGCGCGGCTATTCCATCGTGGCCGCGGTCAACGGGACCCAGGCGCTCAGCAAGGCCGCCAGTGAGCGACCGGATCTCATCCTGCTCGATGTCATGATGCCGGATCTGGATGGATTCGAGGTCTGCCGTCGCCTGCGGGCGGATCCCCTATTCGCTTCTGTTCCGATCCTGATGTTCACCGCCAAGGCCCAGGTCGATGACAAGGTCCAGGGTTTTGATGCGGGCGCGGATGACTACTTGCCCAAGCCCACTCACCCCGCGGAGCTTCTGGCGCATGTGAAGGCCTTGCTGGGGAGATCGAAACCTGCGGCAACGGTCGCGCCTAGCCAGCGAGCGAGGATTCTGGCCTTCCTTGGGGCCAAGGGGGGGTTGGGCACGACAACCCTCGCCGTCAATCTGGCCGTCCTCTTGGCCAACAAGAGACTTGACGTCATCCTCTGCGAAATCCGGCCGGGACAATCTATCGGCTCGTTCCTGCTGGGAATCAACCGCCCCTCCGGCTTGACGGCCTTGCTCCAGAAGCCTCGAGACGACCTGGACGCCAGGACCATCGAAAAGGAGATTGTCGTCCACTCCAGTGGCGCCCGTTTCCTCCTGGGCTCGGCCGATCCGCACGACTACGCGCTGCTGAAGGAAACGGATCGCTTGGAGATGATCATCCGCCGATTGGCGATGATGACGCGCTTCTTACTATTGGACCTGGGCAGCGGCTTCTCTCTTTCAGCGCTGCGGATTCTGCCTCTGGCGGACCAGATTCTCGTGCTTCTGGAGCCGGTACGCTACACGGTGCTCATGGCTCGTTCCCTCATGGCCGACCTGGAGGCGGCCGGGATGTCTCGGACCAAGGTCGATTTCGTGGTAGCCAACCGGGAGCGCTCGAGCCTGCAAATGGCGCGCTCCAAGATTGAAGAGATGATTGGCAAGCCAGCCCTGGGAAGCATCACCCCCGCCCCGGAACTGGCCTTTCAATCGGCAGAGAATGGGGTTCCGCTGGTGCTGCACGATCCCAATGCTCTTATTTCCGATCAAATGCGGCAGCTCGCCGACCGCTTGGCCAGCAAAGCGCCTGCATGACCCTCGACCCCAGTTCCCGCAGCGATGGGCCCCAAGCCCTCCAGCTTGCCCGGGAATTGATCCTCTCCTCGCCCTACACCGTTGCCCTGACGGGTGCGGGCATCTCGACCCCTTCGGGGATTCCGGATTTCCGAAGCCCGGGGTCGGGTTTGTGGGAGCAGGACGACCCGATGGAGGTCGCCTCGCAGACCGTCTTTCGCTACCATCCGGAACGTTTCTACAACTGGATACGCCCGCTGGCGCAGGGCTGGATGACCTCGAGACCCAATCCCGCGCATCGGGCTCTGGCCCGCCTGGAAAAAGCCGGGCGCCTGCAATGCGTCGTCACCCAGAACATTGATGACCTGCACCAGAAAGCGGGCTCGTCCCGTGTCCTTCAGATCCACGGGAATCTCCAGGAAGCCACCTGCATCCGCTGCTACCGTCTCTATTGCTCCGATGTGCTGAGGCGTTGGCTGCGCGAGCCGACCGGCGTGCCGCGCTGCGAGATCTGCGGCGGAGTCCTAAAACCGAATGTCATCCTCTTTGGAGAACAGCTTGCCCAACCCCTTCTCCAGCAAGCCCGTCAGGAATTCCGCAAGGCTCGTCTCGCGCTGGTCGTCGGTTCGTCCCTGGAGGTGACTCCGGCGGCGATGCTGCCTCTGGAAGCGCTCCAGCATGGCGCTCATTTGATTATCGTCAACCGCATCCCCACCTACCTGGACCCTCGGGCTGACGTCGTCTTCCGGGAGGACGTGGCCAAGGTCCTTCCCAAACTCTCCGATGAGATCCTCCATGTCGCTCTTTGAGCCTCGTCCCGTGGGCCGCGACACCGCGGCCCGCAACTACCCCGAGCTGTTACGGCGCTACGTCCTGCTGCTCGACTTGGTACGAGACCTCAGCTCGGCCCTGCACCTCAGCGACCTGCTCGAGAGGGTATCTCTTGCGGCCACTCGCCTGCTGGAATGCGAGGGAGCGGCCGTCATGCTCCTGGAGCCTCTCTCCGGGGATTTGCATGTGGAGGCCACGACCCACCCGGGCCTAGCCGTGCTTCGCATCCGGGAGGTTCCGCCGGATCGAAGTCTGGCGGGCATGGCGATCGCCTCCGGGGAACCGCTGGTCATGGGCCCCGAGGGCATTACACGGTGCATGGAAAACGGCCCGGTGCCCTACGAGCTGGCCCTGCTCGCCCCGAACGTTCCAAGCGCTTTCATCGGGGTGCCACTGGAGGGGAAGGTCCAAAAGATTGGAGTCCTGGAAGTGTTCTCCCGGGAATCCCGCGGGTTTACTCCCGAGGATGTGGCGGCGCTGCAAGCCCTGGCGGGCCAGGCCGCAGTAGCCATCGAGAGCATGAGGCTTTTCGAGCAAAGCGACCTCATCACCGAACTCGTGCACGAGATTCGGACACCTCTCACCGCGTTGGAAACCGCAGCGGCTCTGCTGGAGCGCTCGGACTTGAGGGAGACGCAGCGCAACTCGGTGCTGGGCACCCTTCGCCATGAGATCCGGCGGTTGGTGGAACTCACCGATGAGTACCTTGACCTGGCTCGGCTCGAATCAGGGCGCAACCGCTACCAGCCGGAACGCTTCCAACTTGGCCCGCTGCTCTCAGAATGCGCCGAGATCGTGACCCCCCTCATGCATGCCCAGGAACTCCGATTTGTCCGCCAATTCGAGGCCGAGCCGCTCGAGCTTTTTGCGGACCGAGCGAGGATCAAGCAGGTAGTGCTCAATCTGCTTTCAAATGCCGTGAAATACAACCAGCCCAACGGTCTGGTGCTCCTGCGGACACGCCGGGTAAGCGCCCTCTCCGAAGGCGATGCTGATCAGGCTTGTATCGAGGTCAACGACTCCGGCCTGGGAATTGCGGAAGACAGCATGGGACACATCTTTGAAAGGTTCTTTCGCGGCAAGGTTGGCGAGTCGCGAGCGCCTGGCTCGGGACTGGGACTGTATATCGCACGCCATATTGTCGAGAGTCACCGGGGCCGGATCGATGTGACTAGCAAGCTGGGAGAAGGGACCACCTTCACCGTTTGGCTGCCGGTGGCACCCCTGGGCGGAGTCCGGCCGGCCGGGGCTCCGCGCTCCATCATGGAACGTTGACCCCCCTCCGGGATCCAGCCGGATTGCATCCCCAGCGGCTTGGTCTAGCGGCCTGACAAGGTTTCCGGCGCTTGCGCGGGGGGCAGGTATTTCTCGACGGCCCAGCCACCCGCGCGGAGTAACTGCGTGGTGACCGCTGGATCCCCGGGCCGGATGCAAAGCGGATTAGTGCCCTGCAGCGCGCTGAGGACGTCCCCCATGGCGTCGCCCAGGTAGACCGGGACACCCAGTTGTCTTGCCAATTCAAGCGGAGAAACATCGTCCAGGCTCAAGGCTTGCGGATGGTCAAACATGCGCCTGGGAAGCACCAGGAACTCTCCGGGATCGCCAGATCGTAGCGCCTGGACGACCTCCCGGCCCATCAGCAGCCCGGCAACGGTGACCGTGGGCCCCAGTCGATCGTTCGCCACCCCGACCACCTCGAGCGCCGTGCCGGCCAGGAGATTGAATTCACCAGCCGCTTTCTCGAGGATCGGCGCGAAAAGCGCGCCCGTTACCAGCGTGACGCGACGGCCCGGCAGCTTCCCTGACCACCTGCGCACCTCCGCCCGAATCGACTCCCACTCGTTGAGAAAGTCTCTCACCATGCCCATTCCGTTTTCTCGTAAGTCGAGGTTCTCGTAGTATGCATCGGGGGGAATGGGACGGTCAGCAACCAGATACCATTCATCCGTGAGAAAGGCAAAACGAGAGCCCAACTCAGCCAGGAACTCTCGCTGCCGAGCCTCCACTTGGTCCAGGATGGCCAGAGATTCTGCCGAAGTGAAGAGCCGATGACCATACTTGTGATGGCGCGTCAGCCCCACGGGCACCACCGAACACGACCGCACCCCCGGGTAGTACCGGGCCAGATCGGTGAGCGACCGATCCAGGTGCTCCCCGTCATTCCGGCCTGGAACGAGAACCAGCTGAGCATGTAACTCGATCCCATTTCGGACGAGGAAACGGATTTGGTCGAGGATATCGGGCGCGGAAGGGTTGGCCAGGCAAGCCCGTCGCAACTCGAGTTCGGTCGCGTGGACGGAGACATACAATGGCGAGAGGTGCTGCTCAACGATGCGCTCCCAATCTCTCGCCTTCAGATTCGTGAGGGTCACGAAATGTCCGAAGAGAAACGAGTAGCGGTAATCGTCGTCCTTGACATACAGGGTGCGCCGCATGTGCGGCGCCGTCTGCAGCACAAAGCAAAAAGAACAGAGGTTGTTGCAGCGGCGGATGTCGATATCGAAGGTCGGGTGGTCGAATTCCAGGCCGAGGCTTTCCCCGGGCCGACGTCCCGCCTCCGCGCGCCGGGAGGTTCCTGCGCGATACCACACCAACTCCACCCGGTCTTCCGCAGCATAAAACTGGACATCCAAGACGTCCTCGACCGCGTGGCCGTTGACCTCCAAGAGCAAGTCGCCAGGTTCAATCCCCAGGCGCTTCCCCAGGCTCCCTTCCTCTACCGCGCGGACTTTGCCCATCACCTGGTCAGGCACAGTTCAGCCCTCTGTCCGGAAAGACCCGCAGGCCTCTCCAACGAGAATACTGTCCGCGGGCGACGGGCCGGCGCAGAAATGGCCCCTTTCTGAAGAATCCAATCTGGTCCGGAAATGGGAACGCAGGCTCATCCATCCGAGTGGAGTGGGCTTGGTCTTAGAGAAGGGTAAGATGCTTGGGAAGGGACGGGACAAGGGCGGCATAAACCCCCCTGCGAGAAGGAGGAAGCATCGCAGCCACCTGACTCATCGCCTCGTCCGTCATTTCCCGCAGTTGTTCGCGAAGCGACTCGCCCGGCGCAGCGTGCAATCGAAACGGCCGCCCAAACGTGATCTGTGCTCCCCCCCCAGCCCAGCGCTTGGGTTCCACGGAGGGGTATCCCACCGTTCCGTCGATCGCGACCGGGACTACGGGAGCGCCCGAGCGGATGGCCAGGAAGGCCATGCCTTCCTTCCCCTGTTGCAAAGCCGGGCTTCTCGTGCCCTCGGGAGCAACCAGGACGATCTCTCCCGCCTCCAGCACCTCCAGCGCCATGGCCAACGCCCGCCGATCCACCTCGCTGCGTCGGACCGGGATGACCCCGTAAAGCTTGGGGAAGATGCCGATGACCGGAAGGCTGTACACCTCAATCTTCGCCAAGGGCACGACCAGCCTTGGGGCGACGGCCATGACGACCAGTGGGTCCACAAAGGCAATATGGTTGATCATGAGGATCGCTGGGCCGGAGGCAGGAATGTTCTGCAACCCCTCGACGCGCTCGAGACGAATGAGCAGCCGGCAGATAAAGTTTCTCAGCAGGAAGTGCAGGACGGTCCGGATCGGTACGTAGCGGGCATGGTCATAAGGGCGCCCCCCCCATGCGAACCGCCTTTTCCCTAAGATCGCTGCCTGGTTCACGCTAATGACTCCCTATCAGCTATTGGTGTCGGCGCCCGGAAGGCTGAGCCATCCGCCTACTCAAATGGCTGCGAGCCCTCTGTGGCTTTTCCTGCCCGCCCCAGCTCGGCAGGTCCTTTTGAGACCAAAGCCTCCGCCAGCTCATAGACCTCCTGAACATTGAGCCAGGTGGAGTCGATATAGATGGCATCTCCCGCTGCCCGCAGAGGGGCCACCGAGCGCTTCGTGTCGATGCGATCCCGTTCCCCCAGCGAACTGCGCACCTCTTCCAGAGGGGGAGCTGAGCCTCTGGCCTTGAGCTCCGCGTGGCGGCGCCTCGCACGTTCTTCCAAAGAGGCATCCAGGAAAATCTTCAGATCCGCCTCCGGCAGAACCACCGTTCCAATGTCTCGCCCGACCATCACCACGCGCCCACGCAGGCCGATGCGGCGTTGTTGAGCCGAGAGCGCCCGGCGGACTCCCGCAAAGACGGACACGGGGGAGACTAGCTGATCCACCTGCTCTGACCGGATCAGCCAGGTCACATCTTCCCCATCCAACAAGACTGTGCAAGGTCTCCCATCCTTCTCGCTCGGAGCACGAACGTCAATAGTGATTCGCTCGGCCAGCTCCGTCAGATCCGCCTCGTCCGAGGTCGATAATCCTTTCCGCATCGCGGCCAAGGTGAGCGCGCGGTACATCACCCCCGTGTCAAAATAGAGGTACCCCAGATGCTCTGCCAAGCGTCGGGCAAGCGTGGTCTTGCCGGAGGCTGCCGTCCCGTCAATCGCGATGATTCCGGAGTCTCTTACCCCCCCCGCCATGTTGGTCTCGGCTTCTGCCTTACCCCTTTCCGGCGTCCGGGTTCTGCACGTCTTCGCGAACCCACAAGATGACCCGCTCGGCTCGAGTTGGACCCATTCGGTAAATCCACCAGGCAAACAAATCCGGGGGGAAATCGGTCCAGGCCCGATGCATCTGGACGGTAAAAGGCTCTCCCATGTACGAGGCCGGGAAAGGCGGGTCGGGTTGATTTCCAGCTACCTCCATGGAGAGGTACACGGCGGGCGCCGCACCTCCGCTCTGGATGGCGTAGGATGCTTTGGGGAAAGATCTGAGCGCCCAGCCCAGCGCACCGTTAGGATTGCCCGAGACCACGATGGGCAAGTCCTGAGCGGTGCCGGTCTGCCATTCCGAGACTTGCTGCAAGTTGCTCACCAGGAAGCTGAGTTGATTGGTCGTGGCAGACGCCCACCACAGTTCATTGGCCTCCCCCCGCCGGTTCAATCCGAGACCCGCCGCCGCTGAGATCTGGCCAATCAGGAGGAGAATCCCAACAGCCAGGCCCAGGCCGGCGGCCGCTACACTCACGTTCTCGCTCCAACTCGTGGCAAAAAGGCCAGCGATGACAATCATGGCCAGGATCGCGACCGCGCCGACTCCAAGGCGAAGTGCGGCGGAGCTGTCCGGAACTTGTCCTCCCAAAACCGCATGGCCGGCAAAACTCTGCCAGGCGAAAACCCCCAGCGCGAGGCTCACCATGAGCTGGCCCCGGCTCGCCCAACGGCTGTGAGAGGCAGCGAACGCACATAGGGTTCGGTAGGCACCCTTGCCCGCCAAGAGCGCCATGGGGAAGATAACCCAGATCGCATCCGCCGGGGATCGCCCGGGACGAAAGAGCGACCAGACAGCCCCGAGGGCAAAGAAAACCAGAAGGAGAGTCCAGCCTCGACCCGGACGCCCGCCAAGTATGATGGCGGCAGCCGTCAGGCAACCAACAAACGCAAGACCTTCATATCCCAGCAGCAGGAGAGCCATCTCGCCGATGGAATAGCCGCTAGGTTGAACCAGCTCGGCGGCCCACCTTTGGAGCCCTGAGGCGAATACCCCCAACCCGGCTGGGAAAATGATTCCGGTTACGGCGATCGCGAACGACAAGGCGCCGGCCATCCAAAAACGGGACGATCGCCACAAGGTTGAGGCATCTTCCCGAGGGTTCTCCTCCTTGCCCTCGGCCGAAATCCTCTCCTTGGCCAAGAGGGAAACGATCACGACCGCCAACACGAGGAGGAGCAGGCCGGTTAGGCCATCGGTCCCGGTGGCCAAGGCCACGCCCGCACAAATCCCGGCCATCCCGGGCCGCTTCGCCAGTTGTCCCTCCGCGGCAAGCAGAAGCAGGATGCCGACCGGGAGAAGGGCAAGGGTCGCTCCCCCCGACAGGTGCGAAATCGCGGTGATCCCCGGGGAGAGCGCAAGCAGGAAAGAGGCCAGAATCGCTTCCGTCCTGGCCAAGACCTGTTTCATCCAGAGAGGAAGAAGGACCACGGCGCTCCCCGCCAGAGCGGGCCACAGCCGAGCCCAGAAGCTGCTCGCTCCTGCGACGAAAAACAAAGCCGCCGTGAGGACCGTGTACAGAGGGTTGAAGGCGCCCGCCCCTGCCGCGATCTGGCCTTGCGCAAGGTGAAGGGCCACCCAGGCCTGGGCTGCCTCCGAATCGCTCAAAGAGGGCGCGGACAGGCCTGCAAATCGCAGGGCTAAAGCGCTGGCCATGGCCACCGCATACAGGGCGATCTCATGATCTCGGACAAACGCCTCGAGCGCTCCCGCCCCTTGGGGCGGCGGCTGGATCGGGGACCATGCTTGGCTCACTGCCTTCATGGCTTACGAGACTCCGGAGGATGCAGATGACCCGACCTCGAAGATACTTACTTGATCCGTGTGATACACCATGTGCAGGTGGGCCCGGAACTTCGCCAGCCCACCACTCCCGTAGGACTCGACCTCCAGGGGGCCATAGTAGATGTACTGGATTTGATACCGCTGAATGACGTTCAGAGCCGTGGTCCAGTCCTCGGAGCGGTAGAGTTGTGCAATGTCGCCTTCGCGGGAGCCGACCTCATTATAACCACCCCTCCACTGCCCCTCATGGCCGGGCCAGCCCAGAACGGTGGGAATGCCCGTGTAGGTCGAGATTCGCGCGAAGTCGGTGTACTCTCCGCCTACCGCCTCGGCAATCGGGCCGCCGTTCAGGTTGGAATTGATCCAAGCGATGGCCTGGGCGTCCGCTGGATCGTCCGATTTCAAGTGGGCAGAGGCATCGAGGGTCGCCGAACGGGCCAGCCCAAAACCAGAGGTCTTGGTCCAAATAGAAAGCGGGGTGTAGACGAACCCCAGGAAGAACCCAGCGGCGGCTAGATAAGAGCCTAGCCGAGCCCAGGGGAGGGTTCTGATCTTTCCCGTGAAGGCAGACTCCCGCCGCGTTCGATCTCGCCCCCGGCCCGAAAGGACCACGAGTCCATAGGCCGCGGCGACGCTCCAGAAGGCCCATGTCTGAAAATAGAACTTGAAGATGGTGTTCATGCGCGTCCCGAACTGGTCCCGCAGGTACACAAACTCGGGTGCGAGAACCAAAACCGCCCCCACGGTCACCAGCAAGATCAGGAAAACCTCCTCCGGACCAAACGCCTCGGGCGCGTGGGAAGGGCTCTCCTCAGTCGGATTGGGCGCCGCAGAGGGAGTTCCAAGGGCTCCCCGCTCGCGACCTCTCTGCAGGAGCGCTGCGATCGCCAGCGCCAGCAGAGCCGTGAGAGCGACCACCGTTCCCGGCATGAGGAGACGCCGCTCCAGAAGTGCGCCCACGGCCTGGCGCACGCCCATCGGCTGGATGAGATCGCTGGCCAGAACGGCCGCGAAAGGGTTTTGCAGCAGCAGCGCTCCCAGGAATAGCGAAAAAGCAAACAGGACGAAGGTGAAGCCGAAGGCCAACAAGAAACCCCGCCCCCAGTTCAGCTGCCGCCTCCGAGACAGCGCCAGGGCGCCAAGCCACAGGACCACCGGGACCAGCAGCGGCCCGAACATCACCGCGAACTGCTGACCCTTGGTGACAAAGATCAGGTTGGGAAGGATGCCCCCGGCCTGCGATGAGAAGCTGAGATAAAAGAGGAGGTACAAGAGAACACCGAGCGCGAGCACCCCTCCCCACCGCCAGGCCAGCCCCCCTAGCCCAGGACCTCCGCGCCTTCGCCAGGCAAGCCAGGTCGCGGCGGCACAGATGACCAGGTAGACTGGAAAATCCCAAGTGTTGAGGAAGGCGAGACCGCCAAGAACCAGCGAGGCGAATGCCACCAGGGGAAGCGGAAATTGGGCGGCAAGGCCCAGACCACTCCCCTGCTCACCTGGCTTGGGCCAAATCCGCAAGAGAAGCTCCAGCCCCAACCCCAGGACGGCCAGGCCCACCGGAAGGGCCAGCACATGCGGGTGAAGATCGCCCAGCATGAAGGAAAACGACGGAAACTCATCAATGGGCTGGAGACTGATGCTCCTTCCGAGCAAATCTCGATCCTGGACGACTCGCGAGGCACGCCACCACCACCAGAAGCGATACTGACTGGGATCCCATGTTGCCGGGCCGCTCGGAGGAGAGGAAAGGTCAAGGATATCGAGCCATTGCCAAAACCTGCCGCTTTGGCCGCTCCACCCGATTCGCAGGTTGTAGAGGACGTCGACAAACCCCTCGAAGTTCCCAACCCACAGCAACGAGAGGGGGGCCAGCAGACCCGCCCAACGGAAGCGCGCCTCGCTCGCATCCCTTGCCCGCTCCCGCAGCTGCAAGAGATTGCTCAAGAGTCCATAGGCGGCCAGCGCGGTCAGCCCATACCAGGAGGAGACTCCCAAATTGAAGGCGTACGCACCACTTACGGCTGCCATCTTTGCGAGCATGGCCACCATGACATACCCGAAATAGTAGTAGGAAATTGCGTAGCCCGATAGCCACGGGTCCCGGGGTGGAAAGGTCGCCGAGCGCAAGATCGAGTTGAGGAACGCCAGCTCCATCGGTTTTTCGGTCTCGATGGCGCCAGGATTGTTTGCTCGTACCCAGGCCCAGACTGCAAAGGCGAAGAGGAAGATCGCCTCTTGGGCGAGGGCCATCTTCCTGTGCCGTCCCAGCCAAGCCCAGGGACTGAGGCCAGCCCGGACGCAGGCGGCCATCCCGACCGCGAACACCGCGATCGCGGCCGTACAGGCCGAACCGGCATCGTTGCCCCAGAATCCGAAAGAGGCTCCCAGCCAGAACAGGTAGCCTACCAGCAGAAGCCCGAAGGGCCGGGCCAGAGTCAGGCCCCGGTCCGGCAGCTTTCGGAAGAGGTAGAAAATCAAGGGCCAGGCGGCCGCACCCAGGAGCAGAAGGGCCGCCCACCACTTCAAGAAATCGAACAGATCGGCACTCATCTAGGTCGTGGAAGAGGACCGGCAGAAGAGAAGCACCCTGGAGGAGTACAACTCGGTCTACATCCCCGCCGATAACGGGCCGGGAACCTTGTAGATAACGGTGTGTCCGGCCGAATACACGCTCTGAAGCAATCCCTCGGCCTGCATCTGAGAGAACTTGGCCAGTCCGGCAGGAGGATAGTAGGCCTGCTCCAGCTCTCCGACCACGATATAGGTGACCTGGTACTGGCTCAGGAATTGGCGCGTCCAGGCCTCGTCGCTGGTGCTGTAGAACTCCCCAACCTCGCGCACTCGCTCCTCCACCTCCTCGGGCGAGACCACTCCTCGCTGCTGGCGCTGATGCCAGCTCCATCCAACGACCCCCGGTAGGCCCGTGTAGATGGTGAAGCGCGATCCCCAGTGGTATTCGACCGTATTGGCCTCGACGATAACCGGTGATCCGCGGACGTTCTCCTGCATCCACTGAATGGCCCGAGAGTCATCGCTCAGGTCCATGGTCTGCCCCTGATCGGCATACTGGGCATAGGCCATGTAAGTCATTCCATCTAGCGTGTGCGGGGCATTGAGGGCCATGCGGTCCACCACTTTGGAGAGGCCGGCCTGGTAGGTGTAGAAGGCCGCTCCCAGGACCAGTAGGGTCAGGCCACCGGCCCAAAGCGAACCTAAGCGAGGACTCCACTGATGGCGAGTCGCCACCATCCAGGCCAGGGCGGGTCCGGCCGCCACGGCAAACAGAATCCAGACCTGCAGGTAGAACTTGAAGACGGTGTTCATGCGGCTGATGTCGCCCGCGAGAACCACAAATTCGACCAGCACCGTCAGTGCCAGGGCGACGGCCATTATCACCAGGACGATGCGCTTTGGTTCTGATAGGTCCTTTTGAAGCGCCAACAATCCAGCCCAAAGAATGAGCGGGAGGGCGAAGGCCACAGCCTCATACTTCATCATCCAGAGGAGCACGACTGCGATTAGAAGGGCGACGAGCGCCAGGGCCGCATATCCAATCAGGCCCTTCTCTCTCCAGCGTCCAACGGCCGCCAGGGGCGTGCTGGCCAGCCAGTCCTTCGTCTGGAGAAGGAGGAAGCTCACCAGGACAAACAGGAAGACCCCATGGATGATCAGGTAGGAATCCAGGGGCGTCTTCGAGCCCGTCCAGAAATCGAAAGAGGTGTAACCCTGAAGGTACCATTGGGAGTAAGGCTGATAGAGAAGAAAGGACAACCCGATCAGGGCCGCGATCTCGGCCGCTCCCAGAGCCAGGGCTCCCCAGCCCCTCCCTGTGGAGGGGCTCGGCGGGCGCGCTCTCCAGTTCGCATACCCAAGAGCCAGAACCCCAAGCCCCGCGTAGGTCGGGAAGTCCCAGGTGTTGGTGGGGCGGAGGGCCCCGATCACCAAGGATCCCAGGATCAAGGCCGGCACAATCTCGGACCATCGTCGGGTCTGTTGGGGTCGAAGGACCAGGGAGACCGAGAAACCGATGGCCAGCACCGTGAGGGGCATCGCGATCATGTGTGCGTGCGGGTCACCGTAAAGGAACGTAAAAAAGGGGAACTCCGTGATGGGCTGGGTCTCCGTGGGGAGCCCCCCTGGGCCGTTTGGAACAGGAATAGCGCGCGAGGCGATCCAATACCAGTCCCCGGTGCCATAGGAAAGAGTCGCCTGCTGGCTGAACACACGCCAGGCCCCCGACACCGCCTTGAGGACGCTGCCCAGCCCGAACAGCAGGTCGTTTTGGATAACAAGCCCGCTGGCCCCTATCCACCCTTGCCAGACCATGCGGACCTCCCCCAGGTTTCCGATCAGTACCAAGCCGACGGCCGTCGCCGCCCCGGCCAGAATCGGAGAGACGGGCATTTGGCCGCTCTCTCGCAACCGGGTGGCAAGGCTCCAGGCGATGCCAAAGCCGGCCAGTCCCAACATCGCAAACAGCGAAGGCAGGCTGAGGTTGTAGGCAAACGAAGGGAGGATGGCCAGGAGTTTGGTTGGGATGGCAAGGATGACGAATCCAAAGTAGTAGTAATTGATGTACCCCCCAGCAAACCAGGGATCATAGGGGGGGAAGGAAGTGCTCTTGATGACAGCGTTGAAATACGAGAAGTCCATCGGCTTTTCCCCCCCAAACGAGGGGTGCCAGAGGTCGGAGTTTCCGTAGCGGAGCAACAAATCGAAAAGGAAGAGCGCCACGAAAACAACCTCCATCGTGGCCCAGGTCCGCCAATGAGCGCGCAGCCTTTCCTTCCACTCCCGGCGGCCGATGAGGATCAGCGCCATCCCCACTGCGATCAGGCCGATCCACAAGGCCAGCAGCGTGATTCTCACGAAAGGCACTTTGTAGCTTCCCAAGATCCAGGCCAGCCAGGCGAGCAGAAGCCAGCCAGCCACCCTGGCGAGCGAGTATCCCAGATCGGGTAGTCCTCTCAGGGCCAGGGAGACAAGAGGAAAGGCGGCCCAGCCGGTCAAGAGCACCCAAAGAAACCAGAGGGCCACTCCCAGGATTTCGACCGAGTTCTGAGCAGCGAGTCTCGAGAACATAGAGGACCATGTTCCCCCAGCTCGTTGCTCAGCCAACCGATCGGGCGGCAACATCAGCGTGTTCAGGGTCGGGACTGGATGGCGCGGGTCGGCCGGAACGACGTGCTGGAGGTCCACCGCATCCAGGACGGCCTTCACTTTGTCCAGGTCAAAGTTGGGACTTTTCTTGAAGATCCACACGGGTGCATGGTCATAAACACTGAAGGCTTCCTCAGCCGCGAAGAGGTTATTGTTGTAGACGGGCAGTGTGGGTTTCCGGTTCCATCCCACCGTTCCAGCGACATCCGACAACACCAGTGGCCCGATCTGAATGGGCTGCTGGAACTGAGCGACCAGATCAAACCCGAGACGCCCGTCAAGAAGAGCCTGGTAGTACGCCACCGTGAGGGGGTAGGAACGCGGCAACCGGGTTGGAGTCCACAACCCCCTTTGGCTGGGCAGGAAGATGTAATCCGATGCGGCCAGATTCTGAATGAACATCTGTCTCTTGTTCAGGTCATCCGGCCAACGCACTTCCATCGTAAGGCCTTGGTATAGCCCGCCGAAGGCATCGCGTCCATCGATCCGCAGCGGGAGCCCCTCGTCCCAACTCTCGTTGGCGACCGTGGCCCCCGAAACATTGATCGGCGCTCCCTGTGGGGCAGTCACCAGGAGGAAGTAGACGCGGGTGGCCGTGAGAGCCGCGGGATTCATTGGAGCGCTCAGCGACTGTCCGCGCGGGTCCGAGCCAACGGCGGGAACGAGCAGGGTTGCGTCGGCTAAGGGCTGCGAACCATCCTGGGTTCCCGAAAGGACGACATTCAGCTGCCCCGAACCGCCGCCCTCGCTGGAACCTCGGGCGTGTCCAATCGCGACCCCGGTCACCTGCCCATCCACGTGCGCCTCGAAGGGGAGCACCAGGGGGGGATCCGTCGCAACCTGTGCTCCATACGGAACCGAGATCTGCTCGTTGTACATGCCGGTAGAGGTTCGGACCTCCAGGGTGAAAGGCCCTGGGATATTCTGGTAGATCCAGCGGGAAGCCTGGATCCTCGTGTTTTCATGCCGGTAGATTCCCGTGAACCCCCAGGCGTAGAGGAGAGTCCCGCCCAGGACCACGGCAAAGAGGCCCGCCACTCCTGCTTGCCCGGCCCAGCCGAATCCTCTTCTCGCCTTGCGGTCTTCACCCTGGGTGCCCACCCGGTTCCACAGCTCGACGAGGGCCCAGGCCGCCAGGAGCGCCATAAAAGGGTAAATCGGGAGAAAGTAGCGGATCGATTCGACGAATCGGGTCCCCATGAAAAGGAAATACCCACCTGCCCAGGTTATCGGCAGAAGGTGCGATCCCCACTGCCCTTTCCACGAGCGCCAGAGAGCCCAAAGGAACCCCGCCCAAGCCATCAGCCCGAGCGGGAGCCCAAGACCCCAAAGAATCATGTTTACGAGCGGGAAAATGAGAAGCGGACGATTGGTCCATTGCTCGCCGGGGGGACCACCGCCGATGCCGTTCGACTGGTCGCGCGCCACCTGCATGCTCGCCACCCACTCGGGGTTCAGGTGGAGGGTGAAAAAAGTGGTATCGCCCTGAAGAGTCCGGAAGGACATCGGCTGCGTGACCCGGAAGGCGAGAACCGAGACGACCCCTGCCAGGAGGAGCTTGCCTGCTACCCCCGCCAGAATCCTTCCCGATCCAGCGCCCGAGTTCTTCAATCGATTGTAGTGGGAGATGCCAGCCGCAACGACGATCTCGGCAGCCAGAGGGAGCAGATTCACCCTGGAGGCCATGGTCATTCCAAAGGCCACGCCGAACAGCCCGTACCAGGCCCAGCTGGACAGCTTACGCGAATCCGACTCGCGTTCCTTCGACGCCTGCACCGCGGCAAACATCGCCGCCGTCGAGAAGAACAGTGCGAAGTTGTCAACGGTCAGAAAATGCGAATACTGGATCTCGAGTACAGCCAGGGCGCCCAGGGCGGAGGCGAGGAGTCCCGTCCGCTGGCCATACAAGCGCCGACCGATCAAGAACAGGAGAAACAGCGTGAGGACGTCACAAAGAGATGAAAGCCGGCGGCCCAAGAGGCGCAGATCGTCATAGCCGGTATTGCCGGTCTGTTCGGCAAACCAGCGGATTATGGTGATCGGCCACTGACCCCAAACAAAGCCGTTGTTCGCGCCGGGGGCGGTCGGATTCCCGAGGACATCGTATTTTTGATACGGGCTGATCGGCGATATCCGCGTGTTGAAGTAGTCCCCCGGCGATTTGGGAATGGACAGTTGCGTGAGATTGCTGGTCAAGCCGTACTCATCGGGATTCAGGTCCGTACTTTGATTCCAGTTGACCCAGCTAAGGCGCCAAGCGATCCCGATGCAAATCAGGGCCAGCAAGACCAGGTCGAAAAGGACTCCTCCGAGCCGCCGGCGGCGCGAGCCAGCCGCGGGACGGAGGGCGGCAACATCCTGAGGAGGGATTGGGTCTCGGGGATCGAGGTTAGCTTGCGCCTTCACTTCGAGCTCATCTTCGCTCATCTTGTCGACACCTGCCTGCCTCGACTTGCCGAACACGACGCGCTATGGCCTGGACGAGGCCGAGCTTGCAGGTTGCCCTCCCGCTTGAGCTGGGCTCCCGGGAATGAAGTAAAGGAAGAAATCATGGCCGGCGACCTGAGAGGTGAACCGCCGCAGCTGCCCAGAAGGGAATCTGGCTGCCAGGACATTCAGCGTATCCTGGTCATCCTTGTTGAAGATCACCAGCAGTGGCTCCCCTGCGGGGGTCAGCGTTTTCAAAGAATCCCGGGGAAGCGCGTAGTCCCGGGTGGGATCGCCCGCATACATTCCCACGAGGCGAGTGTCCACCCAATATGGGAAGGGAACGACATAAGCGTCTGGGTAGCTACCCACCGAATGGGCAAAAGCGCTCACCAGCGCGCCGATCTCCGAGGCGTTCTGAGCGGCCAGCCGGTACTGCCTCGGGTATTGATCAAAGGTAAGGAGGTAGTTCTGGGCCATTGCTCCCACCAGCAGCAGCCCCGCGCAGGGCAAGACCAGGAAGCGATAACTCCGTTCGGACAGACGGCCTTTCAGGGTGTCCAGGAGCATGACCGCTCCGATGGCGGCGACCACGAAAACTATAGGAAAGGCTCCGGAGGTGCGGTTCATGGCCGGATTCTCGAGCGGGAAGGCAATCGCGAGGGAAGACGGGAGCATCAACAGGGGAATAGCTAGAAGCACGAACAGATCCAGCCAGTTCCGCTGGCGCAGGTACCTTGCCAACAAGAAGAAGGCTCCCAGGACGAATAGCACGGCACTAACTACGTCCAGGGCCGGCCGGCCGGGGACACCCAAGAACCAGGCCGTGCCTCCACTCCAATTGAACATGAGCAGCGCATTGACCTGGTTTTGAAGGAAGATGACGAGGGGGTGGCCGGCATACGTGGTCTCACTCTCACCGATGCGCGTCAAGGTGCGTTCCCAGAAGATAAAGGGATTACTCGTCGCGTAGTGCAAGAGCGGCAGCCCCAAGACGAACGCTGGAATGAAGGCAGCCAGCAGGCCTCGCCAGGTCCAGCCCCGCAGGCCGGTCGACTGCCGATGGAGGCTGAAGAGGATGACGGCCACCAGCATGACGAAGGGCAGGATGCGGATCGGCGAGTAACCGTTGAAGCCAAGGCCCAGTGCGAGGCCCGCCCAAAGGAAATCTTCTGCCCGCCGATGTCGCAGGGCGCGTATCAAGTAAAAGAGAGCCGGGGCCACAAAGAGCGGGAGAAATGGAAAGCGCAGCCCGATCCGGCTGTTCACATTCGGCCAGTAGGCAATGCCGCTCAAGACCATGGCGACCAAGCCCACTCTCCGGTCCGCAATCTCCTTCCCGAGGAGATAGACGTAGGGGAGCGTCGCAAAACCGGCGGCCGCCGTGACGATCTTTAGGGTGAGGTAGGAAATTCCCGTGCCAAAGGTCGTTGCGACAAAAGCTGCCAGGTAGAACTCGATGAACTCGCGCCCGGTGTTGCGCGGGAAGTAGGTCGAGTACTTGCCCGCTAGAACATCCATAACATCCAGCAGCTTTTCGGCGTGGTCACTCGTCATCTCGGGGGCGACTAGATCGAGCCGGTAGAAGCGGAAGAATGCGACCAGGAGAAATCCGGCCAAAACCAGGAGGGTCCATCCGGAGAGCTGGAATCCATTTCCCACGCTCTTCAGATACGTCCACAGCCTCTGAACCCCCTCTTTGACTAAGCGCAGAACACGCGGAGATCCCGATTCTGTCGGAGACAGGGCAACAATCCAGAAGAGGAGGGCGAGGATCCAAAGGGTCAGGTTCGTCGCGGTGAAAACGTCGCCCTCGAAGGAGAGAAAGGCGGCTATGCTCAGACCGACCCCCAACCAGGCGCACAGCACCGAGGCCAGCGAAAGGGCCCACCGACCCGGAGGAACCGTTTCCTCCTTCAATTCAAGGAACCGCAGATCGCCCGCCCGCCAGGACCAAACCAGAAGCGAGATCGGAAGAAGGTAGAGAATGCCTGCCAGGCGGGTGCTGGCGGGGTACCCGCTCGGCCGGAAATCCATGACGGCCTGGGCTGCGAGCGCCAGCAGAAGCGCGCCGCAAGGTCGAAGAATCCGACCCCATACTACGGCGGGTTGAACGGTCTGGACTGGGATCTCCGTTGCAGGGGAGGACGGCGGCGCGATAGCCCTCAGCGGAATCGGGGCAACTGGGATCCCCGGCGCTCGAGTTCTGACCGCCCATACGACCAGGCCGGCTGCGATGAGCAGAAGCAGGTACCCTTCCGGAGAGAGCGGCCCGCGCAGGACCAGATAAGCCAGCCCGATCAGAGCGGCAACCGACGCCAGGAATTCTCGGACGGCACGCTTGACCGCCGGTTGCTTGAGCTCCGCCCGAATCCAGTCCAGTAGGGAAGGTGTGCTCTCGCTCATCGATGGTCAGCACCGAGAGGCTTGCGCCCAATCGCAATCATACTCTCCCCCCAGCGGAGAGGCAGGAAGATCCACCCGCTAATGGCTTGAACCCCGCCAAGCGACCCAAAGACAATCTTTTGGACGATCGCCGGGAGGATTGGAAGATAGGGCGCATCCCAAAACCCGTCGCTGAGAACCCGCAGCACCTGCACCCCGGCGACTCGATTGACCAGCTCCAGCCACTCAGCGGGTGGCTTCAAGGAAATGTGGGTAGGATCCTGAAACCCGATCCACCCCTCCCCTTTGAGCGGACGCAGGAGCGAGCTCAAGTTGGGAGTGGAGAGAATTAGGGTCCCTCCTGGGACCAAGACTCTGCCGAGTTCACGCACCGCCTCATCCGGGTGAACCAAGTGTTCCACGATGTGCTTTGTGATCACGACATCGAAGCTTTCTTCCCGGTAGGGGAGACACTCGGCAGAGGCCTCATTGACCCGCGTGCGTGGAGCAACCTGCCGGGCCTGGCCCAAGGCCCACGGATTTACGTCAACGGCATGAGTCTCAAAATCTCTTTCTAGCTGCCCGACAAGGTGACCCAGACCGCAACCCACCTCGAGCAGACGCCCACCTGGGCGCCCGTAGCGCCGTGCCAGACCGGCGTAGAAGCGATTCGACCACCAATACTGGCTGAAGCGCCCAAAAGATACCTTTTCATATGTGTGGGTATGAAAATAGCGTTCGTCGAAGGGAGTCATGCTCGCCTGGCGACGTAGAAGGTGAAGGCCCCCTGGGCTGGCGGTGCTTCGTGAAAATGTGGCGAGACAAACCGCCAGGTCAGCGCCAAGTTGATCTTGGACTTCCAGAGAATCCATCTCCCCGTGAGCTTGCGGGCCACCAGGGAGGGCAGTCCTAGGTAGTGTCCCCATTCCAGCGTCCGCATCGAAGATTCCGAGAAATAGTCCCAGGAAGATTCCAGGACCAACCCGGCCCGATCCAGCCGGGCCCGCCAACCATCGGCCTCTTCGAGGTGGTGCACCCGGGACATTCGCCGGAACCAATCCCGATAGGAGCCGGCTGCTCCCTGGAGGCCGACCGCGGCGAGCATTCGCGCCACTGAGAGATAGGAGAGGTAACGCGGATTGGGAACGCAGAACACAAAAGGAGCTCCGGTCTTGAGCACCCGACCGATCTCTAGGATTACCTCGTCCACCCCTAGAATGTGCTCCAGCACCGAGTTGCTCATCGCACTGGCAAACCAAGCCGCAGGAAAAGGAATCCGCATTCCGTCCCCTTGCACTACCAGGCGATAGGCCCCACGCCTTTTCGCCTCGGGGAGGACCGAAAAGGAAGGATCCAATCCCACTTCAATGCGCCGGGAGAAGGCGGCGGAAGCAAAATGCCCGTCTCCGCAGCCGATGTCCAGCGTGGGCTCCGGCAGGGCCACGCCCTGGTAGAAGCGATCCTCCATGGCTCGGACGAGCGCACGGAAGTAGGGCAAGTCCCGCAGATGGTTCCAAAGCACTCGATCGTTTCCAGATGCCCTCACTTCACCTGCCTTGAGGGGCTGGCGACGTGTCGCGACCCGTGGACGGCCAGCTGACGCTGCAGTTCCAAGAAATGCAGTTCATACTGGGCGGCTACCGCATCCGGCGAGTAGACAGCTTGAAGATCCTGGCCGGGCTTGCGGTAGGCTTCGGGATGGTCGAGGATCTCCAAGAGGGCCTCGGCCAGGGCCCGTCCGTCTCTCGGGGGGACAACGCGGCCCATGCCCGTGCTGCGGACCGGTTGTCGCACCCCGGGCAGAGCCGAGGCCACGACCGGACTGCCGCACATCATCGACTCAATCTGAACGAGTCCGAAGCTCTCCGTGCTGTTGATGCTGGGCAGCACCGTCACGTCACAGGCCCGAAAGAACGTTGCCATGGCTCTTGGATCCAGCGTTCCCAAGAACTTCCAATGATTCCCGAGACGCGCGATGATCGGAAGCAACTTTCGTGCGTAGGCATCCTCCCCGAGCACGTTCTGATGCGGCCCGGCAAAAAGGACTCGCAAGTCCGGGTATCTCTCAAGCACAGCCGGCAGGGCTTCGAGCAGGTACTCGACCCCTTTTTCGGCCGCCAGTCGGGCCGCCATCCCAATGACCCGGTGATGGTTCAGACCGTGGCGCGACCGGAAGATCGCCACCTCCTCCTCGCTCACCTCAGCAACTTCTACGGGTGGCGGAATCACGGTCACCTTGCTCAGGTACCGGGCCAGAAAAGGAGAGTTCTCGGCATAGTCGCGGGTGTAGGCGACGATCACGTGGGCGGCGCCGGCCGCAAGGTGGTTGGCCGCGTGAACGACTTGATTGGCCACGCGGTTGAAAACCGTGGGCGGGAGACTTAGGTCACAATGGTAGGTGAGGATTGTCGGCTTTCGGAAGAGGCGCCCGCGCAGGGCAATGCCAGGGGCATCGAACTGTGGCAGGTGGATGCTGATCGCATCGTGGGAGCTGACGAGTTGCGTGGCCCACCAACCGATAGTGGGCATGAGCACCCCTTTGCTCACCCTGGCTATCACCCAGGGACGAATGATCTCGACGCCCTCGAGACTCTCCCGAGCGGGAAGGCGCCGGTCAAATCTCGAGGTCAGGACCGTGACCTGGTGCCCGCGACGGGCCAGCGCTCGAGCCACGCGCTCGGTGTAGATCGTCAAACCGGAGACGTGGGGGCGGTAGTAGGTAAGGACAATCAGGATGCGCATAGGGGTTCAGCCTTCCCCGGTCCTGTCCGGAGGCGCTTGCATGCCCGAAACCTCACCGGGTTGCTTCCGCCCACGGATCTCCATCACGGCCGTCACCAATTGCCCAAGTGACTGCCCCTCCTGGAGCAGACCCCAGGTCCCAAGGACAATGACCCCGATCGTGTTCAGGAAGTGGATGGAAAGGGCAAAAGCCAGTGCGCGTCCCGGAGACATCCCCGCCACGGAGAGGACGCCCACCACCGCGGCTTCATAAACCCCAATAGCATTGGGCGAGGAAGGGAGCATGACCCCGAGCGCGCCTCCGGCCAGGGCAGCCAGGGCCAGTCTCGAGCTCGCACCGGGAACAAATCCTTGAAGAATGACCCAGTACTCCAGGATCCACGCGAGCCAAGCCGCCAGGATCCCTGCCAGGGCCGGGACCGCCACACCCCACTGGCCAATGACCTGGATCCCCTCCAGAAACTCGTCCAAGCGCACCACCCAAGGTTCCAGCCACGCTACCCTCCCTAGCCCTCTCCGCGCCGCCTTCACGATCGCGGCCCGTGTGACGGCCAGGGCGAAAAGAGCCAGGGTGCCCAGGACAGCCAGAGCCAAGGTGACCTCCAGGGCGCGACTGACCCAGGAGGCACCAGCGAAGAGCGCGATCGCGGCCAAACCGAGCAGCCCCGTAACCAGCAGGTCAACGACCCGCTCGACGACCACGGCGGAAAGTGCCGAACTTGCGGAGAGGGGCGACACCCCCCCCTTGGGCAGCCCCGCCAGAACGGCCCGGCCTAGATCTCCAAGGCGCAAGGGCAAAAGCGTGTTGAGGAGATAGCCCACGTTAAGTACGGAGAACGATCGCGATAGGCCCAGCTTGCGATCCACAAGGTACCGCCAAGCGATCGCGCGTGCCAGCTGGGCTAGGACCAGAAGAACCAGGGCCGGGATGATGACCCACGGACTGGCACTGGCCCAAGCGCTCAAGACCTCCTTCCAGCTCACGACGCGCAGGAGGATGACGATCGCCAGAACACTCAGCAACAGCCCAGGCAACCAGGTAATCGACGATCTGAGCCAAGCGATCGTCCGCGTTCTGGCTCTCTTCCCGTTCTTGTCCAGAGCTCGAGCTTTCACGGCCGCAGCTATTCGGTTTCTATTCGAAGGACCGCCATGAAGGCTTCTTGCGGGATTTCCACTCGCCCGACCTTCTTCATGCGGCGCTTGCCGCGCTTCTGTTTCTCGAGCAGTTTCTTCTTGCGGGTGATGTCACCCCCGTAACATTTTGCCAACACATCCTTGCGCAGCGGCTTGACATTCGCCCGCGAGATTACTTTTCCTCCCGCGGCGGCTTGAATCGGAACCGCGTACAATTGCCGAGGGATCAGCTCTTTCAGCTTGGAGACGAGCGCCTGGCCTCGGCGATAGGCTTCATCGCGGTGAACAATTGAGGCGAGGGTATCCACGGCCTCCTCATTGATCAATACGTCCAGGCGGACCAAGTCTTCGGAGCGGTATTCGAGGAAGTGATAGTCGAGCGAGGCATACCCGCGTGTGCGCGACTTGAGCTGGTCATAGAAGTCGATAATCAACTCCGCCAGCGGGATTTCGAAAGTCATCTGGATGCGCCCGGGCGAAGGGTAGTCCTGAGCGCGAAAGACAGCCCGGTGCTTGTTCGCCAGATCCATCACTGTCCCGTAGTATGCCTCGGGGGTGAAAATCTGGATTTGCATCCATGGTTCACGAATCTCCTCAACCTCCCCTTCCTCGGGCAAGTCCACGGGCGAAGAAACGTGCAGGATTTCCCCGTCCCGCCGCAGGACCTCGTATTGGACGGAGGGTGCGGTGGCAATCACCTCCAGGTCATACTCACGCTCCAGCCGCTCCTGGATGATCTCCATGTGAAATAGGCCCAAGAAACCGCAGCGAAAGCCGTAGTTTAGGGCCTGGGAGGTTTCCGGCTCAAAAACGAGCGAGGCATCATTGAGCTGAAGTTTGTCCAGAGCATCCTTGAGGCTGGCGTAGTCCTCCCCCTCCACCGGGTAGATCCCGGCGAAAACCATGGGCTTGACTTGGCGGTAACCGGGCAACCGTTCTCCCGCTGGCTGAGAGGCAGAGGTGAGGGTGTCGCCCACCCGGCATTCGCGGACTGTCTTCAGCCCGGTCGCTACATAACCCACCTCCCCTGCGGCTAGAGCCGCCACGGGGTGCATCTCCGGGCCGAAGTAGCCGACCTCAATGGGCTCAAACCGCGCTCCAGTGGCCATGGCTACGTAGGCCTGGCCGATCCCGAGAAGACCTTCACGGATACGCAGGTAGGCGACAACTCCCTTGTAAGCGTCGTAATGCGAGTCAAAGATCAGAGCCCGCAAACGGCCCTCGATCGCTCCCGAGGGCGGTGGCACATGAGCGACGACTTTTTCCAGCACCTCCTCGATGTTCTGCCCGAGTTTGGCAGATATTCGAACCACCGATTCTTCGTCGACCCCAAGCAGCGCAGAAACCTCCTCGCATACCTCCTGAGTTCGCGCCGAGGGCAAATCGATTTTGTTCACGACCGGGATGATCTCCAGGTCCGCATCCAAGGCCATGTACAGGTTGGCCAAAGTCTGGGCCTCGATCCCCTGAGAGGCATCCACAACCAGGATCGCACCCTCACAAGCCGCCAACGCCCGGCTGACTTCATAGGCGAAGTCCACATGGCCAGGAGTATCGATCAGATTGAGCTCGTATGTCTGGCCGTCCCGGGCGACGTAGCTCATGCGCACGGCGGAGGCCTTGATGGTCACCCCGCGCTCCCGCTCCAGATCCATACTGTCAAGCACCTGGTCCTTCATCTCTCGATCCGGTACGGTCCCCGTGCGTTGGAGCAGTCGGTCGGCGAGCGTTGATTTGCCGTGGTCCACGTGAGCGATGATGCAGAAATTCCGGATATGCGAGGTGTCCATTCAAGGGGCCAGCATGCGACCCTCCCGCAGCTGGCGGGAGGGCATCCGATCCCATTAGTATACCCTAATCGATCCCGGCCTCACCGCGTGGGGACGGCCTGATCCAGCAGTGTCTCCAAGAGAATGTCGCTGGGTTCCCGCCTTAGCCAGAGCAGGAACTCGCGGTTGCCGGCCGGGCCGACCAGAGGGGAGAGAAGCAGACCATGGGCGAACAAACCGAGCGAGCCGGCCGCGCGGACGACTTCCGCAATCGCGCGCCGATGAACCTGCGGATCCCGGACGACCCCCCCGCGTCCCACTTCCCGGCGGCCAGCCTCAAACTGAGGCTTGACCAGGGCCACAATCTCCCCGTGCGCGTCGAGCCAGCCCACCATGGCTGGCAGAAGCAGACGCAACGAAATGAACGAGGCATCCGCGGTTGCCAGTCCGACCGGCTCAGGGAGTGACCTCAGGTAGCGGGCATTGACCCCCTCCAGGACCACAACCCGTGAATCGTTGCGCAGTTTCCAGTCGAGGATTCCCCGCCCCACGTCGATCGCGTAGACTCGACCGGCTTCATGCCGAAGCAGACAGTCGGTGAACCCGCCCGTGGAAGAGCCGACATCCGCGCAGGTCTTCCCTTTCACGATGACCGGAAGCATTTGCAGCGCGGCCTCGAGTTTCTCTCCTCCCCGAGAGACAAAGGGGGGCTTTCCGGTTAGCTCCACGCGGCTCTCCGGATTCACCGCCCTTCCGGGCTGGTCACAGGCCTCTCCGTTGAGCCGGACACGGCCCTCGCGGATCAGCAACTGCGCCTGGGCACGCGAGCCGGCCAATCCTCGTTCGTGGACAAGAAGATCAAGGCGAACTTTCTTGGCCATACCGTTGCGGGATCCCGGGGGAAATAGGATGGCACAAGCTGACGCTTTCCGAGAAACGGATTGTGCCACGCTTTCCTGCACCGGGATTCAGAAAAGGAACCGGAGGATATCTCCCCACAAGGGGACCGACATGCTCCTGCGCGCTGCCCTGGCTGCCGCCGAGGGCGATGGAGCCTCCCCGTTCAAGTGTACTCCCCGATCTCAAATTGCCCCCCGCTGGCCGCCTTCCGCAGGCGTCGCGGACCGGATCGGGTCAGGCACCCAAGCGCTTTCTCAGGTGTTATACTTGGCAAATTACGTCCAGGTCGTCCAACATTTCGACCTGCGGGTTTGGAAATGCATCCATGGCGGATCCCTCCTCCCCGGTTGCCGCCGGGGGGATGTGGAGGTCAGAGGCCCAGTGCGATCCCGCGTCGTGATCACCGGTTTTGGGTGCGTAACCCCTCTCGGGAACGATGTGCCAACCACCTGGACCAATGCGACCCAGGGCCGGTCGGGTGTTGGCCCCATCACGCTCTTCGATGCCAGCGAACTAGAGAGCCGGTTCGCGGCGGAGGTCAAGGGTTTCGACCCCGTTGCGCTCTTCGGCCGGAAAGAGGCCCGGCGCCTGGATCGCTACAGTCAGTTCGCCCTGGCCGCAGCTGAGCAGGCGGTAGAGTCCGCCCGGTTACGCATCGATGACAGCAACCGGGCCCGGGTGGGAGTCCTGGTGGGGACGGGCATCGGAGGAATTGGAACGCTGCTGGAAGGCGCCGAGGTTTTGGCCAAGCACGGGCCGCGCCGAGTGAGCGCCTTTCTGGTCCCCCTCATGTTGCCCGACAGTGCCGGAGCCCAAATCGCCATTCATTTTGGAATGAGAGGCCCGAATCTCGCGGTTGTTTCAGCTTGTGCCACTGGTTCAAATGCCATTGGTGAAGCCACCGAGGTGATCCGGCGAGGGGCCGCGGATGTGATGGTTGCCGGCGGAGCTGAGGCAGGGATCGTCAAGTTGGCGATCGCAGGCTTCCTGACCATGGGCGCTCTCTCCCGAAGAAACGACGCTCCTGAAAAAGCCTCCCGTCCTTTTGACCTTCATCGCGACGGGTTTGTGGCTGGCGAGGGCGCAGGGATCCTACTCCTAGAGTCGCTCGATCACGCGTTCCGGCGCGGAGCCAGGATCCTCGCCGAGGTAAAAGGCTACGGGATCAACAACGATGCCTACCACATCTCTGCTCCTCGCGAGGACGGTGCTGGAGCGGCGGAGTGCCTCCGGCTCGCGCTGAAGGATGCGGGGCTTACCCCAGAGGACATCGACTACATCAATGCACACGGGACGAGCACCCCGCTCAACGACCGGAGCGAAACCGCTGCCATCAAGGAGGTGTTCGAGGAACGAGCGTATGACATCCCCGTCTCCTCGACAAAGTCGATGACCGGACACTTGCTGGGCGCGGCCGGGGGATTGGAAGCAATCTTTTCGGTCCTTGCCATTCGTGACGGCGTCTTGCCTCCGACAATAAATTACGAAACCGCGGATCCGGAGTGCGATCTGGACTACGTACCCAATCAATCTCGCCGGAAGAGGATCCGCCACGTCATGTCGAATTCCTTCGGGTTTGGCGGACATAACGCCTGTCTGGTTTTCGGCCCGCCCCCTGGAGAGAGTGAGACCTCAGAATGACCCGGTACGCGCACATTGTCGGCTGGGGCATGAGTGTGCCCAGCCGGGTTCTCACCAACTACGAGCTGGCTCAGATGGTCAATACCTCTGAGGAATGGATCCTCACCCGGACGGGCATTCGCGAGCGCCACATTGCAGAACCCCATCAAACGACTGCGAGCCTGGCGACGGATGCCGCTCGTCGGGCCTTGGCTCTGGCCGGTCTTACGCCCCTCCAAATCGACCTCATCATTGTCGCCACCTCCTCGCCGGAGCATATTTTCCCGGCCACCGCCTGCCTGGTCCAGGATCGACTGGGCGCGACGCATGCGGGTGCCTTCGATCTATCGGCCGCGTGCTCGGGATTCATCTATGCCTTGGCCGTTGCCTCCCAGATGATCGCCACCGGAAGCAACGATCGCGCCCTGGTCATTGGAGCGGAAACCCTTTCCCGAATTGTGAACTGGCAGGACCGGGACACGTGCGTCCTCTTTGGGGACGGGGCGGGCGCCTTCGTGTTGCAAGGCAGTACGGAAGAGGGTGGACTGCTGGCCCACACGATGCACTCGGATGGTTCTGGGGCCGACCTGCTCTCCCTCCCCGGCGGCGGGAGCCGCTTCCCGACGAGCCAGGAAACGATTGAAAAGGGGCTCCACTATGTGTCGATGAACGGCCGCGAGGTCTACCGATTTGCGACACGCGTAATGGCCTCCGCCACAAGAGAAGTCACTCGCAAAGCCGGGATTCGCTTGCGAGATATCGATCGGATCGTCCCTCACCAGGCAAACTTGCGCATCATCGAAATAGCAGCCAAGAGCCTGGAGCTACCTTTGGAGCGATTCATCGTGAACGTCGACCGATATGGCAATACGTCGACCGCCTCTATCCCGATCGCCGTTTGCGAGGCTGTGGAAGCCGGGAAAATCCAGCCTGGCAACCGGATTGTGCTGGTGGGGTTCGGCGCCGGCCTCACCTGGGGATCTGCCCTGATCGAGTGGGGCGTCGCCGGGAGGGCTCAGCCGGCCGCATGGTGGCAATCCGGATTCTTCATTCTCCGCATCTTGGCCAAGTTGAGATCCTGGCTGCTCCGGGTACAGCGGCGATTTGAGTCCTTCTTCTGGCGCGATTGAGCCGGGCCTCACTCTTTCGCCCCCAGCGGGAACCGCGCCCGACGACCGACTGGACAGCAGTAAGGCAATACGGTAGAATCGTTATACGTTCGCGGAACGCTGGTCTCCACATACGGGAGGTTTCATTTGGCAAACACTGACTCTGCCCTCAAGCGCATCCGCAGCAATGAGCGCAAACGGATCCGCAATCGACTCGCCGTCAACCGATCGCGTTCAGCGGTTCGCAAGGCTCGCTTGGTCATTGGCTCGGGCTCCAAAGAGGAATCGGCGCGAGCGGTCCAGGAAGCTATTCGGCAGCTTGACCGAGCCGCAGAGAGAGGACGCATCCACAAGAACAACGCGGCACGAAGAAAGAGTCGGCTGATGAAGGCTTACAGTCAAGCGACGGAGAGCCAGAAAGGCTCCAAGTAGAACGGGAGCTTAGCCGGGTGCAAGGACGGAGAGACCAGGGCCCCTTTTCGGGGGCCCTTTACTTTCCTGAACCGCGCTGGATCCCCCTGAGCCTTCGTTTATAATCGCAGGGACCGCCCTCTCCCCCATCCGGCCGGTAGAATCCGCAGGAAAAGGGCGCAGGCTTCGGCGGTCGCGAGGATCGATTCATCAATATGTACGAATCCGAACTCAAAGAGGTGGGATCTCAGATCTGCGCCGAAATCGAACGGCAAGGCGGCCCCTCGCACCTGACGGTCGAATGGACTCCGATTCCCCTCTCCCACCAGTGGGGGATCGGAACCTCTGTCTGCCTCAAGGCCGCAGCCGCCCTCGTGCGATCAGGGCGCTCCTCCCTGCCGGTACCCGAGCAGGCCCAACGCCTGGCAAAGGGAATCACCGAAGGGCTTCGCCTTTCCGAGGACTTCGCGCACGTTGAGGCCGCGCGGGGCTACGTGAACCTGTATTTCGACACCCGACGCTATGTCCGCCATGTCCTCAAGGAGGTGTTGGAACAGGGCGCAGAGTTCGGAAGAGGAGAACCGAGAGGGGAGCGGGTGATGGTGGAGTTCGCCCAGCCTAACACTCACCATTCGTTCCATATCGGCCATTTTCGCAATGCAGTGCTTGGCGAATCGCTCGCCCGGCTGGTCGAGTTTGCCGGGTTCAACGCGGTTCGGGCCAGTTATCCGGGAGACATCGGCCTGGGAGTGATCCGTTGCCTGTGGGCCTACCTCAAGTTCTATCAGGGCCAGGAGCCGACCGGGGTCATGGAACGCGGACGATGGCTGGCCAAGATTTACGCGGAAGCTACCGCTCTGCTGGAACCTCAGAGCCCAGAGACTGAGGAGCAACGAGTGCGCCGGGAAGAATACGGCTTGGAGGTTAGGGAACTCTACCAGAAGTGGGATGCCGGAGACCCGGAGACACGCGCCCTGTGGCGGCGCACTCGCCAATGGAGCCTGGATGAGCTCGCGGAGATCTTGAAACTGCTTAGCATCCCCATCGACGTGTTCTTCTTCGAAAGCGAAGCGGACGAACCGGGCAAGGCTATTGTTGAGGAGCTCATCCGTCTGGGGATCGCTGAGGATGAGCGGATGCAGGGAGGTCCGGTTATCGTCCGTATCGACGAGAAGCTTGGCCTGAAGAAAGAAACCTACCGGACTGCCGTTCTTTTGCGGAGCGATGGAACTACCCTTTATCTAACCAAAGACCTAGCCCTGGCCAAGATCAAGTTTGAGAACTTCCACATTGATCGATCGGTTTATGTTGTGGATTTCCGTCAGAGCCTGCACTTCCAGCAAGTCTTCAAGATCCTACAATTGTTGGGGTTTGAGCAGGCTTCGAAATGCTTTCACTTGGCCTACGAAATGGTCACCCTGCCAGAAGGCACCATGTCAGCCCGTCGGGGGCGGGTGGTTTACTTCCTGGACGTGGCCGAGGAGGCTCAGCGCCGCGTTGTGGACATCATCGCGAAGAAAAACCCGGAGCTCACCGGAATGGCGCGCGACCAGGTGGCCTGGCAAGTCGGGCTGGGTGCCTTGAAGTACGTGATGCTTTCGGTGGACAACACGAAGCAAATCACGTTCAGCTGGGAATCCGCCCTCAACTTTGACGGACAAGCCGCTCCCTACATCCAGTACGCGCATGTTCGCGCCTGCAGCATTCTGGACAAGGCCGGCCGGCCGCCCGGGCCGATCCCTCTGGACTATTCCTTGGCACCCGCGGAGATCGACTTGGTGGATCTGATCTCTCGGTTTCCAATCGAAGTGCAGCGGGCCGCTCTCGAATATAAACCCCTGCACATGGCCAACTATGCGTACAGCCTGGCCAGAACCTTCACGGAGTTTTATCAAGCCTGCCCGGTTCTCCAGGCCGACCCGAACGAGCGCGCCGTGCGGCTCTCGATGGTCGCGGCCGCTCGGCAGACCCTGGCCAATAGCCTGAGACTATTGGGGGTCGAGGCGCCGGACGCGATGTGAGTCGGCCAGGAAGGGAACGAGCGCTCCAAGCCCGATTCCCTGAAAGCCAAAGGAGCTGCGATGCCGAGAAGACGAGTTCTCATCATGGGCGCGGCGGGTCGCGATTTCCACAACTTCAACCTGGTCTATCGGGACAACCCGGAGGCAGAGGTGGTCGCGTTCACCGCCACCCAGATCCCCAACATTGAGAACCGAATCTACCCGGCGGAGCTGGCGGGCAGGCTCTACCCGCAAGGCATCCCGATCCATCCCGAGAGCGAACTCGAGCAGCTCATCCGCGATCGGAAGATCGAAGAGGTGGTCTTCGCCTACAGTGACATCTCTCACGAAGACGTCATGCATCGAGCCTCGCAGGTGGTCGCCTGCGGCGCGGATTTCCGACTGCTGGGGACAAGGGCCACTCAGCTCAAATCGAAGCTGCCCGTGGTTTCTGTCTGTGCCGTGCGGACGGGCTCGGGGAAGAGCCAGACTTCCCGCCGAGTGGCCACCCTGCTGCGCGGCCTGGGGTACCGCGTCGCGGCGGTGCGGCACCCGATGCCCTACGGAAATCTGGTGGCCCAGGCAGTCCAACGTTTCGCCAGCCTGGACGATCTCGATGAGTTCAACTGCACCATCGAGGAGCGCGAGGAATATGAGCCCCATCTCGCGCTCGGGGTTGTCGTCTTTGCCGGAGTGGACTACGAACGAATCCTTCGGCAAGCGGAGAAAGAGGTTGACGTGATTGTGTGGGATGGCGGAAACAACGATCTTCCGTTCTTCGTCAGTGATTTCAAGATCGTGGTCGCCGATCCCCTCCGGGCCGGTCATGAGAGCCGCTACTTCCCTGGGGAAGCGAATGCGCGCTCGGCAGATGTGCTCATCATCAACAAGGTGGACACCGCTTCCAAAGAATCCGTCGCCGCCGTGCGCGAGAACCTGAGACGTATGAATCCCTCCGCCCTGATCATCGAGGCGGCCTCCCCTCTCCGGGTCGAGGATCCGGCTGCGATCGCAGGCAAGAAAGTGCTGGCGGTGGAGGATGGCCCGACCCTCACCCACGGCGAGATGGCCTTTGGGGCCGCTTGGCTTGCGGCAAGACAATTCGGGGCGGCGGAAATCATTGATCCCCGGCCCTATGCGGTCGGATCGATCCAAAAGACCTATGAGAAATACGCGACGACCGGTGCGGTCCTGCCGGCCATGGGATACAGCGCGGAGCAGATGCAGGAGCTGTCCCAGACGATAGACAACTCTCCCGCCGAGCTGGTCCTGATCGGAACGCCCATCGACCTGGGTCGGCTCATCCGGATCAACAAACCCTCGCAACGGGTCCGCTATGAGTTGCAGGAGATCGGACAACCTACCCTTTCGGATCTCCTGAAGGCCAAATTCGGTCTCCGGGCAAGCCGTCCCTCCTCCTCCGGGTAGGTAAGAGAGGGAGTCCCCTCCAGGTTCAGCATGACTCGAGGCCCTTCCGTTCAGTTGGATTGGTCCGGCAAGGGGGAGATCGAATACCCTCCGGGTCAGCTGGCACTTCGGGCCGAGGTCTACCCCGGCGTCCCCCCGCCGCCCCCCACCGAATGCAACCACCTCATCCTGGGCGACAATCTTCTGGCCATGACCGCGCTGCTTCCCCGGTTCAGGAGCCAGTTCCGCTTGATCTACGCGGATCCGCCGTTTGGAACAGGAAAGGGATTCTCGCGTCGCATTGGGCAAGGAGAGGACTCCAGGAAACCCGAGGCCTGGCAGCTTGGGGACGGCTACCAGGACGTCTGGTCGAGCCTGGAAGAGTATCTTTCCTGGCTCTATCCTCGACTGGTTCTGATGCGGGAACTACTGGCGGAAGATGGAACCCTCTACTTGCACCTGGATTGGCGGTTCGTTCACTACGCCAGGCTGCTGCTCGACGAGATCTTTGGCCGGGATCACTTCCTCAATGAGATCATTTGGGTCTACCACGGGCCCTCACCGGTCCGGGCCTACTTCAACCGGAAACACGACACTCTGCTGGCGTACCGGAAGGGCGATCAACACCTGTTCCGAGCCGATCGAGTTCGCATCCCCTACAATCCGTCCACCCGAAGAACCTTTGCCTCCTCCAAACGGGCAGGCTTTGGCAAAACGCCAGACCTTGAGCGAGGAAAGGTTCCCGAGGACTGGTGGTATTTTCCCGTGGTCGCCCGGCTGCACCGCGAGCGAACGGGTTACCCCACCCAGAAGCCAGAGGCCTTGCTTGAGCGCGTTCTCCTGGCTTCCAGCGATCCCGGAGACTGGGTGGGCGACTTCTTCTGCGGATCGGGGACCACCATGCGGGTGGCCGAAGGTCTGGGGCGCAAATGGGTCGGGGTCGATCTTCTTCCCCAGGCGATCCGGATCGGCCTGCGCCGCATGACGCTCGCTGGAGCCGCGCCATTCGTCCTAGAAGAAGCGATGGAGGCGGGGGTTCCCGAGGAGGCCGCCGCCGAGAGGCTCGACGGGAAACTGAACGTGGCGGCCGAGAGCACCGAGGAAGGGATCCGCGTTCATCTTCAGGACTTTCAGCCCTGCGAACCACAGGGCTTTCCGACTTCTCTTGACTTGTGGGAAGTGGACTTCGACTACCGACCGCCCGTTTTCCGCAGCATGGCGCAGGGGGCTCGACCCTGGCGCGCGGGATCCGCTCCCACAACCCTAGAGCATGTCTATGCGTCCGCCGGCCAATACACAGTCCGGGTCCAAGCTTTCAGCGCGGGAGGCAACCTCGCGGCAACGCAGTTCGGGTTTCGGTGGCAGGGAGATTAGATCTTGCGACCCGCCTCGGGGACATCCAGGCGGTAGCCCATCCCGCGGATCGTCTTGAGGTAGCGAGGATGATCGGGATCCGCTTCCACCACCTGCCGGAGCCAGGAAACGTGCACATCCAGGGTTCGGGTGTCACCGGTGTAGTCGGTTTCCCAAACAGCTTTGAGGAGGAACTTTCTGGTCAGCAGCTGGCCCGGGTGGCGCATCAGGACCTCGAGCAGGCGAGCCTGCTTGGGGGTCACATGATCCTCTCTTCCACCACATGTCACCTTGCCCTGGGCCAGGTTGAGTTTGATAGGGCCCACTTGAAGACAACTATCTTCGTCCCCCGGCATCAATCGCTGGACGGCGTTGATCAACTTGCGAGGGGTGAAAGGCGGAATGAGCACCACGCTGGCGCCCGACTCCGCCAGATTCTCGAGCTGAGCTCGGGTGATCAGGACGATGGGACACCCGTTCAGTTTTGAATGCAGGGTGCGCGAGAGACGCACCCCGCTGGTTCGGAGCGAGACGGCATCTAACACAACGACATCGGGAGCGGTCGCGCGCGCGCGTTCGATCGCCTTGTGGGGGGAATTCTCCACCATCAAGGCAAACCCTTTTTTTAGCAACGCGGATCCCTGAGACGGGATCGTGGTTCGCTCGCTCTCGATTAGAAGGATCTTCGCCGACGGCATTAAGTTGTGGACCCGGGAAAGGAGCAGCGCTCCATTCGACCAGATTGTGGATGAAGCCGCTGCAGACCCTATTATATACTTTTCGCCAAGGAGCATGCAAGGCAGCAAGAAAACCACAACAATCGCTCGATCTGTATGAAGGAGAAATGGCTGGAATCGACTTTCCGAGGTTGGTTATGGTCGGCACGCTCAGCGAAAGCTACACCATCTCGCCGAACGACGAAGTCTTCCTTGCGCTTCCGGGCGGGAGCGCCCTGTCTTCTGCGGTCGGCGCTCGGGTCTGGACCCACCTTCCGGTCGGCCTGGTCGCGCGGGTGGGCGAGAACTACCCCCAGGCCCGCCTGGCGGAGATGCGACAACGAGGAATCGACACCGCCGGAGTCCGCGTTCTGCCGGGATCCTACCCCTGCGCCTCCTTCCGCTGCTACCGCTCGTGGGATGAACACTCCGAGCGCGATCCGGTTCGGCAGTTCGCAAGGCTCGGGGCACCCTTGCCCAAGGATCTCGCCCCCTACATTTCACCCGAAGATGGGGAACAGTCCCGGGAAAGTTTCGCACCCACGGCCGTGAGGCCCGCAGATTTTCCAGCGAGTTACCGGGGAGTTCGCGGCGTACACCTGGCACCCGGTCACCTTGTCACCCATCTCACCCTCCCCATCAGCCTCCGTCAAACCGGCCTGGTGACACTCACCCTCGATCCCTCCGCGCACTATATGGAGCCGTCGCTGCTGCGTGACCTGCCCATGCTTCTGGGAGGCTTGACGGCCCTGCTCGTGGCCGAGGGAAAGGCGCGAGTTCTTTTCAGAGAGCTGACGCGCGATCCCCAAGAGATGGCCGAACGATTGGCCGCGGCCGGCCCCCAGGTGGTCGCGATTAAGCGTGGCCCGCTGGGGTGCTGGCTTTTCGACTCCCAATCCGGGCAGCATTTTCAATTGCCGGCTTACCCGGTTGCCTCTCCCCGCAATCCGACCGGCGTCGGGGATGCCTTCTCTGGTGGTTTCCTGGCGGGATGGTGCGAGACCTTGAACCCGCTGGAGGCCGCTCTGCGGGGCAGCGTTTCCGCCTCGCTGGCCATCGAGGCCGCCAGCCCTTGGGAGGCCCTGGAGCGAAGCGCAGACCTGGCAGAAGCAAGGCTGAGTTTCCTCCGGTCCCGAGTGACAGTCCAATGAAGTCAACTCGAACCGAGGTGTTGGATGAGCCGGCGGACTCCGCCCTGGCTGATCTGGTCCTGAGTGGACGAGGCAGATACAACGCATGCCGCCCCGAGAAGCGAAAAGCAGCGGGCCCAGTTCCTTCTCGACCACCTTTCCAGTGACCGTCTTTCCGAAGTCCAGACAGATAAAGTAGGAAATGTCCTGGCGCGGATCGACGAGGCTCAGGAACAGCCTTCTCTTCTCATGGTCGCGATACATGGACACAGGGTTCCCGGAGGAAAAGGACCTCCAATCGAAGCGTGAGGGAGACCGCCTGTATGGGCCGGCAATCGGCGACAACGCGCTAGGGAGACTGGCCGGCCTGCTGGCTGTGGCCCGCAAAGTGGCAGCGAGGCCCCTAGCGGGCGAGGTGTGGGTCATCTCCACGATCGGGAAAGAGGGCCTGGGCAACCTGCTTGGGATGAGAGAGATCGTGAAGCGCTTGGGGGGCCGGGTCACCGGTTATCTGGCTCTCGAAGGAAGCGCCTTGGGACGTATCGGCGTGAAGGGAATCGGGGCGCGGCGCATTCGCATCCGCGTGGAGGGACCCGCTGGTCATGCCTGGAGTCATCGCGGAAGGCCTTCCCTAATTCACGGCTTGGCCGAAATCGCTGCCGAGGTGGTCCGTCTGAGGTTGCCTCGCCAGCCCCCCGCCTCGATCAATATCGGGACCGTCCGAGGCGGGATTGGAATCAACGCGATCGCCCCGGAGGCAAAGATGACCGTCGACCTGCGCTGCGAGAATGCCGAGACGCTCGATCGGCTAGAGGCCCGCCTGAGAGAAATCCGGTCGACCCATCAAGGAAAGGGATTTCGCATCAGCCTGGATCTCATCGGGGAACGGCCCGCCGGAGCGATTGCGCCCTTGCACCCCCTGGTTCGCGCAGCCGGGCGGACCGGCGCAGGCCATGAGCTAGGGGCCGGATCCACCGATGCCAATGTCCCTCTGGGCCTGGGATTGCCCTCCCTGTGTGTCGGCCCGTCGAAGGGCGGGGAGGCTCCCACCCCCCAGGAGTTTATTGAGCGTCCGCCTCGCAAGCCGCGTCTCCGTTTCCTGTTTTTGCTCTTGCGCGAGGCTTTTTCGGGGCCTCCCTGAGGGCCTTATGGATCGCCCGCGCGGACGCTGGCACGGACATCGACCGCAAATGCTCCTTCCCCCTGCCTCAGGACGATCAGGGGGTTGATTTCGACGGATTCCAAAGCGGGATAGGTCAACAGAAGTCCGCCGAGCGCGGCGAGAGTGCGGCTCACCGCCATCCGATCGCCAGCCGGGATATCGCGGAAGCCCTGCAATCTCCGACCTGCCCAGGTGTCGCCCAGGAGAATGTCCACATCGCAGGGCCGAACCGGAGCAAGGGCAAAAGCCACGTCGCCAATTCCCTCCACCTCCTTACCTCCCAGTCCGAACATCACCAGTGGGCCAAACTGCGGGTCGCGCAGGGCGCCGACGATCACCTCCTGCCCGGGGGCGATCATCTGCTGAACCAGGAGGGGGGCAGGGCGGTCATTCCCGCCCAAGCGAATCTGCATCTCGTGAAAGACCTTGGACACTTCCGCTTCGCGGCGGACCCCCAGCCGAACCCCTCCCTGTTCGGACTTGTGAACAATCGCGGGGCTGGCTGCCTTGATCGCCACGGGGTACCCAATTCTCGCGGCCGCCTCCCGGGCTTCTCTCTCGGAGGTGACCACTTCCCACTCGGGGATGGACACCCCGCAGCCCTCCACGAGCCGGAATGCCGAGGCAGCGGGGAGAGGCCCTGCGAGCCCTTCAACCAGCAATCCTTGCATCCCCGCGGACCGCGCTGCGGGCACCGCGATGGGCGGTTCATCCAGGACGGCCAGCATTCTGCGGCGGGCCCAAAGCGCGCCGACCGCCGCTACCGCACGCTCCGGAGTCGGATAGTCGGGGATCCCCGCCTTGCGAAAGACTGCCCTGGCCGGCTCCGCCAGGGTGCCCCCCAGCACGCACACGATACAAGGTTTGGCCGCGCCCTGCAGCACCGGGACCAGGGCGCGAGCCACCTCTTCGGTCGAGAACATGGGCGGCGGAACGATGACGACCACCAGCACATTCACGTTGGGGTCTTCCAAGAGGATCCTTGCGCAAGTCGCATGCTGCTGCGGACCTCCAGAGGCTAGGGTGTCGATGGGGTTCTCGAGACCGGCGGCCGGAGGCAGGAGCGTGCGCAACTGATCTTGCGTCCAGCTCGACAGTCTTGACAGCTCAAGGTGACAGCCTTCGCACGAATCCGAGGCGATTACCCCGGGACCGCCCGCATTCGTGAGGATCGCCAGGCCTGGGCCCTCGGGCAGGGGCATCTCTGCAAAGCAACGGGACCAATCAATGAGTTCGTCGAACGTTCGCGCGCGGACAATTCCACAACGGCGGAAAGCGGCCTCGTACGCCCGATCGCTGCCCGCAAGCGCGCCTGTGTGAGATGCCGCCGCGCGGCTCCCCGCACGCGTTGCGCCCACCTTCATGGCGACCAGGGGCTTGGCCCGCGTCACCTGCGCTCCTGTCTGGACGAACCGCTCTCCGGAGCGCACCCCCTCCAGGTAAAGTGCGATGCTGCGCGTGTTTTTGTCCTCCGCCAAGGAGAGCAGCGCATCACATTCGGTGAGGTCCGCAGCGTTCCCCAGGCTGACCAGTCGGGAGATCCCCCAGCCCTCGTGGTGGGCCCAATCCAGAATCCCCGCACAAGTAGCTCCCGAGTGGGAGACAAAGGCTAGGCTGCCAGGAACATGCTCATAGGAAAACAGAAACGTGGTGTCCAGAGGAATGTGGGTATCGATGACCCCAATGCAGTTGGGTCCCATGACCCGGATGTTGTTCGCAGCGGCGGCAGCGATCAGATCTCGTTCCAGCTCAGCGCCTTTGAGACCGGTTTCGCGAAACCCGCCGGCTTGGACGATCGCCGCCTTCACCCCATGATCGCCGCATGCCCTCAGGACCTCAGGAACGCTTTGGGCCGGAACCAGGATGACCGCAAGATCGACGGGCGTCTCGATCTCATCGAGGGATCGGTACACGCGCGCACCTTCCCAGCTTCCTCCCTCCGGATGAACCAAGAAAACAGGCACGGGGGATGTCCTCAGCAGGTTGCGTGCGAGGCCGTACCCGAGCTTGGTCGGGCTGCGCGAGATCCCGATAGCCACAATGGCATTGGGATGGAAGAAGTATTGCATCGGGTCAGCAAGCAAGGTCCTCACCCCCGGGGTGTTCCCCCTTGCAAACGAGATTCCAGTCCGCCCCTACTCATACCAGACCCGCAGGACCGCCTGCTGGTCAAAGGACAGCGCGAACTCCCAGATGCTCGAGCCCCGGTCTTTTCCTTGGATTGACCGGCCGTCGATCTCGGCGCGGATAGGCCGGGTCGGGATTGCCAGGAGCACTTTTCCCTCCGCCTTCCGGCCAATGCGAAGTTGGCAAACCGCCACCCCCTCCTGCGCGGTCCAGATTGCCACTTCCCGCCCCTGGGAGGCATGCAGCGTGCTCCCCACCCAGGATGCCGTCCCGCTTCTTGGAAAAGCAGCCAGGAGTCGACATCCATGCGGTTCAATCCCCTTCAGCGAGATGCTCTTCCCTCGCAGTTCGTATAGCTCATCGTCCCAGAAGCTGTGGACGAGCATATCCTCCAGCCAACCCATACGCTCGAGCGGCACCTCTACGTTTTCTTCCTGGTCACTCCAGTTGAAGACCGCCAGAGTCGTCCATTCCCCTAGCGCGCCCCGGTGGGTGACGAGGACCAGCGAGGGGTAGTCGCGATCCGCCCAGTCGAGGACCCGGCCCGCCTCGCCTTGGACGGGAAGCAACGCCTGGGCCATTCGAAGAGAAGGCTCCGAAAGGAACCGCAAATCATCCGAGAACACAATCATCCCACCCGAAACGGCCAGCGCGGTCGCAAGAGACTGCCTTTCCGCCCTGGAAAGGTTGCTGTCGATCTCACGGACAATCAGACAATCTGGATCATTGAGCCACCATCGGTGGCTAAGCACGCTGCGCGTGAGCGCGTTGCGGATGGCATTCCTCGCTGCCGGAAAAGCGGGATCGTCGCGAAGGTAGCGGGTGAGCGGTCGAAAAGTAGGGTACCAGTTTCGATCTACGTCCTCCCCAATCCGCATGGCGTCGAACACCCCTATTCCCGAGCCCAACGGGCAACCACACCCAACCAGAAAGGTCTCCTCTCCGGCTGCCTCGCGAATCGCCTCAAGCGCTCGTCGCAGGGCCTGAGCTCTCGTCCGCGTGGGGTCCGCGTACCTCCCGCGCAGGGCCCCGGCGTAGAGGAAATCGAGTTTCAAGTAGCCAAACCCCCACTCCGCCACCGCGGTCCGAATCAGTTTTTGCAGGTGTCCCAGGACCTCGGGGCGGGTGGGGTCGAGCGCTCCGCCAAAGCTGTCAAGAGCATACCCGGCAGAGGCGCGGCCGAACAGTCGGCCCCGAAGAAGCCATTCGGGATGTTGCCTGGCCAGTTGCGAAGAGCCCTTCGCCAAGAACGGGGCCAGCCACAAGCCCGGCGTGAACCCCGCTTCGCGGATCTTTCCGGTCAGCCAGCGAAAGTCGTTGGGGAACCTCTCGCTGCGCCTGCCCCAGTCACCCACCTCGGCCTCATAGCCGTCATCGAGTTGAATGACGTCAATAGGGAGACGGGACCGTCCCTGTTTCGCCGCTTCCACATTGGCGAGCAGGTCGGCTTCGCCTATCTTCTTGAAAAACTGGTACCAGCTGCACCATCCGACGGGCTCATTCTTCGGAATTCGTGCCTGATTCGCCGCGCCGACGCACCCCAGGTATTCTCCCAGGAAGTCCTCTTCCCCGGCGGCCAGGAGCAAGCAGGCCCAATCCGTGGCGAATGCGCGCCTCGGATCCAGGCGCACGCCATCCCCGCTCTCCCGCAACCAGAGGGAAGGGGCGAACCGATCCAGCCAAACCTCGGCGCTGCCGAAAGCTTCTTTTTGGGAAAGAAACCCTGCGACGAGGTTGGCGCCCCTGCCCAGGTCACTGAGGATCGTAAACATCTCCGAGACGAAATGGCCGGGATGGCCAGGGATCCGGGCGCCTCCGTTGTCGTGCATCGGGGACTGCAAGGGGCCAAGCTTGAAATGCGGCATGCGCTGGTGCTCGCGCAGGCTTCCCGCAAAGCTCCAACTCTGCCATCCGTTGACAAAGCAACTGAGGGGGCCCGGAGAATCCGACAGGCGCAAGGCGCCTGGAGACACAGAGGCCAGGGGTCCGCGCAACATGCTCGTGATCCAGGAGCGCGAGGCCTCGCGCAGGGCCCTCGGCCCCACCCGCAACAGGTCAAAACGATCGAGCCAGACCTCGCGCGCTCCACGGTTCTCAAAACGCGCTCGCCAGACAAACAGCGGTTTCTCCCGCGCCAGGGCAAACTCCACGCGGACCCACAACCCCTCCCTTCCCAGGTCACGGTCAAGGAGCAGCTCGTCTACCGGCCCAACCCCGCCAATCTCGCCTGATGCGGAGGAAACCGAGCTGCCCTCCAGCGATCCTACCCACGCGGCTCGGCCCTTCTGGTCGGTCCAGGCAGCTCCCATCCTTGCCCCTTCCACGAGCGGGACGAGGCGGGTTTTCCGATAGAGGCTCCACGTGCCTTCTTTCGGCCACAGATCGAATTGATAGAGGGGACTGGAGAGGGAGACGGACATAGGTGCGGGACCTTGGGCCGAATTGATAGATGGCACGAGTATACGCTCGCCCACGACCAGGTTGCAAGAAAGGCGGAGGTGAAGTACTATAGCTTGGCCGCAGGTCATTGACGATACAGCACGATGAAAAGGAGGTGTTACCCGGAGTTACTCCTGGCGACGCGTACAACCTTGCCGCGCACCCGCAATTGAGCAAAAACTGAGGAGAAAAGGAGCACCCAATGCGCAATCGATCCCTTCTGCTAGTCGTGGCATCCCTTCTTGTCGCTGTTATGGCCGCTTGTGCCCCGGCAGCGACCCCTGCTCCAACCGCAGCACCGACCGCTCCGACCGCTCCGACCGCTCCGCCTGCCGCGACCCCCACCGCGGCCCCAGCCGCTCCCCTGGGCACTGCCGACAACCCGATCGTGGTTGCCTTTGAACCCTCGGCCACTTCGCAACAGATCACGACCGGCGGGCAGGAGGTCCTCACCCAGCTGGCGCAGGCCACGGGCCTGACCTTCAAGGGTGTGGTTCCGACCTCCTACGCCGCGCTGACGGAAGCGATGGGTTCGGGAAACGCGCAAATTGGCTGGATGGCGACTTTCGCATACATCCTCGCCCATCAAAAGGGTTATGCGAACGTTGCGCTGATCACTCAGCGCAACGGCTCGGACCACTACGGTTCGCAGTTCATCGCTCGGGCCGACGCAGGCTTCACACCTGCGGCCGACACGCCGGCAACCGATGCCGAGATCGCGACCCTGCTGCAATTCAAGGGGAAGCGACCTTGCTTCGGTGACCAGCAATCGGCTTCAGGATACGTACTGCCCATGATCTTCCTGAAGAAGGCGGGCCTGAACACGGATACAGATCTGAAGGCCCCCGTCTTCGCGGGAGGCCACCCCCAGGTGGCGCGGGCCGTCTACGTGGGCGGCATTTGTGACTTTGGGGCCACTTTTGTGGACGCGCGGACGGGGGTGACCAGCGACCTGCCTGACGTGATGACCAAGGTGGTGGTGGTCTTCGAGACGCCTCCGATCATCCCTAACGACAACATGTCCTTCGCTCCCGACCTGCCCCAGGACCAGCAAGCCAAGATCACGAGCGCCATGCTCCAGGTCGCCGGCACCGATGCCGGCAAGAAGGGGCTCAACGACCTCTACCAGATCGGCGGGCTGACCAAGGCCGACGACACGTTCTACGATCAGTTCCGCTCGTACCTGCAGGCCTCCGGCGTTGACCTCAGCCAGTATGTGAAATAGCCTTCCCTGTGCGCTCGAGGGGAGAAAGGGAAACCTTTCCTCCCCTCGAGTTCCTTTGGCCACCCGGAGGAGTCCCTTTGCTCCGAGTCGAGCATCTGACCAAGGTATACCCCGGCGGAACGGTCGCTTTGAAGGATGTGAGCTTCACCGTCCAGGATGGGGAATTCCTGGTGGTGATCGGCCTCTCCGGCTCCGGCAAGTCCACCCTGCTCCGCTGCATCAACCGCCTGATCGACCCGACCGAGGGGCGCATCCTCTTGGATGAGCTCGACCTCACCCGGGCCTCCCCGGCGGAGCTGCGCAAGGCCCGCCGTCACATTGGCATGGTGTTCCAGCAATTCAACCTGGTCAAGCGAAGCAGCGTCCTCACCAATGTCCTGTCGGGGAGGTTGGGATACGCCAACCCGCTGTTGAGCCTGATTGGAATCTGGCCCAGGTCGGACCGCGAGCTTGCCCAGCGGGCCCTGGACCGGGTTGGCATCGCCGATAAGGCCACGGTCCGTGCCGATACCCTATCCGGAGGACAACAGCAGCGGGTGGGTATCGCTCGCACCCTGATGCAGGAACCCAAGCTGATCCTCGCCGACGAGCCGGTGGCCTCGCTGGACCCTGTTCTGGCACACTCCATTCTTCGCTACCTGGAACAACTCAACCAAGAAGGCATCACCGTAATCTGCAGCCTGCACTTCCTCGACCTCGTCCATCGATATGGGACTCGGGTGATTGGCCTCAAAGAGGGCCTCAAGGTCTTTGAGGGACTCCCGCGCGAGATCGACCGGGCGAAATTCAAAGAGATCTACGGCGAAGAGGCCCAAGAGGTTCGCGCGACGACCGTCGAGGGTCCATAGCATGCCCAAGTCTCCCTCGGTCGAGAGACCGCACCGCTCCATCTATTTGGCTGTGGGCCTATCCCTTCTGATCCCTGGCCTTGGCCAGTATTACGTGGGACGGAGGTATCGCGGGGCGGCGGTTCTGATCAGCACGTTGGTCGCCATTCTGGTGACCGCGTGGTATGGGGTGATGGGCTGGTTTCTCATTCCCGGCATCCTGTGGCTGTGGAACGCGTGGGATGCTGCCAGCCTCGCGCTGGGCAAGAGCCGTTCGGCGGCCCTCCCCATCTTGGCTCTCCTAGCCATGGGTTACGGGATCGGCTGGCAGGTCACTCAGATCGATCCTTCGGCCCTGACCAAGAACCTCGCCCGGGCCGGACTCATCCTCGCCCCCATGTTCCACCCCGACTTCGTGATCCAACGGGAATTGACGAATACGGCCTGGGTGGAGGTCGAAGTGCCGTGCGGGCCAAACCCACCCCCCGCTTTCAACGAGGTCAACAACGTTCAGATCCAGGTCACGCCCTCCTGCGGGAATCTGAACGAGCCGCTGATCGTGAAGGGCAGCGGGTTATGGCCCAGCTCCCAGACCGAAATCGAATGGGCTACCCCAATTGGAGACCGGCTGCCCCTGGGGGCGCAATTCGCCACGCCGCTCATAAAGACTTCGGACTCGCAGGGTGACCTTGCCGTCCTCATTCAAATTCCGCCCGATGCTCTCACCGCCGTCCCGAATCCCACCTTGCCGCTTGAGCATCGCGTCTACCTGACGCAATCCCGCTCACTGCCCGGGTACCAGCTCTCGCAGAACGGCTCCTATGTCCTTCAGGGAATCGTGCAGACCATCTTCCTGGCGCTGATGGCGACCACTCTGGGAATGCTGGGAGCCGTGCCGATCAGCTTTCTGGCGGCCCGCAATCTGATGGGAAGGAACCTGGTCACCCTGGCCCTCTACACGCTCACGCGGACCGCCCTTAATATCCTGCGATCGATCGAGCCCTTGATCGTTGCCATCATCTTCGTGGTCATTGTCGGATTGGGGCCCTTTGCGGGGGCCATCGCCATCGGTCTGCACACCATCGCCGCGCTGGCCAAGCTCTACTCGGAGGTCATCGAGGGCATCGATCCCGGGCCGCTCGAAGCCATTCGCGCCGCCGGAGGCTCCTGGCCTCAAATGGTGCGATATGCGGTCATCCCTCAGATCGTGCCCGCTTTCACCTCCTTCACCATGTATCGTTGGGACATTAACGTGCGCACCTCCACCATTATTGGGTTTGTGGGGGGCGGCGGAATCGGATTCTATCTTTACCAATGGATCATCAAAGGCGAGTTTCGTCCTGTGGGATCCGCCTTCATCGCCATCGCCGTGATCGTGCTGGCGCTGGATGCCGTCAGCGCACGGATCCGAGCGCGGTTGGTCTAGGATGACGCCCCAGGACTTCAGCTTGCGCCGCGGGTTGGTCACCGGTCTCTTCCTGGTCCTCGCGATCGGAGCCTACGTCGTTGGGTATCGGGTCACCCAGATCGACCTCGTCAAGCTGTTCACCTCCCTACCCAAAAGCCAAGAGCTCCTCAGCGAGCTCCTTCACCCCGACCTGTTCACGCACCGCACTGTGAATACCACCCTCGACCTCGTTTTCCCTGTCCCCTGCGGTTCGGCGGCCGCCACTCAGCCCTCCTCCGTGGGGCCTCGCATTGTCCCCAGTGTCTCCTGCGCCAACCCGAGGGACATGATCACCGTCCAGGGGATGGACTTGCCCCCCAAAGCGCAGGTGAAGATCCAGTGGCTCCTGCCCGATGGTAACGATCTGTTTTCCGAGTTGGCCCAGACCGATGCGCAGGGAAGATTCAGCCAACAGGTTGAGGTTCGTCCGATCAATGCCACAACGGCAGGCAAGGCCAGCCATTTGCAAGTGGAGATCTTGGTCCCAACCGGGAGACTGCTGCCGAGCCAGGCCCTGAATGATGTGATTGGGCTGCTCGTCCAAACACTCTTCATGGCCCTTCTGGCCACGACGGTAGGCACGGTGATCGCCGCACCGGTGAGCTTTCTAGCCGCTCGCAACATCATGGGCGGCACTCGGTTGGGCGATGCCGTCTACGCGGTCGTCCGCACGATCCTGAACATTGTCCGCTCCTACGATTCGTTGGTACTGGCGACGGTGTTCGCCTTCTGGGTGGGTTTTGGGCCATTTGCCGGGGTGCTCGCTTTATCCGTGGTCACGGTCGCCTCCCTGGGCAAACTGTTCTCCGAGGCGGTTGAAGGCATTGACCCCGGTCCACTCGAGGCGGTCGCCGCCACCGGTGCCAGTCGTCCCCAGGTCGTTTTCTTTGCGGTGGTGCCTCAAGTCGTGCCAGATTTCATCTCGTTTGTCATCTACCATTGGGACATTAACGTCCGGATCAGCACCATCCTCGGATTTGTGGGCGGGGGAGGCGTTGGCTTCTACCTGAGCCAGCAGATTAATCTGCTCCAGTACTCGAGGGCCGGAACGGCCATCCTGGGAATCGTCATCGTCGTGTGGGTCATGGACTTTCTCAGCGCGGAGGTTCGAAAGAGGTATACCTGAAGACCGGGTGTTCCCCCGCGCTTCTCGGGTGGCCAGCTCGCGCAGGACTTGGCCATCCGGCGAGGGCAAGCTCCCCTCGGTCCATATCACAATGGTTTCAGGCGATGCTCCCGGCCGTTCAGGGACCTCCGGAGGAACGGGCACGGCCCTCGACCTGGAAGCGGGCTTTGACTCTTGTCGATCCCGCGGCGGGGGTGCTATACTCGCTCGCGATGGCCGGAGGTTTAGGTGAGTGAACTGGTACTTGTATTGAACGCGAACTTTGAGCCGCTCCACGTGTGCAATACCCATCGGGCTCTGAATCTGATCGTCGCCGGAAAGGCGCGGATGCTGGCCAATGGCCGGGGGTACGTGCGGACCGTGCGCCTGACGTTCCCGCGCCCATCGGTCATCCAGCTCGAGAAGATGATCCATCGACCGCGTCCCCGGGTCCGCCTGAGCAAGCGCGAGGTGTTCCACCGCGACGAATTCACCTGCCAGTACTGCGGACGCCAAACCCCGGGCCTGACCGTGGATCACGTCATCCCGCGCCATCGCGGGGGCAGCCATTCCTGGGAGAATCTGGTAGCCGCATGCCCCAGCTGCAACCGACACAAAGGAGGACGCACGTCGGACGAGGCTCACATGCACCTTCTTCACGCGCCGCGCGAACCCTCCGCGACCGCCACCTATCTCTTCGGTCGTCATTTGACCGACAACCAGGACTGGGGCACCTTCCTGCGGGGGTGGTGAAGCCCCGGCGGTAGCGGCGAAGCCGGGCCAGGGTTCTCTCGGCCCCCCCATCGGCAGCCTAGAATCAAATCGGGCGGGAGGTTGTCCCGCCCGATCTCGTCCTCCAGGAGATCGTCCCGGCAGGGCAGAGACTACTTCTTACCTTGCAAAGCCGCGTGCGCCGCCGCCAGTCGTGCAATCGGGATGCGGAAGGGCGAGCACGAGACGTAGTCCAGCCCGATCCGGTGGCAGAAGGCAATCGATTTCGGGTCGCCGCCATGTTCGCCGCAGATCCCGATCTCCAGGGACGGGCGCGTCGCCCGGCCCAGCTTGACCGCCATCTCCATCAGCTTGCCCACGCCGGTCTCATCGATGCTGGCAAAGGGGTTCTCGAGCAAGATCCCCTTGTCCAGGTATTCCATCAGGAATCCGGTTTCGGCATCGTCGCGCGAGATGCCGAAAGTCATTTGGGTCAGGTCATTGGTGCCGAAGGAAAAGAACTGCGCGAACTCGGCAATCTGGTCGGCGGTCAGGGCGGCCCGGGGAATCTCGATCATCGTGCCGAACATGTAGCTGATCTTAACCCCTTGCTCTTCCATCACCCGCTTGGCCTCTTCCTCCAGCGCGGTCTGCTGAAGGCGCAGTTCGTTGATGTGGGAGATCAGAGGGATCATGACCTTGGGGATGACCTTCAGCCCCTCCCGGGTGCATTTGCAGGCCGCCTCGAAGATCGCCCGCACCTGCATTTGAGTAAGCTCAGGGATGTGGATCCCCAGGCGCACCCCTCGCAGGCCAAGCATCGGGTTGTCCTCGCGCAGGGCCTCCACGGCCGACATCATCTTCTCTTTTTCGGCCAGGAGCGACGGGTTTTTCCCCCGAACCCTCAGCTCGGTAACCTCCTGAAGGAGGGAGTCATAGGAGGGCAGGAACTCATGCATCGGCGGGTCGATCAAGCGGATGGTCACCGGCAGCCCATCCATGGCGCGGAACAAGCCCTCGAAGTCAGAACGCTGGAAGGGCAGCAACTGATCCAACGCGTTTTTCCGCTCCTGGCTTGTCTTGGCAAGAATCATCTGCTGGACGATCGGCAGGCGTTCCGTCTGGAAGAACATGTGTTCGGTTCGGCAGAGTCCAATTCCCTCGGCCCCGTTCTGGCGGGCGCGCTCCGCGTCCCGCGGATAGTCGGCGTTCGCCCACACCCCCAGGCGACGCATCTTGTCGGCCCAGGATAGCAGCTCACTCAGGAAGGGATCCGTGATGTCGGGGACGACCGTCTTGATCTGGCCTGCAAACACCTCGCCCGAGGTGCCATCGAGCGACACGTAATCGCCCTCTTTGAACACCCGGCCGCCCACTTTGAAGTTGCGCCGCTCCAGGTCGACCTCGATGGCGGCCACACCCACCACGGCGGGCTTCCCGAACTGGCGAGCCACCAGGGCCGCGTGGCTGGTCCGCCCGCCACGGCTCGTCAGGATGCCTTTGGCCGCGAGCATCCCATGCACGTCGTCCGGCTTGGTCTCGGGCCGGACCATGATCACCTCTTTTTTCTCGACCTTGGACCAGCGTTCCGCGGTGTCCGCATCAAAGGTAATCTGGCCGACCGCGGCACCCGGCGAGACGTTGAGCCCTTTGGCAATCAAATCTCCCCGCGCCTCGGCCGAGCGTTTTTCCGCGGGATCAAACTGAGGGTGCAGGAAAAAGTCGACATGCTCCGGCCTGACCCGCTCGACAGCTTCCGCCCGCGAGATCAGGCCCTCCTCGACCATTTCGACCGCGATGCGGATCGCCGCCTGAGCTGCCCGTTTGGCATCCCGGGTCTGCAACATCCACAGCTTGCCGCGTTCGATCGTGAACTCGATATCTTGGGTGTCGCGATAGTGCTTCTCTAGTTTCTGGCAGACCCGGACGAATTGAGCGTAGATCTTGGGCATTTCGTCTTTCAGGGCCGAAATCGGGCGGGTAGCGCGAGTGCCCGCCACCACGTCTTCGCCCTGGGCATTGGTCAGGAAGTCGCCCTCCAGCTGCTTGCTGCCGTCGGTCACGTTGCGTGTGGTCACCACGCCCGTGCCCGAATCCGAGCCCATGTTTCCGAAAACCATAGTGACAATGTTCACAGCGGTTCCCAGGTCATGGGAGATGCCCGCCGCATTACGATAGTCGATGGCCCGTTTCCCGTTCCAGGATTTGAAAACGGCCTCCGTCGCCAAGCGCAATTGTTCCAGGGGGTCGGACGGGAACTCCCGGCCAGTGTGCTCATGGACGATGTCCTTGAAGCGAGCGGTGATGGCCTTCAAGTCCTCGGTCGTCAAGTCGGCATCGGAAGGAACCCCCCGCCGCTTGCGGAAGTCCTCCAGAACCTTCTCAAACGGCTCATCCGGCACGCCCATCACCACGGATCCAAACATCTGGACCAGACGCCGGTAGGCATCATAAACAAAGCGCGGGTTCTCCGTCAGCTGGATCATTCCCTGCGCCGTATCGTCATTGAGACCGATGTTCAGTACGGTGTCCATCATCCCGGGCATGGAGAATTTGGCTCCGGATCGACAGGACACCAGCAGAGGATTGACCGGGTCACCGAACTTTTTTCGCGCTTGCCTCTCAATTTTCACGAGAGCCGCCAGCTCCTGATCCCACATCCCGGTCGGGAATCGGCCTTGGCGCAGCAGGTAGGCATTACACGCTTCTGTGGTCACCGTGAACCCGGGAGGAACCGGCAGGCCTACGCGAGACATCTCGGCCAGGTTCGCCCCCTTGCCCCCCAACAGGTCCTTCATCTTCGCATTGCCTTCAGAAAACAAATAGACCCATTTCTTGACCCGGGAGGGGCCCGCCTTCCTTGCAGGCCTCTTGGTCGCCTTCGGTCTTGAGGTCCTCCTCACAGTCTTGCTGGCCATAGGCTCAGAACTCCTTTCATGCTTGATCGGGACGGTGCCCGCGTCCGCCCCAAGGAATTTGCTAGGAAAGATTCGCGCAATCTTACCACGTTCGCATTTTCGCGCTCCCCACCTGCGCCCGACTCCGGTGACTTCTCGTCTTCATCGGTCTCGCCATGGAGACTGCGGGCCGCTTCGCTCGCAGACTTAATGAGAAACCGCCGGCCTGACAATATCCCCGGCCGGCGGCTCGCAAGGTCAGTTGGGCGCACTGCTTGGAGGCTCACGCCTCAGGTCAGGAGGGGGCCTCCCGGGGCATCCCGATTTGCACCTCTTCGCCGACCACCCGTACGGGGTAGGCCGGGATATCCATGACGGCGGGAAGGCGGGTGGCCTTGCCGGTCCTCAGATCGAATCGGCCGCCGTGCCGGGGACACTCCAGCTCCAAGCCCTCAAGAGTTCCCTCCCCAAGCGGCCCCTCATCATGCGTGCAGATATCCGCGATGGCGTACCAATCTTGGGCAATGCGAAAGAGCGCGATGGGCTGCCCGTCAATCTCGAACAACCAGCGGTCGCCGGAGGCGAAATCACTCAGTTTTCCCACCGGGACGAACACCGCCTCTTTCTCAGCCAGCGTGAGGTAGTTGTACATGCCGTGCCTCCAACCTGCTGCCCACGGCCCACCCTGCCCGCCGGGCTGGGTGCTGGGCCGTGTCCGCGCTTCAGTCCAGGTCTTTCGCTTCGGCCAAGCCGTAGGCCCCGGCCTTCAAGACCTTGAGCGAAAGCAGCGCGCACTTGAGGCGAACCGGGCTCAGCTCGATGCCGAGCATTTCCAGGATGTCCTCTTTTCCCAACTTGCGCACTTCCTCCAGCGACTTGCCCACAATCGATTCGGTCAGGAGATCCGCCGAGGCCAGAGAGATGGCGCAGCCCTCGCCCGAAAAGGCCGCCTGGTGTATTCGTCCCTCCGCATCCAGCCGCAGATCAATCCGCAGATGGTCGCCACACAGCGGGTTGTCATCTTCATAGGAGATATCGTGGGGATCGAGCGTTCCGCGCATCCGCGGGTTCTTGTAGCGGTCCAGGATCAACTCTCGATACAGATCGTCCACCAGGCTCCTTTTCGACTCCTCACTGATCCGGGGAGAGCTGACTACGCGAAGAGCTCGTTTACCTTGCCCAGGCCTTCAATCAGGCGATCGACCTCCTCGAGCGTATTGTAAAGATAGAAGGAGGCCCGGGTCGTCGCCGCCAAGCCATACCGTTCATGCAGAGGCATCGCGCAGTGGTGACCCGCCCGGACCGCGAGACCGTAGCGATCCAACACCTGAGCGACGTCATGGGGGTGCGCGGATTTCATCGAGAAGGAAGTCACCCCTCCGCGCGCCTCCGCGGGCGGGCCATAGACCCGCAATCCGGGAATCTCCGACAGCCGGTCCAGGGCATAAGCCGCGATCTCCTGTTCATGCGAATGGATCGCGTCCATGCCAACCCTCTCCAGAAAGTCGATCGCCACCTTTAGCCCAATCGCCTCCGCGATCGCAGGGGTTCCGGCCTCGAACTTGTAGGGAACCTCGTTGGGCTCGAACCCGCGCAGGCGAACGCGGCGAATCATATCCCCCCCGCCCATGAACGGAGGCATCGCCTCGAGCAGCGCCCGCTTTGCATACAGGACGCCAATCCCTGTCGGCCCACACATCTTATGGCCCGAGAAAGCGAGGAAATCAGCGTCCAGGGACCTCACGTTCACCGCCATGTGGGGGACCGATTGGGCTCCGTCCACCAGAACGAGCGCCCCCGCCTGGTGCGCCTTGCGGGCAATCTCTTCGACCGGGTTGATCGTCCCCAGCACGTTGGACATTTGGGTGACGGCAACCAGCCCGGGCCTTTTTTCCTCCAGCAAGTGCTCCAGGGAAGGAGAATCGAGCTGCCCCTGCTCGGTCACGGGGACAAACTCGAGCTTCAGACCCCGCTCGCTGGCGAGCATTTGCCAGGGCACGATATTGGAATGATGTTCCATCTCGGTCAGGAGGATGGTGTCTCCCGGGTGAAGATTCACTCTCGCCCAGGTCTGCATGACCAAATTGATTGATTCGGTGGTGTTGCGGGTGAAGATAATCTCCTGCGGCTGCTCGGCGCCGATAAACTCGGCCACCCGCTTTCGGGCCTGCTCGTACTCGGCCGTGGCCTCTTCAGCCAGGTAGTGAACCCCACGGTGGATGTTCGCGTTCGTCTTCCGATAGAAGCGGTCCATGGCTTCAATCACGGCCGCCGGCTTCTGCGAGGTCGACGCCGAATCCAAATAGACCAGCCTCACGCCCGGGTGCACCTCCAGGTCAAGAATGGGGAATTGCTCTCGGATTCCTTGCCAATCGAGGAGTGCCGGAGCAACAGGCCTGGGGTTCATCCTGAACCTCGCCTCCGCTGGAGCACCAGCCGAATCATTCTCCAAGGGCATGTCAATTGCGCCGCCGCGACTTCGACCCCGCGGATTTCAGGCGGGGCCGCCGCACCGGCCGGATTCTCTGGGAGCCGCGGGTGAACCAGAGGATGCGATCCGGCACCATCCAGCCATCCGTCAAGTACACGTCACTCCGAAACTGGACCGCCGTCATGCGAGCATCCGTGTGCACGATCACCCCCTCCACCCAATCCCGCACGCGTCGGCCGCTTTGCTTGTGGTCACAAAGGACTTCGACCAGCTCTCCCACGATGAAGGTGTGTTCCGCCATGCTCTTCGGCTGGTGCGAGCCCACCCAGCGACCCTCCCTGCGCATATGATTCACCTCAATTGGATAGATAAGCACCACTAACCGCTCGAACGTCTGGCCATTTTAGCATCGATCACCAGGCGAAGCCTTCGCTGAACCCCTTCAAAGGGGATCCTTTGCATGATGGGATCAAAAAACCCGTCCACCACGACCCGCTCCGCCTCTTCGCGTGGAATCCCTCGGCTAAGGAGGTAGAAGATCTCTTCCGCATCCAGTTGCCCAACCGTGGCGCCATGGGTGCAGCGGACATCGTCCGCCAGGATTTCCAGGCCCGGGATCGAGTCCGCGCGGGCCTCCTTCGAAAGGATCAGATTGCGGTTGGCCTGGTACCCATCCGCCTTCTCGGCCCCATGGGCCACATAAATCATCCCCTGCCAGACCGACCGGCTTCGCCCGAGCAGGGCGCCCTTAAACAGCAGGTCACTGGTGGTGTGGGGAGCGAGGTGGTTCTGCTGGGTGTCGTGATCGAGATGCTGGATCCCATCCGCGAAATAAAACCCCGACATCTTACCTACCGACCCTTCCCCCAGGAGATCCACCGTCATGAAGCTCTTGGTCAGGTGGCTGCCCATGCCTCCGAAAACCCAGTCAAGGTTCGCACCTTGCTCGACCCGGGCCCGCTCATGGGTGAAGTTCCAAACGTTCGATCCCCAAGATTGCAACTCGACCAAGCGAAGCGTGGCATTCCGGCGAACAATGGTCTCCACAAGACCCACGCGTACGGCGGCCTGCTTTCCGTCCGGGGAGGCATTCTCATGCACATAAGTCAGGTGAGCACCCTCGTCGACCACCACCAGCACGCGCCAAGCCCGCAAGCCCATCTCGCTCGTCCAACATACCGAATGCAGCGGCAGGGTCACATCCACCCCGGGGGGCACGTATGCGAGCACCCCGGCATCCGCAAGCGCCGCGGCCAGCGCGGAGAATTTGCCGTCTCCCGGCGGAACGGCCTGGCCCAGATAGCGCTGGACGATATCCGCGTGATTGCGGGCGGCCGCGTCCAGGGGTTCGAAGATCACGCCCTGCCGGACCAAGTCCTGCTGCAGCGGAATGATCCGCGGTTCCGTGTCGCCGATAACGATTTGCCCCCCATGTTCCTTGCCCGCCAGGGGCTTAAGCAGGTCGGCCTTGGGCCGCTTGACCCGTGCCAGCCGACCCAGCGCATTGATCTCCAGATCGCCCAGTGAGAGTTCGGACAGATCCGTGCGACGCCAGGCCTCGTCCGAGTGGATCGGAAGGGCCGTGGACTGATAGATCTGCAGGGCCTCCCGGCGCAAATCCGTCATCCAACCTGGCTCCGCCAGCCCGCGGCCCAGGGCTTCGATCTGGGTCAAGTTGAGCGACAGGTCTTTCGGCTTGGAGGTTTCGCGCACGGGCACCCGGCCGGTGCGTATCACAACTCGTTCGAGCATCGTTCCCTATCTCCGCTGTGCGCAGGCAAGACTAGTTTGAGGAGATCAGCCGACGGATCCCGCCATTTGCAATTGGATCAGCCGGTTCATCTCGATGGCGTACTCCATGGGCAGCTCTTTCACCAGCGGCTCGATGAATCCCGAGACCACCATCGTGGTGGCTTCCTCTGCTGACAGCCCGCGGCTCGTGAGGTAGAACAGCTGCTCCTCCCCGACCTTGCTCACCGTGGCCTCGTGGCCGATGGACACATCATCCTCATCGATCTCAATGGTCGGATAGGTGTCAGTCCGTGCCTGTGGATCAATCAAGAGCGCATCGCAGACCACATTCGACTTGGCTCCGTGCGCGCCTTTATAGACCTTGAGCAGCCCGCGGTAGGAAGCACGGCCTCCGCCCTTGCTGATCGATTTGGACGTTACCTTGCTGGTCGTGAAGGGCGCGGCGTGAATTACCTTGCCTCCGGCGTCCTGGTGCTGTCCGGGACCGGCAAAGGCCATGGAGAGAATCTCCCCTCGAGCTCCCTTCCCCACCAGATAACAGGAGGGGTACTTCATGGTTACCTTGCTCCCCAGATTGGCGTCCACCCATTCCATGGTGGCGTCCTCATGCACCACGGCACGCTGCGTCACCAGGTTGTACACGTTGGTGGACCAGTTCTGGATGGTCGTGTAGCGAACCCGAGCGCCCGGCCTTACGATGATCTCAATCACTCCGCTGTGAAACGAGTCCTTGGAGTAGATCGGGGCCGTGCAGCCCTCGACATAGTGAACCTGGGATCCTTCGTCGGCGATGATCAGGGTTCGCTCGAACTGGCCCATACTCTGGGCATTCAAACGGAAGTAGGCCTGCAGAGGCAGATTCACTTTGACGCCCTTCGGGATATACACGAAGGATCCGCCCGACCAGCAGGCCGTATTGATGGCCGCGAACTTGTTGTCCGTGAAAGGAATCACGGTGCCGAAGTACTGCCGGTAAATGTCCGGATGTTGCTTGAGCCCGTCGTCACTGCTCAGGAAGATGACCCCTTGCTTGGCCAGGCTTTCCTGGAGGCTGTGGTAGACCATCTCCGATTCGTATTGGGCTCCGACGCCGGATAGGAATTTGCGTTCGGCTTCGGGGATGCCCAGGCGGTCGAAGGTTTTCTTGATGCTGTCGGGGACCTCGTCCCAGGTTGCCTCGGTCCGCTCCGAGGGCCGCACGTAATAGAAGATCTCGTTGAAATCAAGCCCGGACAGGTCGGGGCCCCAGGTCGGGACCGGCCGCTGCAGAAAATGATCCAGCGCCTTAAGCCGGATCACGCGCATCCAATCCGGTTCACCCTTCTGAGCCGAGATCGCCTCGACCACCTCGCGACTCAGCCCCTTGCCGGACCGGTAGAAATAATTCTCGGCGTCACGAAACCCATACTTGTACGAGCCAAGCTCTTCCAAAGTCTTGGCATCCGAGACTGCCATATCCCTATCCCTCCGTCACCTCGCTAGGATGCCGCTCCCTCACCCACTCATAACCATGCTCTTCCAAAGCCAAGGCCAGATCCGGCCCGCCCGACTCCACGACTCGCCCGGCGTACATCACATGCACAACGTCGGGCTTGATATAGTTCAGGATGCGCTGGTAATGTGTGATCAGCAGGACCCCAAGGCTCGGGCCGGCAAGGGCATTGACGCCCTCGGAGACGATCCTCAGCGCGTCGATATCCAAACCCGAGTCGGTCTCGTCCAAGATGGCCATCTCGGGCTCAAGCACCGCCATTTGCAAGATCTCGGCTCTCTTCTTCTCCCCGCCAGAGAAGCCATCATTCAAGTAGCGGCCCGCGAATTCGCTAGCCATTTGCAAGAGTTCCATCTTCGCCTTCAGCAGCTTGCGGAACTCGGGCACGGCAATGCCCTTGTCTTGGGGGTCTTGAGCCCGCCGACGGGCATTAATTGCGGTCCGCAGGAAGTTAGCAACGGATACCCCGGGAATGGCCACCGGGTATTGGAAGGCCAGGAAGAGACCCAGCCGTGATCGCGCATCGGGCTTGAGCTCGAGGAGGTTTTGTCCCTTGAAGAGGACCTCCCCGGCCGTGGCCTGGTAGGCCGGATGGCCCATTAAGGTGTACGCCAGGGTCGACTTCCCCGTGCCATTCGGGCCCATCAGAGCGTGAACTTCACCTTGTGGGACGACAAGATTGACACCCCGCAAGATGGGGCGATCATTGATGTTCACGTGGAGATTGCGGATTTCCAGGACTGATGACATGTGTCTCCTTGCCGCTTCAGGATCAGTTCATGCTCGTTTGGAACCAGTTCCCATCCAAGGAACCTGCAAACCTGGCTATCGAGGCGGATTATATCACCCGCAGGGGAAAACGTCAATAATTCATATAAAAATATCACATATTGACGAAACTCCCATCAAGTGCTAAGATTCCAGGCAAATGGAAGCAAATCGAGAACGGAATTCCAGGGAGACCATTCTCACTACCCTGCGCCGACGGGGTCAGTGTTCCATTGCCGATCTGGCCCAGCAGGCCGAGATCTCCGCCGTTTCCGTGCGCCACCATCTGGGAACACTCCAGGCCGAAGGATTGGTGGAAGCGCACGAGGCGCGCCATGGGGTTGGAAGACCTCGCCTGATATACCAGCTCACCGAGGCGGGCTTGGAGCACTTCCCCACACGCTACCTCACCCTGACCAATCGCCTTCTCAAAGAGATGAAGGAACACCTGCCCGAGAGCGTCGTGCAGACTCTGTTTGCGGAGATCGCCGCGAGTATGGCTCGAGAAGTGGGCGATGAGCTGGCAGGTCTCCCCATTGAAGAGCGGCTCCCGCGGCTGCTGCAGATCCTGGCCCAGGAGGGCTTTGAGGCTAAGGCTGAGGCGACAGGCAACGGCAACTTCCGGGTGACGGAACTCAACTGCCCCTATTATCGAATCAGCGTGCGCCACCCCGAGGTGTGTACGCTGGACGCCTCCATCATCTCCCAGGCTCTGGCCAGCCCGGTACGGAGACAATCCTGCATCTTGAGTGGGGACCAAGCCTGCAGCTTCGTGATCCTTTCTGCCGCCAAGCCGCAGCCAGCCCCGGCAACCCCTCTGGTCGCGGGTCTGAACTCCGAGGGGAACTTATGACAGAGCAGGAAAAGACGACTTACAAAGTCCAATGGCAAGCGGACCAGGACCAGCCCGACCTGGCCAAGAAGCTGCGCGATAGCTGGGGCCAGATCATGGACCCGGAAATCGGACTCAGCATCATTCAGCTCGGACTCATTCGCGACGTCAACATCCAAGAGGATCGGGCTCAGGTCAAGATGCTCTTGACCACCCCTTTCTGCCCATACGGCCCCGCCATGGTGGAAACAACCCGCCACTCGGCGGAGGAGGCCCTTTCCCGACCCGTCATGATAGAAATCGGTGAAGAAATGTGGGACATGTCCATGATAGAGGGGGATTCCGAGCCCAGCTGGGGCTTGTATTATTAGGTTGATGCGGATCCCAAGAGCAGGAGGAGAACCTTCCCGCTCTTCCCATGGGATGCCAGATTGCGGGCATCCCCTTTCGTTTCCGGGTCCGGTGAAATGGGTTCCACAGAGTTCCGATCGAACGTCAACCGGCTACTCGAGAGCCGAGGGCTCCCCTCCCGCCTGCATGAAGTGGATGCCACGGAAAAACTCTCCGCCGTCGAAGTCGCAGACCGGCTCGGCCTCGACCCACACTGACTCTATCTGAACCTGGGGTCGTCCCGGAGAAGAGGCCGCGTGCCCTACTGATCCTTATCCCGGGAGATGAGGAACATGACCGGAAGGGGCGGCGCGCGCTTGGACCTGAAGGACTTGAGGATGGCCACGCAATCCGAGGCAGAACTCCAGACGGGGCTTCCGACTGGCGGAATCTCGCCTCTGACGCTGCTCCACCGGGGTCGACCTGTATATCGGCGGGCGGGCAGGCGATACCGTGGAGATCCATGCCAGCGCTGGGCGACGAAGCAAGATCCTCTCTCTCTGGCCTCGGGACTTGCTCGCGCCCACCGGCGCCCGGACATTGGTTGACATCACGCGGCCCACTCCCCTGAACTGATGGAGGCGCGATCGGTTGTGGTATCCTCTCCACCCAAGGGGTGCTTTTTGGCCGGCCCGCACACGATGGCTCGTCTGTGTCCCCATCCAGCCCGATTAGGCGCGATCCGACGCTCGAGGCCGGGCCAGCTTGCGGTCTTCCTGGTTGCGCTCACAGCTTGCGCGCCTGGCCCCCAGCACTCGAATCCTCATCACCCGCCTTCGCTCAGCCTTCGGCCTGGGTCACCCGGCCTCCCCCTGCTTCTCTGTCCCCCCAGGCCAGCCCGACGATACCCGCTCAAGGAGGTGAGACCATGCCCTTTCAGTTACGCAGCGACTCTTTCACCGAAGGAACAGCTATCCCCAAAAAGTTCACTTGCGACGGACAGAGCATCTCGCCCGCTCTCGCCTGGAGCGGTGCTCCAGCCAACACAAAGAGCCTGGCGCTGATCATGGATGACCCAGATGCGCCCTCGGGCACATTCACTCACTGGGTCCTCTACAACCTCCCGCCCGGCGTCACTTCCCTGAGGGAGGCCGTAGCCGGCACCCCTGAGGTTCCCGGCCTCGGAACCCAGGGATTCAACAGCGCAGGCCGGACGGGCTACGCCGGACCCTGCCCACCTTCTGGAACCCATCGCTACTTTTTCAAGCTCTTTGCGCTGGACGCGAGTCTACAGTTGAAATCAGGACTGAGCGCGGCGGACCTGCGGAAGAGCCTGGAGGGGCACATCCTGGATCAGACACAGCTCATGGGCCGATACAGCCGCTAGCGCCCCAAGGGTTAGGGTGAGATCGATTTAGAACGTGAGCGCATCCCTCTCGCGGATGGCGACCAGCCAGCAACGGGATCGGGCGAAGCAAGGTGTTGCCCTCCACCCCAGCGCGGGGTGAAAGGGGATATCGCCCCGCGACCGGGATCCGGTCTTTTCGAACCTAGAGCTGCGCCGCGATGCTTGGAATCAAACGCCGCTCGGCCATGCCTGCTCGGGCCTGGCCGTTGCCTTGTGTCTTGTCACTCACGTGGCAACCCCACACCCCATCGAGGAGGCTCAGGACTTGCCCAGAAGGCAACTGCGGATGGCTGCTATGGAACCGCCCCATCGAGGAATCGAATTCCGGACGATTCCCTGGACTGGGGCTCGCCCCGGGCTTGGGCCTCTAAAGGAAGTTTGGAAGTCAGAAGGACACGCGGGAAAGGATCCCCTGGACTGGAGGGGAACTATCTTCGCCGGGTGCAGATCAGCACCGCAGCGATTACCCCTGGAACCCAACCGACCAGGGTCAAGGCGGTCACAAGCAAGATCGACCCGCAGCCTTGATCAATCACGGCCAGGGGCGGCAGAATTACGCAGAGAATAGCTCTCCCGAAGCTCAACCTGGGTAACTCCTTGCGGGAAGGCTCCGCCCGGGCCCAGCGCGAGTCTCCTTGCCACTAGCGGCGCACGTCCTGATCGGCAAGGGTCAGCCCTTCGTCCACAATCCTGAACCCCTCCTCCAACTGCCCTTCGGTGACCACGAGCGGAGGCGCAACAAAGAAGTTGTTCCAATGAAAGAGGGTATACAGACCGCGTTCTCGAAAATGGGCCGACAGCTTCTGCATCTCCACACTCGTTCCGTTGAACGGGGCCAGCGGCTCACGGGTTCGACGGTCTCGCACGAGCTCGATCATCCCGAACAGGCCGATCGAGCGCACCTCGCCGACCGAAGGATGGCGTTCTTCCATCTCTGCCAGATGCCGCGAGAGCAGCTTCCCCATCTGCGCCGAACGTTCTACGAGTTTCTCATCGCGGATGACCTCGATGTTTGCGATGGCGGCCGCCAGAGAAATAGGATGGCTATTGAAGGTCAAGCCGCTCTGGAAAACGCGATTGTCAAAGGCCTGGGCGATCTCCGCGCGCATCGCCACGGCGCCCAAGGGCGCGTAGGAAGAGGTCAGCCCCTTGGCCATCGTCATGAGGTCCGGGATCACTCCCCAATGGTCCACCGCGAACCACTTTCCCGTTCGGCCAAACCCCGTCATCACTTCATCGCATACCAGAAGGATTCCATACCGCGTGCAGATGTCGCGCAACCCTTGGAGATACCCGACCGGCGGGATGATCAGCCCGTTGGTGCCTGTAACCGTTTCGATCAAGACGGCGGCGATATTTCCTGGCCCCTCGAACTGGATCACCTCCTCTAGATGATTCAGGTAGTCCTGACTGAATTCCTCCTCCGAGAGGTCGGCTCGGCCGCGGTGGAAGACACTGCGATAGCGGTAGGGATCCAGAAAGTGAACCACGCCGGGCAGCACGGGCTCCCAGGGCCATCGCCTTGGGTCGCCCGTCAGGCTCAAGGCCCCATGGGTGGCTCCATGATAGGAGCGATACCGGGCGAGGATTTTGCTGCGTCCCGTGTAGGCCCGGGCGATCTTGATCGCGTTTTCATTCGCCTCGGCCCCGCCCAGCGTGAAGAAGAAGACATCCAGATCTCCGGGGGCGACCTGACTGAGAATCTCGCCCAGGCGGGCGCGTGGCTCCGAGGCCATGGACGGGGCAGCATAGCTCAGGCGCGCGGCTTGTTCCTGGATGGCCTGGATCACTCGCGGGTGGCCGTGGCCGATGTTTACACAAACCACCAGTGAGCTGAAATCCAAATACCGCTTGCCCTGTGCATCCCAAAAGTACACCCCCTCCCCGTGGGCCATCGGGATCGGATCCACCTTCGACTGAGCCGACCACGAGAACAGGGTGTGGGCGCGAGAGAGCTCGATGATCTCCCCCGCCGAAAGGGGGGCACGCGGCGCATTCTTCATGGGCGGGACTCCGGATCTAGACAATGGTCACTCATGCAAGGGGCGACAACCGCATTCCGTCTGGCACTCACCGGCGCGCCTTGGGCAGCCTGGCAATGAGAGCCACTCCAGCCTACGGCCCTCGGCGGAACCGCGCCAACTCAGCCCTCGGCTTCCGCGCGTGGCGAAACAAGTTCTCAGCGGGGGCTTTCGCGCAGGCTAGATCGGCTGGGGGGCTCCCCTGGGCTGAAACTCCCCCCCTCCCCTTCGCCCAAGCCAGCGCTCACCATCCACAATCATGTGGCCCCGGAGAAAAACCTTCTCCGGAATTCCAACCAGCTCCCAGTCCTCGTACAGGTTGTAGTCCGTGCGCTGGTGCCAGGCCCGCGCCAACACGCGTTTTCGCGCGCTCGGATTCCAGATCACGATATCGGCATCCGACCCGGGCTCGAGGGTTCCCTTCTTAGGATAGAGGCCGAAGATCTTGGCCGGGTTCGTGGCCGTCATCGCCACGAATTGGTGGGGCGAGATGCGCCCTTGCCCCACCCCATAGGTCCACAAGATCGGCAGGCGATCCTCCACGCCGGGAAGGCCGTTGGGAATCTTCGTGAAGTCCCCCTGCCCCAACTCCTTCCCTGGGATGGCTACCGGCTTGCCCTCATAGAGTATCGGCGTGGTGCCATCGTAGAAGAAAGGACAGTGATCCGTTCCCATCGACTGCAACCACCCCTGTTTCAAGCCTTGCCACAGGGCCTGGTTGTCCTCCGGAGTCCGCAACGGCGGAGAGCAAACCCACTTGGCCCCGTCCGGGCGGCGCAGCTCGTTGATGGAGAAGAAGAGATACTGAGGACACGTTTCCCCCATTATGGGCAGCCCTCTCTGACGCGCCTCACGGATCGCCTGCAAGGCTCCCGCACAGGTGACATGGACGACATACAGAGGCGACCCCGCCATGGCGGCCAGAGCAATCGCTCGGGTTGTGGCTTCCTCCTCGCCCCACGCTGGACGGGTCAGGGAATGCCACTCGGGTGAGGTATGGCCTTCCGCAAGGGCTTGCGCGACGAGGATGTCGATGACATCCCCATTCTCGGCATGGAGCATGGGCATCAGGCCGGCTTTGGCCGCGACCTGGAACACCTGGAAGATCTCGCCGTCCAGGAGGCGCAGCCGGCCGTTGTAGGCCGTGAACACCTTCAAGCTTGGGACTCCCTCGTCGCGCAACCTGGGTAGCTCTTCGAGAATCCCCTCCCCCAGCCAGGTCACATTCATGTGGAAGCTGTAGTCGATCGGCGACCTGGAGGCCTTCTCCTGCCAGAAGCGCAGCCCGGAGAGAAGCGAATGTCCCATTTCCTGCGGGACAAAGTCGATTACCGTCGTGGTGCCCCCGAAGGCCGCCGCCTTGGGGCCGGTGTAGTGATCATCCGAGGAAACTGTTCCAAACATCGGTAGATCGAAATGGGTGTGAGGGTCCACCCCACCGGGCATGACCAGGCGGTCGAAGGCATCGATGACCTCTGCTCCCTGCGGATCGAGGCTGGACCCGATCGCCTTGATCTTCTCCCCCTCTACCAGAATGTCCGCCTGGACGTTCTCAGCCGCCGTGATCAACCTGCCATTGCGGATGAGCAACTTGGTCTCTGCCATCTGGGAATCCTTACCTCCCCTCTCCCCTACACTCCCGGGCTCTCATCCAAGAACTTGTGTCTTGGGCATCATGCCCCAGCGCCCCCTGTTTCTCTTCGATTGGCTGGAGGCCCTCCAAGTCACATATCACCTTTCAGGCCCTGGCCGAGGTTAGAAAGCGCAATCCAGATTCCTGGGGCTGACCTCCGGGACCGCGAGGCATATCTTCCCAAGGAATGGGATCCTCAGCCCTTGGCTGGTCTTGGCCGGTGAACACCAGCGGGCCCCTTCCGGCTTCCGTTCCCGGTTTTGGGTGCCCGGATCCGGGCCGTTTGTCGAGGTCAGGAGCACCCTGCCTCCCCCCGCCGTCTTCCCTGCTCGCAAGATCCTTCCATTCCCGCAGAAGGCTGGGCCGTTCTCATGTCGGCTGGGGTTGCCCGCAGTCGACGACACCCAGCCTCTCTGTTACGACGTGCTCCACGGGCACGTCCCGATCCCCGTGAGGAAGGTCATCCAGTAACAAAGCGTGGTAGCAGACTCCCAAGGTTATTGCGTGGCCGCCTCCGGAGAGCAGGCGGTCGTAGTACCCCCCACCGTATCCCAGCCGGTATCCGTGACGAGTAAAGGCCATCCCAGGAACAATGATCAGATCGGCCGCCGCGGAAGGGATTTCCGGTAGGGTCGGATCGGGTTCAAGCATCCCGTAGCGATGCCGAACGAGGCGGTCGTCCCGATAGGAGTGGAATTCCAGGTGCCGCGAGGGCCCCTCTACAACGCGAGGGATGGCCCAGCGCTTTTGCGGGAAGTGAAAGATAAGCGGACGCAGGTCAACCTCCCCGCGCATCGGAAGAAAGGAGAGCACGACGCCCGCGTTGCGAAAAGGTTCCCAGGCCTCAATCTGGGCACTAATCAAATCGCTCGCCTGCCGTTGGTAGGGAGCCCCCAACTCGTCCCGCATCTGCTGGCAGAGGGAGCGCAACCGGCGCTTGGCTGCCCGCGCCTCCTCGGGAGAGGCCGCACTACCCGGCTCGGAGCTCGCGAATGCGCTTGTCAATCTCCCCTACCCTTTGCTGATGGCGAGCCCACCATTCTTCGCTCCACTGCGCATTCAGTTCCTCGACGGTTTTGCCCTGCTGCTCCACCCAGGTGTAGTACTTCAGATTGTGCCATTGCCGACGCATGCCGGGAGTGCCGTCCTTGATCCAGTCGGTCTTTTGCCCGAGGAAAATGGATTCCGTCCGAGCCTGAGCTTCCGCCCCATTCATTCGGCCGTAAGTCCGGGTCAGGTCGGCCATAACCGAACGGTAGCGCTCAATGGTGTCCGTGCAGATGGTGACGATCACGTCGGAGGACCCCAACCCGAAGTGTTTGGCCGTCTTGATTGACCCCAGCAGGTTGCACACCCCCGAAATCCCGAAAATGGTCGAAAGCTTCTTGATTTTCGCCGTGGGGATCGACAGCCGGTCGGCCAGGATCTTCCAGCCCGCCTCTTCCGTGAGGAGTTGAAGCCCCTTCTTGCACTCGATATCGTCGATGCACATGATGGCATCCAGGTTGCCCACGTGATGGATCCAGGTCACGTGTTTGTCGCCAATCCCCTGGATGTCGTGGCTGCCATACCCGTTGTTGTAGAGGGTCGAGCATTGCACCGGCTCCAGGCCCACGATCTTGTGGTCCGGCCAGACCTGCTTGAGGCGGTCCCCGGCCGCGATCGTTCCTGCGGAGCCCATGGCCGAGACGAAGGCGGCGATCTTCCCTTTGCCGATTCCTTGCTTCTGCAGTTCTTCGGCAAGTTCGACGATGGTGTTCCCCGTCACGTGGTAATGGAAACGGTAGTTCCCCATCTCCTCAAACTGGTTCAATACCCGGACCTTGGGGTCCTTGCGCAGCTCCCAGGTCTTATCGTAAATCTCCTTGACGTTCGACTCAGAGCCCGGCGTCTTGATGACCCGCGCGCCATAAGAAGCGATTTGGTCGAATCGCTCCTTGCTCATCATCTCCGGCAGGACCACCACGCTATCGAACTTCATCCGGCACCCCACCCAGGCCCCGCCGATCCCGTAGTTCCCCGTAGAAGGCCAGACCAAGGTGTTCACGGCCGGGTCCACCTCGGCGAAGATTTCCTTTTCGACCAGGCAACTGTAGGCTGCGCCGACCTTGTGCGAGCCGGTCGGGAAATCCCGGCCGTAGAGAACCACGATCGGCGCCTCGACCCCGGTCAGTTCGGGCGGGATGATCTCAAACATGATCCGGTTGCGGCCGTCGCGCCAAGTGATGTTGTACAGATTGATCGGATCCAGCGGATCTTTCTTGAGCATACCCAGGGCGCGCTGCCTGCGGGTAGCCTCAATTCGGTCTGGGTGGAGCATTTCCTCAAAAGTCGGTCCAATGACGAGCTGGCTCACAATTCTCCTCCACTACTCAAAGAAACTGGCAGAATCCTGGCGCTCCTGGTCCAGGTCCTCGCGCAGGAGATAAAGTGGGCGACCCCGAACTTCGTCGTAGATGCGGCCCAAGTACTCCCCAAGGATTCCGAGACTGATCAGCTGGACCCCTCCGAGGAAAAGGACGACCGCCAGGGTGGTGGCTTGCCCAACCAGAGCGCGCAGACCGGTGATGCGCAGAACCACGACCAGGGGAATGGCCAGGAGGCTCAGCCCAGCCGAGGCGAATCCAAAGTAGGTGGCTAGCTGCAGCGGGAAGTAGGAGAAGCCCGTCACGGCCGTGAGCCCAAACCGAAGCATCTTCCGCAAGGGATACTTGGTCACCCCGGCATAGCGGGCCTGGCGTTGATAGGGAACCCCGACCTGTCGGAAGCCGACCCAGGAGGCCATGCCGCGCAGGAAGCGGTGATGTTCCCGCATCCGGCTCACCGCGTTCACCACCCGGTGGTCCAGGAGGCGGAAATCTCCGGCGTTTTGCGGAATATCCACGTCCGTGATGCGATAAATCAACCGGTAAAAGAGCCTGGCCGTCACCCGTTTGAACCAAGTCTCGCCCTCTCGCTCGGAACGGACGGCATAGACAACCTCGTAACCCTCCTGCCAGCGGGCCGCGAGCTCCGGAATGACCTCCGGGGGGTCCTGTAGGTCCGCATCCATGATGATCGCGGCCTCGCCCCGAATGTGATCGAGACCCGCAGTCACAGCGATCTGATGCCCGAAATTGCGCGTAAAGGTCAAGACCACAACCCGAGGGTCCTCCTTGCGCAATTCCTGCAGGATGGCATTCGACCCATCGGTGCTGCCGTCATCCACGAGGACGAGTTCCCAGGGTTGACCCATGTCATTCATCACCTGGGAAACGCGGCGGTGAAGCTCCCTGAGGCTCTCGGACTCGTTGAACACAGGAACGACTATAGAGTATCGAAGGGAGGGCATCCTTGCAGGCCTCCGGAAGTGAATGGCCCGGGCGGATTTCAAGTATACGCGATCATCCAAGGGCCAACAAGATGCCGCCGCTGCAAGGTCGCGGCGCGAGAGCAAGCGAGTAGGCGCCATGCGAGGAGGCGAGGAGAAAGGAAGCCAAGATCGGAACTCGGCCGCTCGACGCGGCCCGCCCTCCGGCGTCTCGGATATCATCAGGCCGTGCGCAGAATCCGGTGGACGGCGGCCTTACTCGCGAATGCTTTGACTATGGGGCTTGCCGTGGCGCGCTCAGGCCACCCCCCGGATTGCCACGGAGCGGGTAGCCGCAACGACCCCAATCAGCCGCTCTCTTTCCGTGTCAAGGGGCCCGATGGATCCCCTTCAAATGGGTGTCGCCTTCACCTCTTTAGTACCTGGGCAGGCACTCCAGCCAGGGTGCAGATGAGACCCCTCTTGAAACTCGTCTGGCTGATGGGAGTGAGCTGGATTCAAGCCACTTCCCAATGCCGGCCAGGGACAGCCAGTTCGACGGTGATCCGTTGCGGTCCCTTGACGCTCAACAATGGTTGGTATCCGAACGCCTCGGACACTGATCTCCTCCTTGTGATTCGGTATGCGAACGGCTTGGGGCGGCGGGTGATGGTCAAGCCTCGCCTCAACTAATCGGCAGACCCGAACCACTGGCGGGGACAGATCGACTTCGGGGAGGATGATTGGGCCTCGGCAGCCTTGTTGATGAGCTACTGCGACCTCATCATTGGGCTAGCCTGGGCGGTTTGGCGGGCGCAGAGGGGTGGATTGCTCTCTGCCAGGCTGAACCTACCAAGCTTGGATGGGACCCGGGCAAGACCCGGGTCCCGATTCATGGGGAGGGCTGATAGCACCCTCTCAACGACGCAAGGGCTGGCTATCGGCAACGCCTACCCTGACGGATGGAGTCCGGTGAACAAGGCTACACGATTCCCACTCGGATCCTGGAAAAAGGCGAACCATCCCTGTCCAGGGATCTCCGTCTTGCCGTGCACCATTCTTCCGCCCAGCTTCTCGATCTGCTTCAAGGACGCGTCAATGTCGTCCGTTTCGACATAAACCACGACATCGCCGCTCTTATACATGTTGCCGTCAATTCGGGGGAACCCTCCGGCCGGCCCCGGCTTGGCCTCGAAGGTTACATAGTCGAATTGGGGCACCTCTTCCATCTTCCAGCCGAAAGCTCCCGCATAGAACTGAGACAACTTCTTTGGGTCCTTCGCTGCGAACTCTATGTGAACCACGGGGTGACCTACCATCTTTCCTCCATGGGCTGAACCAAGGCTACAAACCGAATCGAATTTTGACATTGTAAGCGTCAGGACGTGATCGTCAATCCCCCTCCCCCAGGGGCGCGCGGCGAGGGGAAATCCCCGCTGAAGGGAACGGTGGGAACGGTCCGGCCCCAAACGCTGTCAGAAGGTGGACGCCGAAATGAACGTGGAGCGGGCCGAGGGTGTTGTGGGAGAAGCGCGCGGCCGGACCCTGCCTTGGGCTCGCCTTGCCCTCAATTCGGGGGTAGTTGATTTGCCGGTCTCGCTCAGACCCGTCGCGCGCCTGTTGCGATTAGCGAGGAGAAAGCGCAGCAGTCTCCCCCCCTTCTTCATGGTAGGCTCATAGGCCCGGAGCCCGCATCAGCGGGACCGATCGACAGCCCCGGACCACACGGAGAAGACACCTGAATCCCGCTAGGCTTTCACCTGCGAGACGCATCCTGCGCGTTGACGGTGCTCTTTGGCGCATGCTAGAATGGTTCAGTCCGGGCCGTTAGCTCAATGGCAGAGCAGGTGCCTTTTAAGCACAAGGTTGTGGGTTCGAGCCCCACACGGCCCACCTGAGAAAACAGCCGAAAACCCGCCTCTCAGCGGGCTTTCTTGTTGTCAAAAGGTGATCATGTGCCAAACGGTCACATGCTCATCCACGTCTCTTCGCTGCGTTCCGCCCGTTCAGACGCGACACTGGGCCGAACCTGTCATGCTCCCCCCTTAGCTCCTCCGTACTGAACACCGCATAGAATTGCTTTGTGACCGCTATCTGTGTATGCCCCAGGATTTGCGACACCGTCCCAATGTCGCCCCCATTCAACATGAACTCTCGGGCAAACGCATGACGGAACGCATGAGGGTTGACTCTCCCGCTAACGCCAGCTCTCTTGCCCATCCGCCTCAGCATTTGAATCGCGGTGGACCCTGTCATCCCCCGGCCGTCTCTGATAGACGTGAAAACGAATTCCGACTCGGGGAATGGCCTCGCCCTCAACCAGGCACGTATCGCGTCTGACGTTACTTGAAAAACAATTCTATAGACTTGACTTGAAAATTGGGAACCAGATAGGCGGGAACTGTATTCTGGGTATCAGTTTTCTCATTGAAATAAGTGTAAAATGACTAGCCACCTGACACTTTGATGTCATCGGTAGGAACAAAGCGGAATTTGAACCGAAAGACCATTGGTCACTCTTCTTTGGATGAACCGCAAACCGATCTGAAAGATGCTCAGGTCACGACGAT